>NZ_LR590469.1:303893-607787 GCF_901472495.1 Yersinia enterocolitica subsp. enterocolitica
CCGCTTCTATAAAGGTATGGTGTAATTTATGGTCGGCTGTTTGCAGCACATTTAGTCCCCATAAATCATTCGCCGCAGTATGTTGACCGGCATACCAAATCAGAGCAACAAAAAACAATGCACCAATCAGATTACCGAAATAGACATTGATCCAATTAGTCATTAATTGTCGCCAACTGATCTTGCCACTGGCTTTGGCTACCACAATTAATACCGTGGAGGTGAACAAATCAGCACCACAGATAATCACCAGAATCAGGCCAAGGGAGAAACATAAACCGCCGACTAATTTTGCCAGCCCGTATGCTACACCTGCAGTACCGGTGGTTGCTGTTATGTAGAAGACAAAAGCAATGGAGATAAACACACCAGCGGTCATCGCTAAATAAAAAGTTGTTGCTGGATTTTTAGTGGCTTTATATATACCAACTTGCTCTGCAAGCTTTGCCATATCAACTGGAAGTCGCAGATCAAAGGGATTTTCAATACTCATTGATAACTCCTTGTTGCTTATTTTCTTGTTAAGAGAAGGGTAAGGAAGAATTAGATATTTATTTTAATAACAGGGATTTTATGCATTTTTCATACCATGAAGTTGACGGCATCTTTACAATGTGCTGGTGGGGTGAGGAACGAGATCAGGTATTTTATGCGAGGTTTTCAGTGAATATATAACCATTTCGCTATGCATTCATTTATACATCGATATGCTTATAGTAAATATCAAATAAAAAGTGTAGTAGTATATAACTATATGTTTTAATGCTCTTTTTTATGTAAATGAGACGTGATTTCAATAATAAGTCTTTACAGGTGAATATGCTAAAATAGTTTGTTAATCCAGATCAAGCTTATCGCGGGTTAATATATATTTGTTCATTTCAATACCTTAAAGTAGTTATCATCCATTTTTTGGGCTTAATTACTTTGGGTATATATGGATAGCGCAAAAAAACTACTCCGCCCCACATTGGCTCAAGTCTGGCAAGACACATTGTTCACGGTCTCGAAAAAGTTATTATTGCTGCGGGATATAACCGATTTAGTTAACGAACTCAGAAAACTCTCTTTTTCTGTCGTTCGTTTCCAGCGGGTCAATTTATTACTGCTTAACCCCCTGTATAACCAAATGACGCTCTATACCCACGATGATGTGTCTGACACTGTTGTGGCGTCGCAAAATGTTTTATTTGCCGAAGGCCCCGGTGGGCTGGCATGGCAGCAACAGACCCCTTTGCAAACTGACCATCTCCGTATGCAAAGGGAGTTTTCTGCTGTGGGTGATTTAGCACCGTATCAGGAATTACATGCTGGCTGCCATTTCCCTTTGGGCCATGATAACCATTGGTCAGGCTGTGTTGAGTTTATTAAAACCGATAATAGCCAGTTTGATGAGCAAGCTATTACCTTTCTGGGCTTATTGGCAGACGTAGTGGCCATCGCGGTCGACAATATTACTGAGATAAACTGGGCATTCTCCGAGCGCGAACGGTTGCGCTTTGAACGGGATCATTTCCGTATATTAGTGGATGTCACCAATACGGTTATTTCTAAACTGGAGTTGGATGTTTTAGCGGCGGAGGTCTCAAAAGAGATACACCGCTTTTTCAATATTGATTACATCAGTTTGGCAATATGCGGTACGCACAATGACAAAAATAAACTGAATGTTTTTTCTACTCGCTATCAGTCTGGTCAAGCGGTACAGCATCAACAAGCCTGGGTAGATATGACGGGCACATTAGCTGGGCAGGTTTTACACAGCCGGGAATTATTGCTCGTCAATCTGGCTGATATTGCTCTTTTGGCTCCGGATGATAAACAACTGGCAAGTATGCTGGATGCTGGCTTACAAGCAGTTTGCCTATTGCCACTATTTTTCGGTCATAAGATGCTGGGCGTATTGAAACTGGCACAATGTCAGAGTGATATTTTCACTGACAGTAACCTTAAACTGCTACGACAAATAGCTGCGCGAATTGCTATTGCAGTCGATAATGCCTTGGCTTACAACGAAATTACCCGCTTGAAAGATTCATTGGTCAACGAAAATCTCTATTTGACTGACCAGATTATTCATAATGAAGAGTTTGGTGAGATAGTGGGTCACAGCGCCGCTATTCAAGCGGTGCTGGAACAGGTTGAAATGGTGGCATCCAGTGACTGTACAGTATTGATTCTGGGGGAAACTGGCACCGGTAAAGAGTTAATTGCCCGTGCCATCCATAATTTAAGTACCCGTAAGAATAAACGTATGGTGAAAATGAACTGTGCGGCCATTCCCTCCGGTTTGATGGAGAGTGATCTGTTTGGTCATGAGAAGGGGGCTTATACTGGTGCCGCCTCACAGCGTATTGGTCGTTTTGAAATGGCGGATGGCGGTACGTTATTTCTCGATGAAGTTGGGGATATCCCTCTTGAATTGCAACCTAAGCTCCTGCGGGTTCTACAAGAGCGAGAAATAGAGCGGCTGGGGGGCAGTAAAATTATCCCAGTTGATGTTAGGTTGATTGCCGCGACTAACCGAGATTTAAAACTGATGATGGTAAATCGGGAATATCGCAGTGATCTCTATTATCGGCTTAATGTTTTTCCAATTGTGATCCCACCGTTGCGTGAACGTCCTGAAGATATCCCTTTGTTAGTGAAATTTTTCACTCAGAAAATAGCCAAACGCATGAACCGCACTATTGATACCATTCCGGGTGATACATTGCGTTTACTCAGCCGCCTACCTTGGCCGGGTAATATTCGCGAACTGGAAAATGTTATTGAGCGGGCGGTGATCCTCAGCCGTGGCACCACGCTAAATTTACAGTTACAAGAATTGGAATATCATTTATCGCCATTAGAAGTGGCGAAACCTGTATTGGAGCGAGTGGTTCACAAACCATTATTACCTGAGAGTGAAGAGCCAGAGTTTTCAGAATCTGAACGTGCGCGAATTATTCGGGTATTACGAGAAACCAATGGTGTAGTCGCCGGACCGAAAGGAGCCGCAATTAAGTTAGGGTTGAAACGCACTACTCTGTTATCCCGCATGCAGCGGTTAGGAATATCAGTAAAAAGTATCGAAGACGAAGATGGAATAGAGTAACTCATATAATCTTTTTCTTTGTTCTGATTTATATTCTATTTGCGTAAGCAGCAGAGTTGAACCAAGGGGAAACACGCCGTTGGGGTCGTCAGCGGCGTAAGCCGCCGAAGTGCCCCTAGGCGTGGTCAACCATTGGCCCACTGCACTTTATTCGATTCGCAGAACAGTAGCTGTCAATCGAGTAAGTACATGACGGTGGCGAGCACTGCGTAAACCCAGAATGGCAAAGCGCAGTAGCCGTTAACAGATCAAATCACTTCGGCTTCCCTACGTAACCGCGCCTTCAACTGGCTATACTCTTGCTGCACGTAATTTTCCGCCCAAGTTTGATCGGCAATGGCCTCCAATTTCACCGCACAATACTTATATTCTGGCGTCTTGGAAATAGGGTCCAGATGGTCCAGTGTCAGCTCATTACACGCGCCGATCCACCACTGATAAGTCATATATACCGCGCCGACATTGATGCGTTCACTGACTGACACCCGAGTAATAACCTTACCGCGCCGCGAGGCAACCCACACCAATTGTTGGTCCTGCAAGCGCATTTTATCTGCATCCTGCGGGCTGATTTGCACGTAACCCGGTTCATCGGCAAGTGTTTGTAATGCTGAACAGTTGCCGGTCATGGAGCGGCAGGAATAGTGGCCGACTTCACGCACGGTACACAGCACCAGCGGGTATTCTTCATCCACCTGTTCCATTGGCGCACGCCATTCGCTGGCAAACAACAACCCTTTGCCGCCGGGGCGGTCAAACTTATTACCCGCATATAACCACGGTGTGCCGGGGCTGTCTTCAGTAGTACAAGGCCAGGGAACATAGCCCAAACCGGCCATTTTTTCGTAAGTTGCGCCGTAATACAGCGGACATAGCTCGCGTAGTTCGTCCCAAATCTCTTTAGTATTGTTGTATTTCATCGGATAGCCGAGGGCTGTCGCCATTAGGCTGATAATTTCCCAATCCGGTTTGACGTCACCTTGGGGTTCTACTGCTTTCTCAAACCGTTGGAAACCCCGGTCGGCGGCAGAATAAACGCCTTCATGTTCGCCCCACGACGTTGCTGGGAAAATAACGTCGGCTTCGGCAGCGGTTTTGGTCATAAAGATGTCTTGTACAATCAGCAATTCCAATTCGCTGAATGCTTCGCGCATCATCGAAAGGTCCGGTTCGGTTTGCAACGGATCCTCGCCCATCACGTAGTTGGCTTTGATTTTGCCTTCTTTGACCTTGTGCGGAACGTCGGTCAGCGAGTAACCAATTTTGCCAGAGAGAGAAGGAACCCCCCAGGCTTTGGCAAACTTCTCCAGTGTCGCGGGGTCAGTCACGGCTTGATAACCGGGGTACATATTGGGCAATGCGCCCATGTCGCAGGCACCTTGCACATTATTTTGCCCACGCACCGGGCCAACACCAACATTTGGCCGGCCTAAATTGCCCGTCAGTAATGCCAATCCAGATAATCCCTTAACCACATCCACGCCCTGGCCCCACTGGGTAACACCCATGCCCCACAAAATGGTGGCAGAAGGTGCGGCAGCATAGATGCGCATCGCTTCACGAATGGTGTGTGCTGGCAGGCCGGTGATACTTTCGACATACTCCGGCGTGTATTTGGCAACAATTGCGCGATACTCGTCAAAACCTTCGGTATAACGCGAAACATAGTCTTTATCGTAGAGTTCTTCAGTAATAAGCACGTTGGCGAATGCATTCACCAGCGCCATATTGGAGCCATTTTTCAATGGTAGCCACAGATCGGCAATACGCGCAGTTTCGATATGGCGTGGATCGCAAACAATAACTTTAGCGCCTTTCTCTTTGGCTTTGAGAATGCGGCGGGCCACGATTGGGTGTGAATCAGCCGCGTTATAGCCAAACACCAAAATACACTTGGTATCTTCAATTTCGCAGATGGAATTACTCATCGCGCCGTTGCCCACAGTCACCTGCAAACCCGCGACTGACGGGCCGTGACACACGCGAGCACAGCAGTCAATGTTGTTACTGCCAGTGACTGCGCGGGCAAATTTTTGCATCACATAGTTGGTTTCATTGCCCGGCCCACGGGACGAACCGGTATGCATAATGGCTTCCGGGCCATATTTCTCTTTGATTGCCCGCAATTTACTGCTGGCGAACTCAATAGCTTCGTCCCAGGAAACCGCTTCCAGCTTGCCACCTTTTTGACGACGGATCATCGGCTGTTTTAAGCGTGGCGTCAGCAGCTTGGTATCATTGAGAAAATCCCAGCCATAATAGCCTTTCAGACAAAGCTCACCCTGATTGGTGACGCCATTTGCCCCTTCAGCGCCAACAACTTTGCCGTTTTCGACCAGTAAATTGATTTTGCAGCCGGAGCCGCAGTAAGGACATACCGTTAATGCTTTATACATTTTTAATCCCCTTGGCCTTTTAGGCTGACTAAAAGTTCATCTCGTTGGCTTCGTCCAGTGCGGCGCGCAGCTGTTTCTTGCGTAGCATGGCTTGCATGGTGTCACGACCAATCAGGTGCAGTGCCTGAGTGGGGCAAACCGAGATGCAGGCAGGCCCAGCGGCACGCCCTTCACATAAATCACACTTTTGCGCTTCAGCTTTCAGGCAAAAGCCCTGCGAGAGGCCGTTGAACATCACTTCAACCTGTTTGGTCACCACGTTCATGGCACCGTAGGGGCAGGCAACGACGCAGGTTTTGCAGCCAATGCATTTTTCCTGCAACACCTGAATGCTGTCTGCCGCCCGCACAATCGCGCCGTTCGGGCAAACATTGGCACAAGGCGCATCCTCACAGTGGCGGCACAGAATGGTGGTACTGACATTCATTCCTTTGACCACTTTCAACCGCGGGGCGAAATTGGCTTTAGTCAGGGTGTCCAGTTTGCCGCCATTGTGTGCCAGCACGCAGGCAACCTCACAGGTACGGCAGCCAATACACTTTTTTGGATCGGCGATGATGAACCGGTTCATTGTTTTCTCTCCTCCCCCTTCATCTTTCAAGTTGCAGGTGTGTTGGCTGCACTCGCTTGCCGCCTTCCTACACCTTGAAATCTATTGGGATAAATTGATAGATCTGGCAGATTCACGTTTAGAACAGCTAATCTGGCTCATTGCCCTACATACTGCATGGTTTATGCCAACTTGAAATGGTGGCGTAAAAGTGGATGAATATGATTGTTTTATAAAGGATTAGTGGATATTGATGCGGGAGGGAGTATTAACAGGAAACTGTCGGCAGGCATGACGTCGGCAAAATTGACGACGGCATGCCGTCATTTAGCTATAAATGTGCGAAACCGCCATCACCTTGCCAGTGTGGCAGTTGTTGATACACCGTTTCTACCGCCTGTTTTACTGGCTCGGTCATCGGAAAGTAGAACGCCACCAGGGTAGGTTGGATGCCGACGAAGATAACTTCGCTGATATCTTCCTTTAACTGATCAATCAGAAAATTGAGCGGTAAATTATGCGTGCTCATGATGAACATTTCGGCAATTCGCTCAGGATCAATGATGCGAATCTCACCCGGCGGCAGCTCCATATCGGCGGCATCAACAATAATCAGGCGGGTGGGCTGCAACGCGCGAATACGATGCACGACATTTTCCGGTGCCGAACCACCGTCGATAACGTGCCAGCCAGCTAATGGTTGCTCTGTCATACGCTCAGCCAGTAACGGGCCAGCGCCATCATCGCCCATCATGCTATTGCCGACGGTTAACACGATATTTGTGACTGGATATTGATGTTTCATGGGCGGCGCTTCACCATTAAATAAATTGCCGGTTCCTGCTCAATATCGTACAGGGTTTGCAGCAGTTGTTGGCTCCAGGGCTGATGCAATGAATCTGCATTCTGTGCCAGTGGCGCAAAGGCTTGGGCCAGCAATTGGGTATGGGTGCTGTCGATGGTGATTTCGCCAAATTTCAGCAAACCAGCCATTTTGCGGCGAGCTTTACCTTCGGGTAACTGACTGAACCACTGCTCATACTCAGCCAGTGGACATTCCATAATGGCTTTTAAGCAATCAATGACGCCGACATGGTGGCCGATAGCCAGTGAGTAATACATCACTTGTTGCGCCTGTTCGGGCATGTCTTCATCACTGTCGAGGAACTTCTGGTTCAGGGCATAAAAGATCACTTTAGGCATTAACATGCCCTCCCGCCAATTGCATCAGGGTTATCTGTTGCAGGTTGGCAAATATCTCACTTAAACGCGGATCATCTTGTTGCTGGAGGTAACTCTGGCAACGCTGTTCCAGTCCTTGCAGCGGTTGATTGACCAGCAGTGATAAGAAACTGTCGGTAATTTCTCGCCCGTGACGATAACCGGCCATACGGCGGGCCTCACGTTCTAATAATACCCGCAGAGTTAGCGGTGCATCAGGGTGAATAAGCGCCACGCGTTCATCGGCGGCTTCCTGGTGATCCTCACCTTTTAACTTTTGTTCCAGCAAGCCCAAAGCGACCGCAAAGCCATAAATGGTCGCTGCCGGGGTGGGAGGGCAGCCGGGGATATAAACATCAATCGGCACAATGGTGTCGCTACCGCCCCAGACACAATACAGGTCGTGGAAGATACCGCCGCCGCAACCACAAGCGCCATAAGAGACACAAATTTTGGGGTCAGGAGCGGATTCATAAGCACGTAAGGCCGGTGTGCGCATGGCGCGAGTGACGGCGCCGGTGAACAGTAAAATGTCCGCATGGCGTGGTGAGGCAACCACTTTGATGCCAAATCGCTCGGTGTCGAACAGCGGTGTAATTGAAGAGAAAATCTCAATTTCACAGCCATTGCAACCACCGCAGTCCACTCGATACACATAGGCCGAGCGTTTGATATCTTTCAGTAATTTGCCTTTTAACTGGGCGATAGAAGAGTCAAGTGCAGCGGGTTGGCTAACGTAATGGCCCCAAGCTGGTTTCAATGAATGTGGTTGGCTCATCAATTGCTCCCCCCTTCAAGGTGGTGATTCGGTATCATGCTGTTATTCATGGAAACATTATTTTTTATGGAGACATTGTCATTACCTATAATGTTCTGTTTGCGCTTACAGTCAGGACAGGTTTCAAAATGGGGGCGCTGTTGCTCGACATCATCAATACCCATCCCGGAATGAATCAACAGTGCCATGACGTAATCCACCTCTTTTTTCGGCGCAAAAGGCTTCTGGCACTGCTGGCAATGGGCGAGAGTAAAGGTGGCGCGCTGATATAAATCGGCTTTATTGAATACTGCCAGTTCAAACTCTTGTGATAACACAATGGCGCGGGTCGGGCAGACTTCTTCACAGCGGCCACAAAAAATGCAACGTCCGAGGAACAATTGCCACTGGCGAGTGCCCTTAGCAAGGTCGGTCTCCATCGTCAGCGCATTGGCGGGGCAGGCCATAGTGCAGGCGCCGCAGGCAATGCATTGCTCGGCATCATATTGTGGTTTGCCACGGAATCCGTGACTGACCTCAAGTGGCTTAAACGGATATTTCACCGTGGTATCGCCGACTTTCAGGATGGTTTTAAACAGTTTTAACATTCTTCATCCCTCTATTTGAGCGGCGAATGGGTGCGCTCAATGCCATAGCGTTCGATCTCTTTGTACGGCACGGTGACGGATTTCTGCTTGCGTACATCCACCAATGTCACCCGGTCAGTGCAGGAATAGCAGGGATCGAGGCTGCCGATAATCAATGGCGCATCAGAAACCGTATTGCCGCGCAGCATGTAGCGCAGCACCGGCCAATTGGCGTAAGTGGCGGCGCGGCAGCGCCAGCGGAACAGCTTCTGATTGTCGCCGGTCATGCTCCAGTGGACATCTTCGCCACGCGGCGCTTCCGAGAAACCAAGGGCAAACTTATACGGCTGATAGTGGACTTTCTCCTCCAGCAACGGCCCGCCCGGCATATGGTTTAGCCCGTACTCAATCATTACCAGCGAGTCGAAGAACTCCCGCACCCGCACCAACAGGCGCGAATGCACATCACAGCCATCAAGGCTAAACAGCTCTTTCGGGATATTGGCGTAGTTGGCGTAAGGGTGGTCGTGGCGCATATCGCGTGCATAGCCACTGGCGCGGATCATCGGGCCAACTGGGCTGAAATCACGAGCGATTTTGCGATCCAGCATGCCAACGCCCATTGTGCGCTGCTCGATATTGGCGGTGCTCATCAGCATATCCACCAGCTCGCTGATATCAGCGCGTATCTCTGAGACTAATTGCAGCGTTTTAATACGGTCGGCTTTCAGAATATCGCGCCGCACCCCACCAATCAGATTTAGGCCGTAGGTTTTTCGCGCGCCGGTAAGCATCTCGGCGATAGTCATGGCTTTTTCGCGCACTCGGAAGAACTGCATAAAACCGGTATCAAACCCGACAAAGTGGCAGGACAAACCGATATTGAGCAGATGGCTGTGTAGCCGTTCTACTTCCAGCAAAATGGTACGGATCATCTGCGCCCGCGGTGGCACGATAATGCCGAGCGCATTTTCAATCGATGAGGTATAAGCCACGCTGTGGGTGAAGCCGCAAATGCCACAGATGCGATCTGATAGGAAAGTGATGTCGTTGTAGCCCATGCGGGTTTCAGCCAGTTTTTCCATGCCACGATGGACATAAAACAGGCGGTAATCGGCGTCGATAATGTCTTCGCCGTCGACGAACAGCCGAAAGTGACCTGGCTCATCAGAAGTGATATGCATCGGGCCGATGGGCACCACCCGGCTGCTACTGCCCGCTTCGTTTTCAAACTGATAGGTTTCAGTGTTGCTGGTGGGAGTCGGGCGCTGGCGGTAATCCATGGTGTCTTTGCGCAGCGGATAGAGGTCGTCTGGCCAATCATCGGGCAACACTAAACGGCGCTCATCAGGCAAGCCAATAGGTTGTAGGCCATACATATCGCGCACTTCGCGCTCACCCCAGACGGCTGCCGGAACTCGTGGTGTCACGGACGGGAACTCGGGCCGTTCGGGGCTAATCAGCGCTTTGACAATTACCCAGCACTTATCGCCATACTTTTTACCCGTATCAATGCCGTATTGTTCGCGGCCTTCCATTGACAGCACATAGTAGATGGCAAAATAGCCATTCAAACTGCGCTCGTCATTACCAAATAGCACAGATAACCAACCACCTTGTTGATAATAAAGGTGTTCAACCACATCCGGCAGGCTGTTCAGTTTGATGGTTATCGTCAGTTGATCAGGGGTTTGCCACTCTTCATCAAGAATTACAGTTGGAAATTGTTCTCGCAGCTGGGCCACATAGGCGGCTCCCAGTTTTTCACCGCTGTGTGGCTGCCCTGAAACCGGCTGTTCTGAAACCAAAAGAGCTGAAGTAGGTGTTTCGTGAGTCACGTTACATCTCCTGACGAGTCGGGGTGAATGGCAGAGCGGCGTGCGTATCTGCGATGGATGGGGTCAATAGGGCCGGAGAAATGTCTTTTATTGGGCTGGGCAATTGCCATGGCAACATAAAGGGTGGTTGGATAGGGTCGCGGCTGTCGTTATTGAGGACAATCTGCGCCGCATCAGTCAGCAAGCGGGTCACTGGCGTGGGAATATGCACCCCGAGCAACAGCATCAGCAATAATAGAATCGCCATCGGCGCGGTAGTCAGAATACCCAGTTCACCTTTGCTTACCGCCGTCGGTGGGGTACCCAGCACCGTGCTGGCGATCATGCGTACCAACCCCGCCAGTACCAAAGTGAGCAGCAATAGCAACACAATAACTAAGGTGATATGGCCGGTTTTAATCGCTGCGGCGACCACCATAAATTCACTGATAAACACGTTAAATGGCGGCATTCCCGCCAACGCCAATGCGCCACCGGCCAGCATCACCGCAGTGAGCGGAGCCACACGGATAATGCCTTTGATAGCACCCATATCCCGCGTGCCATATTTCAGCAGCACATTGCCAGAACCGCAGAACAGTAAGGTTTTTGCCAGGCTGTGATTCATGGTGTGAAACAGTGCGGCTAATACACCCAGTGGGCCACCAATGCCTAAGGCCACGGCGATTAACCCCATGTTCTCTACACTGGAGTAAGCCAACAAACGTTTCATATCGCGCTGTGCCAGAATGAAGAATGCAGAGACGGCAACCGACATCATGCCGAACACCAACAGCAACATTTGTGGGAAATGTGGCCCGATGGCGGCACTGATAATGATGTAATAGCGAATGATCACCAGCAGGGCGCAGTTGAGTAATACCGCGGATAACAAGGCGCTGGTGGGGCTGGGGGCTTCGCTGTGAGCATCCGGCAGCCAGGAGTGCATTGGGAACAGCCCGGTTTTGGTACCAAAGCCAATCAGGATAAAGACAAATGCCAGATGCATCAGGCTAGGATCTAGCTCTTTGGCATGCTCGGCGACCACCGTCCAGAAGATAGCGCTGCCGGGGTCGGCCAGCACATTGGCAGCATTGGCATACACCAATACCGTGCCATACAGCCCGAACGCCACACCAACGGTACAGATAATAATGTACTTCCACGCCGCCTCCAGTGAGGAACGCTGGCCGTATAATCCCACCAAAAAGGCCGAACTGAGGGTGGTGGCTTCAATGCCAACCCACATCAGAATCAGGTTATTGCTGGTTACCACCAACAGCATGGTGAACAGGAACAGATGGAAAAAGCCGTAGTAATTACACAAGGTGCTGACAGTAATTTCACCGTTATTCACTTCATGGCGCATATAGCCAAGGGAGTAAAGGCCAGTGATAAAGCCGATAACGCCTAAAATAGCGAGGAACAGCGCACTGAGGCTGTCGATATGCAGCCAATGGTGAACCGCCAGAATTTCCCCGCCCACTGCCACCCGGCACACTACCGTCAATGCCACTATCAGCAGTAAACTGATGCCTGCAAAATGTACCCAGGTGGTTGCCATGCGGGCGGCACTCCCCAAGGCACGGCAAGCAAATGCCAGCAGCGAGGCTATCAGAGGTATCGCCAGCAGTAACAGCAGCAGGTCAGTATTGCTCATTTTATTACCCCTTTAGCGCTGTCAGTTGTTTAACATCCAGCGTATGCAGCGTGCGGTAAATTTTGCGCGCCATTAGCGTCATCACAATCACGGCGAAGATGGCATCAGTGGCAATACCTACCTCGACCAACTCCGGCGCGCGGAAAGCCAACAATGCCAACATCAGGTGCGCGCCGTTTTCCATCAGGCAGTAACCGAAGATGTTTTTCAGGATATTGCGTTGGGTGACGATACACAGCAGGCCAATCAGGAAGTGCCCAAGTGACACTGCCAATGCCGGTTTTAGCGCACTGACCATCGGCAATTGCACTGGCTCGACCACGAAGTAGCTCAATAAAATGATGATGGCGGCGATAAATATCAGGCCAGCGGTACCTACCACGCCGCCGTTGGCTTTAGGGTCTTCCATCTGGCGAAATGCGCGATACATAATCCACGGCACCAATATCACCTTGGTGATAAAAGCGGTCAGCGACCACATATACAGCTCGTGGGCGTGCAAGGTTTCGGCTAATACCAGGAAAATCAGCACCAAGACCAGTGACTGCAAAGCATAAAACAGCGCTGATGTGGCGGGTTTTTTCACGATAATCACCAGCAGCGAGGTAATGATCAGCAGGCCTGCCAGATTATTGACGACCAAATTGTTGACAATAAGTGTTCCGGTCATTTTTTACTCCCTTATCCGAGCCAGGCGACGGCAATAAAACTTGAACACACCGACATCACCACCAGCACTACCAGCACACCCTGCATGGCTAATGGCAGCGGCTTGGCACTGGCGACTTCTTCTGACGGCTTGCCTGGTACAGTTTGTCCGAACCAGTAGAGGAACCAGCCAAAGCTGGCAACCGATTCAATCAACGCCAGTACCAGCAGCGGTATCAGCAGCCAATGTTCATGAGAAAGTGAGAAACCGGCGGCAAAAATGGGGAATTTACTAAAGAAACCGTTAAATGGCGGTACCCCGGTGATGGCCAGTGCAGCCACACAGAATCCGACGCCCAGCAGTGGCATTTTGCCCATGATGCCTTTAAGTTTGGGCAACATACGGGTGCCGCAGCTGTAACTCAGCGCCCCGGCGACCAGGAAGAACAGGCTCTTGGCAAATGCGTGGTTGAAGATGTAGGCAATGCCGCCATCAAAGGCCAGTTTTGAGCCATAGATAGCCAACGACAGAGCGAAGAAGATGTAAGACAACTGGGTGATGGTGGAGTAGGCCAGTAGCCGCTTCATATCTTTTTGCGGCAGATACATAAAGAAACCGTAAATCAAAGTAATAACCGCCATCACCATACCGACAGTGCCGATAATCTGCGGCACATCACCGGCGGAGTAGATGGCGCGAGCGAAGATATAGACGCCGACTTTGACCATCGACGCGGCGTGCAGATAGGAACTGACTGGGGTCGGGGCCTCCATCGCATCCGGTAACCAGATATGCAGTGGTAACTGGGCCGATTTCCCCCAGGCGGCAAACAGGATGCCACCGAATACAATGACTTTGGTGGTGTGGTCCAGTTGCGCCAGTGCCGTTAAAGCAAAGGTGCCGGTATTGACCAGTAGCACTGCTGCCGCCAAATACAGGCCGATGGCTGCCACATGGGTAACCAGCAAGGCTTTTAGCGCCGAGCGCAGTGACTTCTGGCTCTGGTAGTAACCAATCAACCCCCACGAACAGCCGCCGGTAATTTCAAAGAAGAACAGCTGTCCCAGCAGGGTGGATGATAAGACAAGCCCTGCCATAGCGCCAATGAATACCAATAGCAGCGCATAGTAGCGGTTGGTGCCTTCGTGCGGGTGCTCGCGATTACCTAATGTCAGATAGCCGGTGGAATAGATACTGACCAGCAAGCCGAGGAATACCACGGCGAAAGCAATTAAGGTGCTGATGCGGTCGATGGTCAGACCGAACAGTGCCATATCACCGTAATGAATCAGATCAAAAGTGACATCAACCTTGCCGCCACTCAGATAGACATAAGCCAGCAGAATGGTGCCGAGGGTGGCCAGCAGTGAGAAGAAAGTACAAGACCATTTCGCCCATTGCTGTGGCAAACAGGCGGTGAGAATGGCACCGGCAAACGGCAACAGAATCGTTACAAGGGCGATGTTTATCAGGACTGAATTTATAAGAGCCAGGTTATCCATGATGGGTTTATTAGCTCCTTAAAGGCCGGTGAGATAGAAAACCAGAGACAAGGCAGCGACGCCAAACCCCAGCCAGGTAACACGGGAGGTCAACAGGAAGCGCCCACGGGCAATACTGTTTTCCACGATGGAGGCCAGTACAAATACCACCACCAATTTAATAACACAGGCCACCAGCGCCCACAGCAAGCCCGGCCCACTCAGTACCGCCAGCTTGCCAAACGGGATAAATACGCCGAGGAAAAGCTGCGCCACCACTACCTGTTTCAGGCTTATGCCCCATTTGACCAAGCCCAGTGACGCACCGGAGTATTCGGTCAGTGGCCCTTCCTGTAGCTCTTGTTCCGCTTCAGCGACATCGAACGGAATTTTGCCCATTTCGATAAACACGGCGAAACCGCAGGCCAACAGCGCCAGAGCCGTTGCGGTCGGTGACTGCCAGTGCCCTTGAGATAAGGTAGTACTGATGGTGCCGATATTGGTTGAGCCAGCAATCAGCCCCACCACCAGCAGTGAAAGGATTAGTGTCGGTTCAACCAACACCCCCAGCGTCAACTCGCGGCTGGCACCGATACCGGCGAAGATACTGCCGCTATCCAGACCTGCCAGTGAGAAGAAGAAGCGAAACAGCGCGAACAGATACAGCAGAGCTATCAGGTCGCCTGCCACGCCAAAGGGGGAGGCCAGCGTGAAAATGGGTAACGTCATAGCAATCAATAACATGCTGCCCAGCAGTACATAGGGCATCAACCGGAAAATAATCCCAGCATTGGCCGGTGCCACATCCTGACGTTTCAGTAGCTTGGCTAAATCTCGATACTCTTGCAGGATGCCCGGCCCACGGCGCGAGTGCATTCTGGCTCTTACCATGCGCGAAATCCCCGCCATCAGCGGTGCCAGCGCCAGCATCACCAGCGCCTGCCCGATGGCGAAAGCAATCATAGAGAGCGCAGGCATATCAGTAGTTGGCATTGCTCGTCTCCTTAAATAGCCGCAATAATCAGCAGGGTTACCAGCGCGGCGACCACATACAGACAGTAGAGGCGGAAATCACCCTGTTGCAGCCATTGAATTCGTTGGCTGAGCCATTGGATAGAACGGATAAGCGGGGCCACTATTTTGTCATCCCAGACAGGTTCCACCCGGCCCGCACCACTGATGGAATATTCCAGCGCACGCTGCATCATCGGGGCGGGATCGAGTGTTTTACGCAGTCGATAGAGCGGGGCAAACATGGCTCGCAGGGGTTGAGTAAAGCCACCGGCCGAGACAGTCATGGCCTGCTCATAGGCATAACCGCAAGCCCACGGGTCGCCAGCATGACGAAATGCCAGGCGGCTGCCTCTGTATAAGCTGGCGACCAGTAGAATCACCAGCGGCAAAATCAATAAACCAAAGAAGATATATAGGGTGGACAGCATGGCCTGAGAGCTGTGTTGTGGGAATAACACCGCGCCTTGCGCTACCTGTAAAGAAGGCACCGGAGGGGCAGTTATCAAGCTGGAGGCAATGCGGCCAATCACCGGAGCGACGTGAGTGGCACCTATTCCCAAAACCAGGCAAAGCAGCGCCAACAACAGCATGGCGGTGGTCATCGGCCAGGGGACTTCGCGCGCAAGGGCGGCTTTTTCTGTACGCGGCAGGCCGCAGAAGCTGATGCCATAAACTTTCACAAAACACATGGCCGCCAATGCACCCGTGATTGCCAGCATCACAATGGCGATTGGCCCGGCGAGGCGGATAATAAAACCGCCGTCTTTGGTCATGGTAAACAGTGATTGGTAGGTGAACCATTCACTGACAAAACCATTGAATGGCGGCAGGGCTGAAATCGCCATACATCCCACCAGAAAGGCCAGTGCGGTATAAGGCATCATTCGGGCCAACCCGCCCATCTTTTCCATGTCTTTGGTGTGTAAGCGATAAATGACCGCACCAGCCCCGAGAAACAGCAGCCCTTTGAAGACGGCGTGGTTAAGCAGGTGGTAGAGCGCACCCAGTAAACCCAGCGCGGCGAGTACCGGCTGATGGCTGGCAATACCAATCATACCGACACCGACCCCCATCAGGATAATGCCGATATTCTCAACCGTGTGATACGCCAGTAGCCGTTTGATGTCGTGTTCGGCTAATGCGTACAGCACGCCCAGCACTGAGGATACGGCACCAAAGCCCAGCACCACCACACCCCACCACAGTTGGCTGGCACCGAGCAAATCAATGCCGACTTTGATGATGCCGAAGATGCCTATTTTCACCATCACGCCGGACATCAGGGCAGAAGCATGGGAAGGGGCAGCAGGGTGCGCCCGTGGTAACCAGCCATGCAGTGGCAGCATCCCTGCTTTGGCACCAAAACCGAAGAAAGCCAATAAGAAGATAACCGAGGCCATAATGGGTTGCGGATTAGCCTGCCGGAAGGCGGCAAACTCCAGACTGCCGCTCAGTCGGTACAGCAGGAAGAACGCAATCATAATCAGCACGGAACCGGCGTGGGCAATCAGAAAATAGAGTAAACCCGCGCTGATGGCATCGTCATCCTGATCGGCAATCACCAGGAAGTAAGACGCCAGCGACATCATTTCGAAAAAAATAATAAAGTAGAAAGCATTATCCACCACCACCAACGCCACCATTGAGGCGATGAATAGGTTCATAAACACCCCCATTCCCCACGCCCCGCGCCCTTTGTATTCCTGCACATAGGCCAGTGAATAGAGCGCGGTTATCACCACTAATAGTGAGATGACCATCAGCATAAATGCGGCTAATGGATCAAGACGCAAACTAAATGCGACAAACGGGAATGGCCCAGCGGTGGTGAAGGTGATAATCCCGCCGTCAAGTAGAGTGGGGGCCGCAGCAAACAAGCCCGCAAGGCCACCTAACAATGACGCCAATCCGGAGGCATAAATCGCGAGTGTTTCTCGTCGTGCCAGCAGCAGAGAAAGCAGTGCGCCAGCCAGATAAAGTAGTAAGGAGAGCCACAATAGCTCAAGCGAATTCATCATCTTTTCTGCTCCTCGTGAGAGATAGCTGACGAGGTGTCCACGGCCATAAAGGGCAGCTCGTTGGCAAACCCACTGGCGGCGGCCAGGCGCTTGGCGTGATTTGCCTGTTCAATGCTGTGCTCATCCACCAGCATTAAGGCGTTAGTCGGGCAGACCCGCACACATTCCGGCCCCTGAGATTGGAAGCTGCATAAGTCGCATTTCACGGCAACAGCACGTACTCCGGCATTCCAGGCAAGGAACGGATTCATGTTGGCCGGGCTAAATGGCACATCAGATAGCAGGGGCATCGGAATGTATTCAGGGAAATTTTCTGGCACTGCCAAGGGTTTACTGCCCGCCGGTGTGATTGCACCAAACGGGCAGGCGATACCGCAGAGCTTGCAGCCGATACAGGTGGTTTCATCCAATTCGACCGCGTTATTGGTCAGGGTAATGGCATTGACCGGGCAAACCCGCGCACACCATGCATCTTCACAGTGACGACAGAGAATCGGTGCCGTGACCGTGGCGTTACGCATAACAGTCAATCTGGGATGCTGTTGTAAACCCTTGGCTTTATGCACCTGGCTGCAAGCAGCCATGCAGGTATTGCATCCAATACAAAGCCTCGGTTCCGCAATCACAAAGCGGTTCATGGCTATACCCTCCGGGACAAAAATCTGGTGACAGTCAGGCTGATAGCAATCATTTCTCAGCTCCAAAGCATATTCTGTGCCAGCACGGTGACCGCCAATGCAAAAGAGTAGTGAAGCCGCGCCAGCAGGGCATTAAGGTGATTGCAGATAAAGGGCAGGCATTTAAAAGGCAGTAAAAACAGAGGGATTGCTAGCGTGAAGTGTCGACAATAGTGACGAAATCTTCACTGTCGGATGACACTTCGACAGTGAAGATTCATATCGTGAATTTATACCCAAGTGATTTTGGAAAATATTAATATTTATCAATTTGTTAAAATGGATATAGATATCCATGATATGGCCGGTATTACTGGCATCGTCTTTGCATTGATTTTGCCAGAGAAATCCATAGTGGGAGAACAGTCATGCATGAGATTACCTTGTGCCAAAATGCTATTGCCATGATGGAACAGCAGGCACGGTTGCACGGTGCACAGAGAATTACCGGCGTGTGGCTGGAAACCGGTGCTTTTTCCTGTGTCGAGCCGCAGGCACTGGCGTTCTGTTTTGAGTTAGTGTGTCGTGGCACTTTGGCGGAAGGCTGTGTTTTGCATCTTAGCCAGCAGCCATCACAAGTGTGGTGCCATGACTGCCAGCAAGCGGTTAATTTGCTCAGCAGCAAAGTGACTCGTTGCCCGTTATGTGCGGGCAGCCACTTACGTATTGGGGCGGCTGATGATGGCGTGATAATTAAGCGGTTGGAGGTGGAATGAATTTGCTTTTTTTATGCCGAGATACTGCGGGAGCCGGATTATGTGTATAGGGATCCCTGGGCAAATTGTCGCGTTGGATGACACTCAACCAGGCACGGCATGGGTGGATGTCTGTGGCGTGCGCCGCTCGGTCAATATTATGCTGGTGGCAGCGGATGAGCAGGCGAGTTTAGCATTAATCGGTCATTGGGTTTTGGTGCATGTGGGGTTTGCCATGAGCCGACTGGATGAGGATGAAGCGCTGGAGACCTTGCAGTTATTGCAAGAGATGGGGGAGGTTGAAAGTGATGTCGGGGCGTTTTTAGGGCAAAGGGAGTAGTGGGGGGCGCTTTTGATCGTTATTGACGCAAAACAAAAGCGCATTCAAAATCATGGTGCAGGTGCAGGTGCAGGTGCAGGTGCAGGTGCAGGTGCAGGTGCAGGTGCAGGTGCAGGTGCAGGTGCAGGTTTTTTCGCTTTTTCTTCTGCCAGCCGGTGTTCCAGTTCAACCAGTTGCTCAGGGGATACAGCGGGGTAACCTTGCGCATCATCCGGTATCACGTGTACTGCCGGAATAGGGATTAATGGCCCCAGGAAGCGTGGCTCGCGTTTCATAATATAGAGATCTGACAGCGCGCCGAGGCGGGCAAAGATCTCACGTACCCGAACATTGAGCATATCTTTGGGGGACGGCACAGCAAAACACTGCGCTTGAATCCCCATATGCATAGCGATAAACAACGCCCGCTCGCAATGGAAACGCTGAGTAATGATAATAAAATCATTGGTATCAAATACTTTTCGAGTGCGCACAATAGAATCTAGTGTGCGGAAACCGGTATAATCCAACACAATGTCAGAGGCGGGCACACCGGCGGCCATCAAATCGCGGCGCATGGTCATCGGCTCATTATAACTGTGTAGCGCATTGTCACCACTCAGCAGTAAGTAACTGACTTTGCCACTGTTATAGGCGTTTAGCGCCCCTTGGATGCGGTATTGATAAAACTGATTTATACCACCGGTTTTATAATACTTAGCCGTGCCTAATACCACACCAACCTGCCGGTGCGGTAAGTCTTGCAGTTCATCGTAGATAAAAGGGGCTGTTTTCCAGCTGATCCAGCGATCGAGCGCAATAGCTGTCACCATCAGCAACCCTGCGATGATAATTAAGCTAATAATCAGGCGTTTCCACATTCTCTGGCCTTTGATGCATTCAATTCACTGGTGATACTGCAAGGCTACTGTACCCACCGATATCATGCCAATAGTTTCTTCTTATTATATTAATGATTAAGGGGGAACTGATGACAAGAGAGTTAGTCTATCACCGGCCTGAGCAGTAGCGCAGGCCGGATAATAACTAGAACGAGGTTCGTTTGTAAGTCCGATACTGTGGCTGCCAATAGTTGTGCTCAATGGCCTTAGCTAATGCTTCCTCAGAAGTGACAATAGCGACACCTTGCAACTGCGCAGCTTTCCCTACTTGCATAGCGATGGTTTTTGACACCGCCTGAATATCATCGATATTGGGTAGTAATGCTCCTTCGCCGTTTTGCGCCAGCGGTGAACACTGCGCCAATGCACGGCTGGCGGCCATCAGCATGCCGTCGGTGACACGCTTGGCACCGGATGCCAGCACCCCCAAACCAATGCCGGGGAAGATATAAGAATTATTGCATTGTGCAATTGGATACAGTTTCTCTTTATAGCTGACCGGTGAGAAGGGGCTACCTGTTGCGACCAATGCTGCGCCATCCGTCCAGTTAATAATATCTTCTGGCCGCGCTTCTACCCGTGAAGTGGGGTTCGACAGTGGCATCACTATCGGGCGCGCACAGTGCTTGTGCATCTCGCGGATCAACTCTTCGGTAAATAACCCCGGCTGACCAGAAACCCCAATCAGCACGGTAGGTTTGGCATTACGAACCACATCCTGCAATGAGATTGAGTCACTGGTTAGATTCCAGCTTTGCAACGCATCGCTTTTTTGCACCAATTTACTTTGGAAATCCAACAGATTAGGCAGTTTATCAGTCAACAGGCCGAAACGGTCGACCATAAAGACACGCGCCCGAGCTTGTTCTTCACTCAGACCTTCCGAAATCATCTGCGCAATGATCTGCTCAGCAATACCACAACCGGCTGAACCTGCGCCGAGGAAGGTGACAGTTTGGTCGCGCAACTGGCTGCCAGCGGCATGACTTGCCGCAATCAGGCTACCCAATGTGACCGCTGCTGTGCCCTGAATATCATCATTGAAGCAGCACAGCTCATCACGGTAGCGGTTGAGCAGCGGCGTGGCATTGTTCTGAGTAAAATCTTCAAATTGTAACAATACATTCGGCCAGCGGCGTTTGACTGCCTGAATGAATTCATCAACAAAGGCATAATATTCATCGCCGGAAATACGCGGATGACGCCAGCCCATATACAGCGGGTCGTTCAGACGTTGGGGGTTGTTGGTGCCCACATCTAATACCACTGGCAAGGTATACGCCGGACTAATACCACCGCAGGCGGTATACAGTGACAATTTGCCAATAGGAATCCCCATGCCGCCGATACCTTGGTCGCCAAGGCCGAGAATGCGTTCGCCGTCAGTAACCACGATAACTTTCACATTTTGCTTGGTGGCATTTTGCAGCATGTCATCAATGTGTTCGCGGTTCGGATAAGAGATAAATAACCCGCGCGCGCGGCGATAGATGTCGGAGAAGTGTTCACAAGCTTCGCCGACCGTCGGGGTGTAAATAATGGGCATCATCTCGCTAAGATGCGCTTCCAGCAGGCGGTAAAACAGGGTTTCATTAGTATCTTGAATATTACGCAGATAAATATGTTTATCGTCGTCGTTTTTGAAATCCTGATACTGACGATAAGCACGTTCAGCCTGTTCTTCGATGGTTTCAACCGCTTCTGGCAATAAGCCGTGTAAATTGAAGTGGCTGCGCTCATCATTGGTGAAGGCGCTACCTTTGTTCAATAAAGGGAATTCTAATAGGATCGGGCCAGCGTAGGGGATGTACAGGGGGCGTTTACTTTCGTATTCAAGTTCCATGAGTTTCACTCTTAAACGTTATCAAGTCGTTACCCTGATCCTAAAAGATAAGAAAAAAATGTACAGCTTTTGTTAGTTAAATATGTCGGCTAGCAGTAAATGTGGGTTGTATCACATTCATGGAGTAAGTCCGTAAAGCTGTATTTTTGTTAAAAAATTTTTTTACGTATCGAAATGATTTAAATCGTAGTGTTGGCGCGCATTCCCACGTGATTATTGGCGATAAGCCGACACTGTTTATATAAATGAAACTATAACAGTTATTCAATAGCTCTTTTAATTTGAAGGGAGAAATGCGATTTTCACCCTTGAATTAAAACTGTAAGAATTAATTAAATTAAAAAATTTTATTAAATAACAATCGAGTATCACCAAAGTAAGACTATGTTAGATAATTTATATAAATTAAATTCCTGTCGGGCTAAATGCGCACCCTGTAGTGTTAAAATAATCGATGAAAATAAAAATGGATAAATGTAGTGTTATTACTCTGATGCTTCTGCTATCAGCTTGCTCAAGCTATACAATACCAGTAGAAGATTTATCTGGTCTTTCGAATGATGATTTGTGCATCGCTTTAGGTGAGCGCAATGACAATGGGCCGATGGTTATTCGCATCACAAAAGAGATTGAAAGTAGAGGGGGTGTAATTAATCAAGAGCGATGTTATATCGCCTCTTCAATGGCAATACAAAAAAGTAAACAAGAGTTCAAAGTCACACCTTATCAACCACCCACTTCATACTGTGGACTGGATCCCCAATGTATTCCCCCTCAACTGAGAGGTGCGTTTTTATTACGTAATGGGGAGTAGTTAACCAACAAATGGCGTTGCACAGTTGGTGTTTATCGGGGTTAGCAGGTAACCCCGTTGCGGTTTTATCTGTTTAAAATGTCACGCGTTTTACATCGCTACAGCCTAATGTGGCCAGCGTTGCTTGGGTGGCATTCCACTGAGTCAACACCGGTTTATTACCTTCAACCAGCACTGCGCGGCGAATAGAATTACAATTCTTATCAGACATATTCGCCATAATTAACGCCGCTTGTAGCGGTGGCAGGCTTGGATTAAAAGCTGCGTTTTCTGCATAGCGCCCGGTATAAATAGTGCCGTCAGCGGCCTCCAATGCCACACCGCTATGGGAGTTACTGTAAGGCGCATGGCTGTGGTTTGCGCCATCAAGTGCTGCCTGAGTCAGGACATCAGTTTCAGTAATTTTATAGCCGTGATCGACAGGGTCCATCAGCAGGGTAGTGATATTCAAATCTTTCGGGCCGAAAGAGTCGGGCAAATATTGCCCCAGAGTCGATGCTGGGCGGTTTGGCAGATGAATATGCAGGCCGGTTCCGCTGTTTAGTTCATTCATAAACTGACGGCAATGGCCACACGGCGTGTAATTGACGGTAATAGAGACCAGACTGGCCTCATTGCGCAACCAGGCATGTGTTACGGCACACTGTTCGGCGTGGATGGTTTGTTGCAATGGGGCACCACTAAACTCCATATTGGCACCGAAATAGAGATTGCCGCTGATACCGCGAGCAATAGCCCCGACCTTGAAATTAGAGACGGGTGTCAATGCACAAGCGGCGGCCAGGGGTAGCAAGGCAAATGCCAGCGCATCATCATCTAATCCGCTGATAGTTTTCACCGCTTTCACTTGATCTGCTGTCAGCATTGTCGGGAAATCGTTTGCGCTCATGATAGGTTCAAGTGCGGATTGCAGCGAGGCGGGCAACTTAGCCCAAGCGTCATGAAAACGTGCTTGCATAAGGTTCTCTCCAATAGTTACGGGAAACTATTTTAGGCAGCTTGGGGCTTTCTTGGTGTGACACAGATCCCGTTATATATGAAATTCATGCAAGTAAAATCTCAAATGGGAGATGTACCTCAAATTTATACTGCGATGTTAGCCAAATAAATGTAGCAGCACCGGAAACAAAAAGGGCGCTAGCAGTGAGGTGATAATCCCACAAATGACCAAGGCCAGTGAGCTGAATGCCCCTTCCTGAAAATCTAACTCAGCACAGCGAGCGGTACCCAGGGCGTGCGATGCAGTCCCCATTGCCAGACCGCGCGAAGCTTTGGTGGTAATTTTTAACAAATTCAACAAGCTGTGGCCAAACACCGCCCCCAGAATCCCGACAAAAATAACGCACACTGCGCTGATGGCCGGTAAACCATGAATAGATTCGGCCACCGCCATAGCAATAGGCGTGGTAACAGATTTAGGTAATACCGAGGCGGCAATTTCAGGGGTTGCCCCCATCCACAGGGCCACAGCAGTGCCACTGACCATAGCGGTTATACTACCGATAAAACAGATGCTAATGATTGATTTCCAGCGCGCGCGAATTTGATGCAATTGCTCATACAGCGGGAAAGCCAACGCCACCACGGCCGGCTGCAACAGGTCGTTTAGTACTTTGCTGCCTGCAAAATAATTGGCATAAGGCATATGTGTCACCAACAACAATGGAATGATAACAACCATTGATATCAGCAAAGGGTTCAGCAAAGGCATTTTCAACCAGCGGGCCAAACGGCGTGCGCTGAAGAACACAATTAACGTGAGTGGCAGCGACCACCATAAGTTACTGATCATTTGTCCTCCTCGGTATGAGTGGGAGAACCTATCACCTTGCGCTCACGATGGACAAAATGCGAGCTGTAGCCGACGACCAACATCACCACCAAGGTACTGACAAAGCAGGAAACTACGATCGGGCCAAACTGCTTGGTGAGCTGGTCATAATATTGCATAACGCCAACACCGATCGGCACAAACAGCAGCGCCATGTAACGAATTAGCAGGTGACAACCGGGCTTTACCCATGTCGAAGGCAAAATCTGTGAGGAAAGCAGGGCAAACAAAATCAGCATCCCGAGGATGCTGCCGGGGATGCTGATGGGCAGCAGTAAGGTCACTGCTTTACCTGCCCACAAACACAGATAAATAATAACGAAAGCCCGCAGATACTGCCAGCCAAGTGAAGTCACATTGCGCATAAAAAGAGTCCTGAGTGACGGAATGTATTCATCATACAATTTACGTTAACACTGTGCTAGGTATCACACTATGAATAATTTTTATGGAATTATGCCAATTACGACTCGTCTTGCAACTGAGAGGGTTGCTGGGCTGGCGATTTGGCTAATTGGTAGCCACGATAGAAAAATACCAACCCTAAAATAGCCGCCACAATCAACATGTAGAACATCATCTCCGGTGCGGCATAGGCTAACAGAAAACCGCAGAGTACCGGATTCGCCGCGCCACCTAATTGACCGAGGTTCTGTACGCCATAGTAACTGCCTTTGAGATTCGCGGGTGCAATAAAATCGATAAACAGATATTCGACTGGGATAACAATAATCTCACCCAATGAGAAAATCGCCATTGCTAGCATCCACACGGGGATTGACTGTTGCGCGGCCATAAATCCGAACAAACCAATAATAAAGAACAGCGTCCCTAGCATTAGCCAGCGCATTAAGTTCTGTTGATTCATACGGCGACTTAATAGGTATTGCAAGGTAATGACAATGGCCGCATTGACCGTCATCACAGCTCCAATTACCTGATAAGCAAATTTGGCATCAGAAACAGTAATCAGGTATTGAGATAAATAGCCGGAGAACTGACCAAAGACAATGGCACTGAGCATGCTGCCGACGGTGAAATAGATCAGTCGTTTGTCATGGCGCAAAATACGAAATGTTTGGCGGAAATCTGGTACAGATTCAGTCTGCGTATGCTCCGTGACCGACATATCTGCACTGTCGATTCTAAATTTCAGTGTGATGGCAACCAACAACGCCAGTATGCCCGAAATGATAAAGGGGACTTGCGGCCCCATACTGACGACCAAAACACCCAATCCTGGGCCAACCGCCCAGCCAACATTGACAAGTGTGTAGTTGGCCGAGAAGGCTTTGATGCGCTCATTGACTGGCAACCAGTCGGCAAAACAGGCTTTAATAGCGATGCCATAGACTGAGTATGCCGAATGCAGCAATGCTAAAATCAGGATAATCCACGCCGGATGTTCAATCCACGGCAAGGTAAAAAAGGTGGCAGAGAACAGGGTAATTGCCAGCAAAATCAAGCGCTTTTTATTGAATTTATCCACCAGATAACCGCCATACAGGCTGGTGAAAATCCCCAAGGTCAAACTTGCTCCCAACACCAGCCCAACCTTGTCTGGCGCTAGCTGAAAATGTTCGGCCAAATAGATAGTGATAAACGGAAGCGTTACCGCTCGGCCAATGGTCAACACCAGCGAGGCAATTAGCAGGTTAGTGACACGCGATGGAAATCCTTTCATGGTATTTTCTTATTTTTTAATTATGGGTAATAAGTTGTTTCTATGCGGATTATTGCCAATAAAAAGAATGGCACGCACAGCATTACGACGCGACTCAGCCAATTACAGTAGACTATTGCAGGAGCGAAAGAGAGGGGGGGAGGAAATTTTTTTTGCAAATAGCAGATCGACCTGAATCGACCAGCTATTTATAGATTTTTAACCTAAATATTCGATGATAGATAGCCCGCCATTATAATCAGTGCTGTAGATAATCCCTTGAGCATCAACAAACACATCACATGACTGAATCACTTGTGGGCGACCAGGTCGTTTATCCATCATTTTTTCCGGTGCAGCGGGCACCAGAGCGCCAGTTTCTTTCGGCTGATAGGGGTTGCTGATGTCATAGGCCCGAACCCCCGCATTCTGATAAGTGGCAAAAATCAGCGATGAACTGATAAAACTGCCAGGACGGTTTTCATGCAGATTATGCGGGCCAAAATGTGCGCCTTTTTTGACATAATCTCGCTCATCAGGCACGGGGAAGGTTGAAATACTCACCGGATTGCTCGGCTCACGAATATCAAATACCCAAATATGTTTCTCGCCATCCTCTTGATTATCCAGTACTGCTTCATCCAGCACCACCAGTAAGTCGCGATCTGGCAGGGGAAGCGCAGTATGAGTCCCGCCACCAAAAGGGGGGCTCCAGTTACGATGACTGATAAGTTTTGGCTCAGTGCGGTCGCTGACATCTAATAGTGTCAGGCCACCATCACGCCAACTGCCGTAAGCTGTATCACCGCTGATAATGGCATGGTGCAATGCATAGCGCTTACCTTCAGGCCAGCTGGCTTGTTCGCCCGCAGCGGTATGCATACCGGGCAAAGCATAACGCCCAGCAACCTGTGGTTTTTGCGGATCAGCCAAATCAATGGTTAGAAAAATATAATCACTGTAGCCGTCGAGCAGCGCAGAAACATAGGCCCAGCGCCCACCGACATACCAGATACGGTGGATACCTATACCATCAAGTGGCAGGAAACTTATCTCGCGGGGCTTGTTCGGTACCGAAATATCAAAAATACGTAAACCGGCACTCCAACTACGGCCTTCTTGCCGGGTACTAATCGTTTGGGCCACTGAGCGGGTGTAATACACTTTCTCTTCGGCAAAACTAGCGTCAGCAAACAAGTCACGGGCATTAATGACCAGTAGCAGGTCATCATGAGCTTGTAAGTGTACATTCCACGTATTGGGTGGCGCGGCGATAAAACCAGCCGGACGTGGTTTTTTTGCATCTCGTACATCAATAATCGAAACGCCCTGGGACACCATATGGCCGACATAAGCGAAACCACGATGCACCATCACCTGCACGCCATCGGGTTTTCCACCCTGATCACTATGACCAATCAGCCGCATATTGCAGCTGTATTCAGGTGTTGGCAAAACTCCTTGCGCTGCCATTTATTTCACTCCAAATCAATTTTTCGCATGGGTCTTTAATGACGCACTACGAGATTAATGACAAAGCTATTGATAGTTTGCTGAGTAAAGGGGTTACCGTACCTGGGGGCACTTCGGTGGCTTGCGCCGCTTGTATTTAAAGCTAATAGCGACCCCAATGGCACGATTCCCCTTCATTTGATTTTTTCAGCGGTCTGACTACTGACCATTTTTGGCAGCAAGGGTAGCAAACCAAGGTGAGTTGAAATCATCTGACTGACCCCAGCCAGGGATAATTTTACTCAAACCGGAAACATTAACTGGGCCAGGTTGGCTCACCAGCAGTGCTTGTGGAATAGAGGCTGCGCGGAATTCATAACTGGCAGGGGTCTCTTCACCGGCAATTTTCTTGGCGACCAGACGTAAGTTAACGGCACCAATAAGCTTAGGATCGACGGCAACGCTGACTTTCCAAGGGCTATTCGCTTCGCGCATCAACTGCAAATCCTGATTCGAGATATCAATGCTGTACAATTTGATCTCGGTACGGCCGTTTTCTTGCAAGGCTTTATAAGCACCTTGAGTAAAGGCATCCCAAGTCCCCCAAATTGCATCGATTTTTCCTTTTGGGTATTTCGCCAAGACTGCCCCCACTTTATTCGCGGTATCGCCTTGAACATCGGATGAAACAGCACCAATAGATTCCAGTTCGGTAATACCTGGGTTTTGTTTCAGCAGTGCTTGATAAGCGGCCTGGCGACGTTCCATCGGTGGGAATCCGGCTACCCAGAGTTTGATAATATTTGCTTTACCGTTGAAGTCCTTGACCAGCTGACCGAAGGATTCATTAGTCAGTGAAGCATCATCTTGTTGAGTGACGGTCAGACCGGGGATATCACCCTGAATGGCGGTATCAAATACAGACACGGCAATGCCGTTCGCCACAATGCGTTTTACCAGTTCAGTCGAGTAGGGGTCACGGCCCTGGGAAAGAATAATCCCGTCGTATTTCTGGCTGATAGCCTGATTAACAAAGTCCTGAAAACGCGCGTCATCGCCATTACTTAAGAAAGTATCGACTTTGAAACCCAGTTTTTTGCCTTCTTTCAATACACCAGATAGGAATTGAGTGGTGTTGTCGTCGGAACCTAAATTACGGATCACCGCAATTTTAATTTGCCCTTGATGCTTAGCAATGGCATCAGGAATAGGGGCTACCGTGGCGGTGTCCGCAGCGAATACTGGCAGTGCCGTCAACAGGCTCAGGGCCAGTAATGGGGAAGCAATTTTTTTCATCCGGAACTCCGTCATGGTGTTGATAAGTTATGCAATGTGTATGGTGCTATCATTCATTGTTATGGCTATCTTTGCGTCTAGATGTCTATCTGTCTCTGTGTAGCATCATAACCATAACTATTTTGATAAGGAATTAACTTTGTTATGAATTTTTGGCTCGCGTTATAACTTTTAGTTTGGACAGCTTAAATAAGCAGCAAAGTACCGGGGGAAGGTGAGTATAATGAGTGCAAATAGAGCTAATAACCTTTTGCTCTTAGTGGTTTGTCTCGGAGGAACTTTATAACCTTATATTTTTTGAGACAAATATTAGCGATAATATTTTATTTCGCTGCTTACTCAGTCCTGATATTCTAAATAGGATTGAGTCATAAGAATAAAATAATAGAGGTTAGCTACCATAACAAAAATGAATTTTCACCATTTTAAGTTTAATGATATTTAAAGGATTAAAGTCACCATGGTTAAAATTAGCAGCCTATATAAATCAAGAAAGGATAGCGCTGATATAACACAGCTGAATTTGAGTTATTGCATTAATAATCTCATATGTCGTTATATGTCTCGTAGTGAATGTCTTTTTTTATTTTTCCGCTACGCGCTGGTACTAATAACAATTATCTTTCTGGTCACTATTTTATTTCCAGACTTGATTGATGAAATTCTGGATTTTTCTGTTTCATCTTTTCTGGCAGTACTTTCATTGGTGCTTTTGCTACCTTGTTCATACCGTTTAGCTAGCCAAAGGTTAAGCCCATATTTATTAATATTTCACCTTCTTCCATTCGGTTTTTATTTCTCGCACAGCTTATTAGCATTATGTTTATCAGGTTTATTTTTGCTCTATTTTATTGCTATAAATATTTATGATATAAAACTGCCCACATGTGAACGTAGAAAACAGTTAGCTTCAGCCTTACCTAATGAGTATCCATTTGGGTTGGCACTGATTTGTTTTGGCTTATTATACCTAAGTTTTTTCCTAATTTTTGAATTGGATGATGCCATTATATCTCTGATGATATTGTCGTGGATTTTCTTTTTATTAGCCAAATGGCATTGGCCGGTTGTGGTATTAAATATAGTGGGTTCTGTCGGTGTGTTCTGGTTTTTTTCGTCAGGTTTCGTAGCAGTAAAACATCATAAGAATATTATTATTAATGCTCTCGTTAAAATTTCCTTGCTGGATAATATTTTATTCCTGATCTTCTCATTAAGTTTATTTATTAATATGCTGTTTTGGTTGGAAGCCTGGCAGCGGGAACGGCAATGCATGTCGATGGATCAGCAGCGATAACAGCAGGATTAATCTATTGGTTATAAAAAATGCCGGTCTGGTTGCTCCAAGACCGGCATTTTTGCGTGCTAGTATAGGATTACTTCACTTGCATACCTGGCTGAGCACCATTGTCAGGGCTGAGCAGGAAGATGTCCTTACCGCCAGGGCCAGCAGCCATCACCATGCCTTCAGAAATACCGAAGCGCATTTTGCGCGGAGCCAGATTTGCCACCATGACAGTGAGTCGACCTTCCAATACTTTAGGGTCAGGGTAAGCTGAGCGGATACCAGAGAAGACCTGACGGGTTTCACCGCCGAGATCCAATTTCAGTTTTAATAGTTTATCTGAGCCTTCGACAAAATCTGCTTCTTGAATCAGCGCGATGCGCATATCTACTTTAGCAAAATCATCAAAACTGATGGTTTCCTGAATGGGGTCATCGGCTAATGGGCCGGTTACCGCGACAGCTGCCGCCATATCTTCTTTAGAAGAAGCAACCATTTCGTTCACCTTATCCACATCAATGCGGTTAAACAGTGCTTTAAAGGCATTAATCTGATGGTCTAACAGGGGTTGTTCAATGCTATCCCAAGTTAATTCAGTATTGAGGAAAGCCTCAGTGCGTTCAGTCAGTGCGGGCAGCACCGGCTTGAGATAAGTCATCAGCACTCGGAACAGGTTGATACCCATAGAGCAAATAGCTTGCAAGTCGGCATCACGGCCTTCTTCTTTTGCCACTACCCAAGGTGCTTGTTCATCAACATAGCGGTTGGCGATATCGGCCAGAGCCATAATTTCACGAATTGCTTTGCTTGATTCACGGTTGCTATACGCATCGGCAATACTGGTTGCTGCATCGGTGAAGGTTTTATATAACGCAGGGTCAGCAAGGTGATCGGCTAACTTGCCAGCAAAACGCTTATTGATAAAACCTGCATTACGCGAGGCCAGATTAACCACTTTGTTGACGATATCGGCATTGACGCGCTGGACGAAATCTTCCAGATTCAAATCAATATCATCGATGCGAGAGGACAGCTTGGCGGCGTAGTAATAACGCAGACAATCGGCATCCAGATGTTTCAGGTAAGTGCCCGCTTTAATGAATGTGCCACGAGATTTCGACATTTTTGCGCCGTTTACCGTGACATAACCATGAACGAATAGGTTGGTTGGCTTACGGAAGTTACTGCCTTCCAACATCGCTGGCCAGAACAGGCTATGGAAGTAAACAATGTCCTTACCAATGAAATGATACAGATCGGCTTCAGAGTCTTTACGCCAGAACTCATCAAAATCTAAATCGCCACGCTTATCGCACAGGTTTTTGAAAGCACCCATATAGCCGATAGGTGCATCAAGCCAGACGTAGAAATATTTACCTGGCGCATCTGGTATTTCGAAACCAAAGTAAGGGGCATCACGGGAGATATCCCACTGTTGCAGGCCCGATTCAAACCATTCCTGCATTTTATTTGCAACTTGTTCTTGCAGTGCGCCGGAACGTGTCCAGGCTTGCAACATATCGCTAAATGCAGGTAAGTCGAAGAAGAAGTGCTCAGATTCGCGCATGACCGGCGTCGCGCCAGAAACCGCAGATTTGGGGTCGATAAGTTCAGTCGGGCTGTAGGTTGCGCCACAAACTTCACAGTTATCGCCATATTGATCCGGTGATTTACACTTGGGACAAGTGCCTTTGACAAAACGATCGGGCAGGAACATCCCTTTCTCAGGATCATAGAGCTGAGAAATAGTCCGATTCTTGATATAGCCATTCGCTTTTAGGCGGCTGTATATCAGGCTCGACAGTTCACGGTTTTCATCACTGTGGGTAGAGTGATAGTTATCATAACTGATAGCAAAACCGGCGAAATCTTGTTGGTGCTCCTGGCTCATCTCGGCAATCATCTGCTCCGGTTCGATACCCAGTTGCTGAGCTTTCAGCATTATTGGGGTGCCGTGGGCATCATCTGCACAGATAAAATGAACCTGGTTGCCGCGCATTCGCTGGAAACGGACCCAGATGTCTGCCTGGATGTGCTCGAGCATGTGACCGAGATGAATAGAACCGTTAGCGTATGGTAGCGCGCACGTCACCAATATTTTTTTCGCGACTTGAGCCATAGTGGGAAATTGCTTTCTTTATGTCGATTAAAGGGTCTTTGATGTTAACCGATATACTGGCTTGTCGCTAGGGTAAGGCGGCCTGCGAATGGCCTTAAGTCATAACAATGTTGTTTTAGACTGTTTTCAGCATATTTGGTTATTAACAATTCGGTTATGTGGGCTGAACCCGTTTTCTCTTTATTAGGCTCACACAGGTGTGACCGAGTTCTGGTACACTATTATTGTCTAATAACGATAAGTTCTGTTGGTTAATAACGATAAATTCAAGGAGCCGGGATGAGCCCAAAATCCCCCGAGCAGACCACCCCTGACCTGCTGCAATCACAAATTTCAAAGGTTCTTGCTGCCTTTACACACCCAACTTTGCAAAAAAGCCTGACTGAGCTGCGAGCTATTCATCACTGTGCCTTATTGGACAATGTGCTACATATCGAGCTGGTGATGCCTTTTGCCTGGCAGTTCGGTTTTGACCTATTAAAAGAGTCCGTCAGCGGAGAATTGCTGGCAGTGACGGGTGCCAAGGCCATTGACTGGAAGCTGTCTCATAATATCACCACACTGAAACGCGCCAATGATCAACCCGGAGTCAAAGGGGTGCGTAATATTGTGGCGGTCAGCTCCGGTAAAGGCGGGGTGGGGAAATCCAGTACCGCCGTGAACCTGGCACTGGCCTTGGCTGAAGAGGGCGCAAAAGTCGGTATTCTGGATGCTGATATCTATGGTCCTTCCATTCCAAATATGCTGGGCACCACAAATCAGCGGCCAACTTCCCCAGACGGTAAGCATATGGCACCGATCATGGCCCACGGTATTGCCACCAACTCGATTGGCTATTTGGTCACCGATGAGAATGCTATGGTGTGGCGTGGCCCGATGGCCAGCAAGGCCTTAATGCAGATGTTGCAAGACACCTTATGGCCGGATTTGGATTATTTAGTCATCGATATGCCGCCGGGTACCGGTGATATCCAATTGACACTGTCACAGAATATTCCGGTTACTGGTGCGTTGGTGGTGACCACGCCACAAGATATTGCCTTGATTGATGCCATGAAAGGTATCGTGATGTTTGAGAAGGTACATGTGCCAGTATTGGGTATTATTGAAAATATGAGCATGCATATTTGCAGTAATTGCGGCCATCTGGAGCCTATTTTTGGTACCGGTGGGGCAGAAAAATTGGCTCAGAAATATCATTGCAAATTGTTGGGGCAAATTCCGTTGCATATTTCACTACGCGAAGACCTCGATCGCGGCGAGCCAACGGTAGTTAGCCATCCTGACAGTGAGTTTGCTGATATCTATCGTCAACTGGCATCCAACGTTGCGGCACAGATGTATTGGCAGGGTGAAGCAATTCCGACGGAAATATCATTCCGCGCGGTGTAATAGCCATAACCCCTGCGGCGTCAAAGGCGCAGAGTCATACCCAAAGTCATTGGCGGTGCAGGTAGGCAGCAAGTGAGCAACAAATCGGTCGGGAATCGATTTGAACAGCATTTATGCTAGCCCGTAGGGTGAACCTCAAGGATGAGGTTCATTAATCCCGATGAGCTGACTCAGGTCAGTGATTCGGGTGAGTGAGCGCAGCTAACACCCCTGCGGCGTCAAAGGCGCAGGGTATTGTACTGGCATCAAACCCGTTAACTCCTTATAATTGCCGCGCTCAAAGCACATTGCGTGCTTTGTCTCCCTTCACACTTCGTAATCAGGTCTTTAATTTTATGACTGACAAAGCACACCAGTGCGTCATTATCGGGATAGCGGGTGCTTCAGCCTCCGGGAAAAGTCTTATCGCTAGTACGCTGTATCGTGAATTGCGTGAACAGGTCGGTGACCAACATATTGGCGTCATCCCTGAGGATGGTTATTACAAAGACCAGAGCCACCTATCAATGGAAGAGCGGGTCAAAACTAACTATGACCATCCCAGCGCTATGGATCACAATTTATTGCTCGAACATCTGCAATCGCTGAAAGCGGGCAAGCCGATTGAATTGCCGCTATACAGTTACACCGAGCACACACGTAAAAAAGAAACCGTCCATTTAGAACCGAAAAAAGTGATTATTTTGGAAGGGATCTTATTGTTGACTGATATTCGTCTGCGTCAGGAGATGAACTTCTCGATCTTTGTTGATACACCGCTGGACATCTGTTTGATGCGCCGAATGAAACGTGATGTCAATGAACGTGGCCGTTCTATGGATTCGGTGATGGCTCAATACCAGAAAACAGTGCGCCCAATGTTCCTGCAATTTATCGAGCCTTCTAAGCAATATGCTGACATTATCGTCCCACGCGGCGGTAAGAACCGCATTGCGATCGATATCCTTAAAGCAAAAATTAGCCAGTTCTTTGAGTGATGTTCGTCTGGACCTTTGCTTCTTAATATGGCAGCTTTCATAAAAAGTGAGCTGTAACATACGAATTTTGATGGAGATTTTAGCAATGAGACTGTGCGATCGTGACATAGAAGCCTGGCTGGATAGCGGTAAACTGGGGATTGATCCCCGCCCGCCAGTAGAACGAATTAATGGCGCCACAGTCGATGTCCGCTTAGGGAATAAATTCCGTGTCTTCCTCGGGCATACTGCGGGGTTTATTGACTTAAGTGGCCCGAAAGATGAAGTCAGCGCAGCGTTGGAACGGGTGATGAGTGATGAAATCATTCTGCCTGAAGGGGAAGCGTTCTTCCTACATCCGGGTGAGTTGGCGCTGGCGGTAACATTGGAATCCGTGACTATTCCCGATGATTTGGTCGGCTGGCTTGATGGACGCTCCTCATTGGCCCGTCTGGGGCTGATGGTGCATGTGACTGCCCACCGAATCGATCCCGGTTGGCAAGGCAGAATTGTACTGGAGTTCTATAATTCAGGTAAGTTGCCGTTGGCACTGCGCCCTGGCATGCTGATTGGCGCGCTGAGTTTTGAGCCACTTTCTGGCCCGGCAGCTCGTCCTTATAATAGTCGTCAGGATGCCAAGTATCGTGGTCAACAAGGTGCTGTAGCCAGTCGTATTGATAAAGACTAGCCATTTTTCTCGCTGATACTTTAGCCTGTTTGGACGTTTTAGCCTGATTAGACAAGAGGATGTCATGAGACGATTACTAACGACGTTAATTATCCTGCTGGTGGTATTGGTAGCTGGGATGAGCGCATTGGTATTGCTAGTAAATCCTAATGACTTCCGTGCTTACATGGTCAAACAGGTCGAAAGAAAAAGTGGTTATCACCTGCAACTGGAAGGTGATTTGCGGTGGCATGTTTGGCCGCAACTGAGCATTATTGCCGGCCGAATGGCCTTAACCGCGCCCGGTGCTGCTACACCGGTAGTTAGTGCTGAAAATATGCGCCTTGATGTAAAACTTTGGCCACTGTTGTCGCATCAACTTGATGTTAAACAGGTGATGCTAAAAGGCGCTGTTATTCGCTTAACTCCTGACAGCGAAGCACAACAGCAACCTGGAGCGCCGGTTGCGCCGACTGGTAATGCGCCGGTTGATGAGCAACGCGCGTGGAAGCTTGATATCAATAAGGTTCAGGTTGCCGACAGTCTGCTCATTTGGCAACGGACAGATAATGATCAAGTGAATGTTCGCGATATCAATCTTGAACTGCAACAAGATGCTCAGCGCCAAATACATGTCACGCTTGCCAGCCGTATTAATCGTAATCAGCGCGATGTCACTTTCTCTATGGTTGCTGATGTAGATATGAGTCATTATCCGCAGCAGTTCGGCGCGAATATCAGCCAGTTCAGCTATAAATTGGAAGGGGCGGATATTCCTGTTGGTGGCGTGAGCGGAGAGGGGGTGTTACAAGCCAGTTATCAACACGATATCCAGCAATTGCTGCTCAATGAACTCAGTTTCACGGCAAATAATAACCAGTTGACCGGGAGCGCCAAAGCGACTTTTGGCCCAGTTCCTGAATATGTTATTAATCTGGCGGCTGATAATCTCAACTTGGATGCTATCTTCGGTTGGAAACCCCAAAATACCGTCAGCACTGAAGACTCCGCCAAACCGGCGACGGTGACCGCGCCAGTAATTGCTATTCAAGCTGATGATGATGTCGGGCAGGACTTACAAGCATTACGTGATTTTACCGCGCAAGTTACACTCACCGCGAATAATTTGATTTATCGCGCAATAAAAGTCTCACAGCTCAATCTACAGGCATCAAACCAGCAAGGTGATGTCCTGATTAGCCGTTTGACGGGCAATGCATTGGGCGGTGATTTTTCGCTACCTGGTTCGCTGGATGTGACCGGTAAGAAGGTACTCGCCGCTATCAACCCAGTGATAAACCATATGGAATTAGGCCCGGTATTGGCAGCCGTGGGTTTACCACCGACGATGACCGGTAAATTCTCCATGAAAGCACAACTGTCGGGTGATGGCCTTGATGTGGAGGCATTCAACCACCGTTGGAAAGGTAACGCGCAGTTCAGTATGAATGATGCGAAGTTAGAGGGGCTGAACATTCAGCAACTTATTCAGCAGGCGGTCACACGCAGTTCCAATGATGTTAAAGGCCAAGACCGTTATGAGCGCTACACTGCGGTTAAACAACTGCAAGCCAATCTGGCCCTGAACCGAGGGAAGATGAATATCAGTAACCTCAGTGCCGATTCCGAATTGATTGCTATTAATGGTAAAGGGGAGCTCAACTTACCGGCTCAGCAATGCGATATGAATCTGTCAGTGCGAGTGATGCAAGGTTGGAGCGGGCAAGATAGCCTGGTCAAGATGCTACAAAACACGGATATTCCACTGCGTATCTATGGCCCCTGGACTCAACTGAGTTATCAACTGAATGTTGAGCAGCTTTTACGCAGTGAATTACAACAGCGGGCCAAAAAAGCACTCAATGACTGGGCAGAACGTAATCAGCAGAGCCGTGGAAGTCAAGATCTTAAAAAGCTTATTGATAAGCTTTAATACGGCATCACCTCCGATAGTAATAAGCATATCGGGGGTGATAGTCTCTCTTTGTTATTTTCCTGTTGTTGAATTGTTCGCCAATATCGCCGGTCTAAATATAAAATCCTCTCTCCTGCTCACAAACTAATATTTGTTTCTAAAATCTCTGTGAATTATTGATAGATGTCATAAACTCGCCGATGGACTTTGGGCAGAGTGCAGGGCTATTTCTGCGTTTTAACAATAATAATGACTGATACCTAAAGTCATCGGCATGCCGCTGGTTACGATGTTATGCCGAAAGCAAAGGGTATTTAGCGACAAACGAGTATTCGGCGAGAGAGGGTATATGTTAGATCTTTTGATTGGGGTTGTAGTGGCCATCGGTGTCGGCCGTTATATTATTAAAGGCTACTCAGCCACCGGCGTACTGATGGTCGGCGGATTACTGCTATTAATTATCAGCGCCCTGATGGGCAAAAACGTCTTACCTGCCAGTGCAACATCAACAGGTTGGCGGGCGACGGATATTGTCGAGTACGTCAAAATCTTGCTGATGAGCCGTGGTGGCGATCTTGGCATGATGATCATGATGTTATGTGGTTTTGCTGCCTATATGACCCACATTGGCGCGAATGATGTGGTGGTCAAGATTGCATCCAAACCACTACAAATGATCAACTCACCCTATTTATTGATGGTCGCAGCTTATATTGTGGCCTGTTTGATGTCTTTGGCTGTGTCATCGGCAACTGGGTTGGGTGTATTGTTGATGGCGACATTGTTCCCAGTGATGGTTAACGTTGGCATCAGTCGGGGTGCTGCGGCTGCAATCTGTGCATCACCTGCGGCTATCATTCTGGCACCAACCTCTGGTGACGTCGTGTTAGCCGCAAAAGCCTCTGAAATGCCACTGGTCGATTTTGCCTTTAAAACCACATTACCGATCTCCATTGCTGCGATTGTCTGCATGGCCATCGCTCACTTTTTCTGGCAGCGCTATCTGGATAATAAAAGCCAGGAAAAGCATGAAATGATGGATGTTAATGACATCACCACCAATGCCCCGAGCTTTTACGCTATTTTGCCCTTTACACCCATTATCGGTGTGCTGATCTTTGACGGTAAATGGGGGCCAGAACTACACATCATCACGGTATTGGTTATCTGTATGCTGATTGCCGCAGTGATTGAGTTCTTGCGTAGCTTCAATGCGAAGACGGTATTTACCGGCCTTGAAGTGGCGTACCGAGGGATGGCAGATGCATTTGCCACTGTGGTGATGCTGTTAGTTGCCGCAGGGGTATTTGCGCAGGGATTGAGTACTGTTGGTTTTATCAGCGGTCTGATTGGATTAGCGCAATCATTTGGTACCGGCGGCATTATTATGATGCTGGTGCTGGTCACCATCACTATGCTGGCGGCCATGACAACCGGTTCAGGTAATGCACCGTTTTATGCATTTGTTGAATTGATTCCCAAACTTGCTGCGCAAATGGGGATTAATCCAGCCTATCTGGTGATCCCAATGCTACAAGCTTCAAATCTGGGCCGCACACTATCCCCGGTTTCGGGCGTGGTGGTTGCGGTAGCAGGCATGGCAAAAATTTCACCTTTTGAAGTGGTAAAACGTACCTCAGTACCGGTGCTGGTTGGGCTGGTAGTGGTCATTGTTGCCACGGAAATCTTGGTTCCTGTACATTTATAATCTCTGACAGCAATAAAAAAGCCGGGTGGCAATAAGCGACCCGGCTCTACTCTTCATCATTCACTCGGCCTGATATTTTATACTGCCAGTGCATTACACCTCATAATCAGGGTCTGGCACCTTCAGTGGTGTTATCTTCACTTTTAAGATACGGTGGCTGCTCACTTCAATTGGCTCAAATAGATAGTCGCCAATTTTCAGCTGTTCACCGACTTTAGGTATCCGCTGGGTATACTCCATCAACAATCCGGCCAATGTATGATATTCACGTTTATCATCAATCGGCAGTGGCAGATAGAGCACCAAATCTTCCAACGGCATATAGCCATTCGCTACCCAGCAGCCATCATCAGTTTGCTGAATGTCATGACGGGCATCTAGCTCTTCACCTGCTACAGGCAGATTACCTGCAATAGTTTCCATCACATCGGTCAGGGTCACGACCCCTTCAATAGAGCCAAATTCATCTACCACAAAGGCAAAATGGGTTTGCGCCTGACGGAATTGCTCCAAGGCCATCAACAGCGAAACCTGTTCAGGGAAGATTAATGGTTGGCGAATCAGGGCCCGCAAATCGAGTTTTTCGTTCGCTAATTGCTGCTTCAATAAATCAATGACGTGAATGACACCCAGAGGTTCATCTGTTGAACTATCTTCAGTCACCACAATTCGGGTATGCAGATTTTTCGTCAGTAACTGAGTCAGTTTCTCGGGTGGATCATTCAAATCGAGATACTCTACATCATGGCGAGACGTCATGATGCTGCTGACTGTCCGTTGCGCCAGCCCTAATACCCGCTCAATCATCCGGCGTTCTTGCTCGTTGAACACCTCTTGGCCCACACTGGTATTATCAGCAATCAAATTAGCGGTATGGTTATCCAATTCCGCTTCTTCGTGCTTGCCACTGAGCATTCGCAGAACTGCTTCTGCTGTCCTCTCCCGTAATGGGCGCACGGTCGACAGGAAGCGGCGGCGGTTAAATTGGGCAAACTGATTCAGTGACTCAATAATGACTGAGAAACCAATGGCGGCATACAGATAACCTTTCGGAATATGGTAGCCAAAGCCTTCAGCCACTAAACTAAAGCCGATCATCAGTAAGAAACTCAAGCACAGAATGACAATCGTGGGGTGTGCGTTTACAAAGCGAGTTAATGATTTACTGGCTAACAGCATCAGACCGATGGCGATACAAACCGCCGCCATCATTACCGCGAGGTGATCGACCATGCCAACGGCGGTAATCACCGAATCGAGAGAGAAAATAGCATCCAACACCACAATCTGTGCAACAACCGGCCAGAACCGTGCGCCTTTGCGCTGCTGATTTTGCTGGTGATCCTTGCCCTCAAGCCGCTCATTAAGCTCCATAGTGGCTTTGAAGAGCAGGAATACCCCGCCGATCAACATGATTAAGTCACGCGCACTGAACGGATGGTTAGAGATCGTGACTAATGGCGCGGTGAGTGTTGCCAACCATGAGATACTTGCCAATAACACCAGACGCATGACGAGTGCGCACAGCAACCCCGTGACTCTGGCCTTATCTCGTAGATGACGTGGCAGCTTCTCCGCCAAAATGGCAATAAATATTAGGTTATCTATACCTAACACAATTTCGAGCACAACCAGCGTTGCCAGCCCCGCCCAAATCGTAGGATCTGCGATCCATTCCATATAGCTAACTTCACCTTTTATTTCTACGGCTTATGCCACTAAAGCGAATAATGGGCGCTGAGAGCGTAAAATTCAATATCCAGCCCTGCAATAACTTAAAGCGACGAACTTTCGTTAGACAACTGGCAATGAAATGAAGTGCAATTCTCATCAGTGTGGGATGAAAAGTAATCAATTATGTAGAAGGATATTTCTGTTTAATGCATTGATTCGGTTTATTCTTAAAAAAGTTTTATTAGTAAGCAAGTTGCGTAAGGTTAATTTAACAAAGTGTTAAGGTGGAATATAATAAATGACTATAACGTCAATGTTTCGGAGTCAGACTGTTGAATTTAAATTAACGTAACACATTGAGATAATATATAAATATAGGGATTCTGTAATTTGAATTACAGTCTACACTATTGGTACTGTGAGTCGGTATTTGTAGATATTTGAAGCCCTGCTCAGTGACTACCCCAGAAAAGGTATGGTAGATGGATAAGAAATTGAAAGCAGTCATTCCTGTTGCCGGGCTTGGCACCCGTATGTTGCCAGCGACCAAGGCGATTCCGAAAGAAATGCTGCCAGTAGTCGATAAGCCCCTGATTCAATATATTGTTAATGAATGTGTTGCTGCCGGGGTCAAAGAGATCGTACTGGTGAGCCACTCTTCCAAGAACGCAATAGAAAACCATTTTGATACTTCATTTGAACTTGAAGCGGCCTTGGAGTCTCGGGTTAAGCGGCAGTTATTAAAAGAGATTAAGAGTATTTGCCCGCCAGATGTCACTATCATGCAAGTGCGTCAAGGTCACGCCAAAGGGTTAGGGCATGCGGTACTCTGTGCTCAGCCGATGGTGGGTGATAATCCCTTTATTGTATTGCTGCCAGATGTATTACTCGATGATTCAACCGCCGATTTGTCGAAAGAGAATCTTGCCAGCATGATCAAACGTTTTGAGGAAACCGGGCGTAGCCAGATCATGGTGGAACCGGTACCTCAAGCTGATGTTTCTAAATACGGTATTGCTGATTGCGGCCATGTCGATTTAGCGCCGGGTGAAAGTACTCTTATGACTGCGGTGGTAGAGAAGCCTTCTGTGGCGGATGCGCCGTCTAATCTTGCTGTGGTGGGGCGCTACGTTTTGTCTAAAGATATTTGGCCGTTGCTGAAGAAAACTCCGCGTGGTGCTGGTGATGAAATTCAATTGACTGATGCCATCGCGATGTTAATGGAACAAGAACCGGTTGAAGCTTTCCACATGACGGGTAAATCTCACGATTGCGGCGACAAATTAGGCTATATGAAAGCCTTTGTGACTTATGGTGTTCGTCATAATACTGAAGGTGAAAATTTTACAGCTTGGCTGAAACAGCAAATTGACTAATTCTGTTGTCATCGACGGAATATGAATAGATTTTTATTTCGCTATATATAATCAGTAGGTTAATTATGACCAAATTGAAAGCAGTCATTCCAGTGGCAGGTTTAGGCATGAGAATGCTGCCAGCGACGAAAGCCATTCCGAAAGAAATGCTGCCAATTGTTGATAAGCCACTAATCCAATATGTGGTTAACGAATGTGTTGCTGCTGGCATCAAAGAAATCATTTTGATAACCCACTCATCCAAGAATGCGGTAGAAAACCATTTCGACACTTCTTATGAACTGGAAGCCATGTTGGAGGCGCGAGTGAAGCGCCAGCTATTGGATGAAGTGCAATCTATCTGCCCCCCGGGTGTGACTATTATGCATATTCGCCAGGGGCATGCTGAAGGATTGGGGCATGCTGTGCTATGCGCCAAACCACTGGTGGGTAATGAGCCATTTGCGGTGTTGTTGCCGGATGTATTGATTGATGATGCCAAATCAGATCTGACTAAGGATAATTTGGCTCAATTGGTTAAACGCTTTGATGAAACCGGTGTCAGTCAGGTATTAGTACACTCGGTCGAGCCAGAGGCATTATCTAACTACTCGGTGATTTCCTGCGAAAAATCCGATTTGGCACCGGGTGAAAGTAGCCGTATTAAAGCCATGGTCGAGAAGCCACAAAGCCCAGTTGACCTACAGTCAAACCTGTCTGCCGTTGGGCGCTATGTTCTGTCTGCTGATATTTGGCCACTGTTGGAACAAACCAAGCCAGGTGCCTGGGGCCGAATTCAACTGACTGATGCTATTGATGCATTGACGGAGAAAGCGCCAGTGGATGCTGTAGCCTTGACTGGGCAATCCTATAACTGTGGTGAGAAACTCGGTTATATGCAGGCGTATGTCGCTTATGGCCTGCGCCATCCGCAACAAGGTGCAGAGTTTAAAGCTTGGTTGAAAGAATTTATGGCCTAACCAATGGTTAGATAAATGAAAAGCAATCCATGTGGTTAATGCCGATCAGTTAAGGATCGGTTGACCGATCCAGTGGTTGTGTAAGAATCCGGAAATGTTCTTCGTTTCCGGATTTTTTTATGCACATCGGACAGGCTCTTGATCTCGTTTCCCGCTACGACTCACTGCGTAACCCACTGACCACACTGGGAGATTACCTCGACCCCCAGCTCATCTCCCGTTGTCTTGCCGAATCCGGCACGGTGACTCTGCGCAAGCGCCGCCTGCCGCTGGAAATGATGGTCTGGTGCATTGTCGGGATGGCACTCGAGCGTAAAGAACCTCTTCATCAAATCGTTAACCGGCTGGATATCATGCTGCCGGGCGATCGCCCCTTCGTGGCCCCCAGCGCCGTTATCCAGGCACGGCAAAGGCTGGGAAGCGAGGCTGTTCGCCGGGTATTCTCACAAACGGCGCAGCTGTGGCATGGCTCCGTCACCCATCCTCACTGGTGCGGTCTGACGTTGCTGGCCGTGGATGGCGTGGTCTGGCGAACACCAGATACGCCAGAGAACGATACCGCCTTCCCGCGCCAGACTTATGCCGGACAACCGGGCCTTTACCCACAGGTGAAAATGGTCTGCCAGATGGAACTGACCAGCCACCTGTTAACAGCGGCGGCCTTCGGTACGATGAAAGAAAGCGAATACACGCTGGCTGAGCAACTGATAGACCAGACTGCTGATAACACACTGACGTTGATGGATAAAGGCTACTACTCACTGGGGCTTCTGAATGCCTGGAGCCAGGCCGGCGAGCACCGCCACTGGATGATCCCGCTGAAGAAAGGCGCACAGTATGAAGAGATACGGAAACTGGGAAAAGGCGATCATCTGGTGAAGTTGAAAACCAGCCCACAGGCCCGGAAAAAGTGGCCCGAGCTGGGGGCTGAAATGACAGCCCGCCTGCTGACCATCACCCGAAAAGGGAAGGTGTACCACCTGCTGACATCCATGACAGATACGATGCGTTATCCCGGGGGAGAGATGGCGGATCTGTACGGTCATCGTTGGGAAATTGAGCTGGGTTACCGGGAAATCAAGCAGACAATGCAACTGAGCAGACTGACGCTGCGGAGTAAAAAGCCGGAGCTTGTTGAGCAGGAGCTATGGGGAGTGCTGCTGGCCTATAATCTGGTGCGTTATCAGATGATTAAGATGGCGGGAGCGCTGAAAGGATACTGGCCGAATCAGCTGAGCTTCTCAGAATCGTGCGGGATGGTGATGCGGATGCTGATGACGCTACAGGGAGCTTCACCAGGTCGCATCCCGGAACTGATGCGGGATATGGAGAGCATGGCGCAGATGGTGAAGTTACCGATAAGAAGAGAAAGAGCCTTCCCGAGGGTGGTGAAGGAAAGGCCGTATAAATATGGAAAAGCCAGGAACAAAAATGCCGATCAGTTAAGGATCGGTTGACCGATCCAGTGGTTGTGTAAGAATCCAGAAATGTTCTTCGTTTCCGGATTTTTTTATGCACATCGGACAGGCTCTTGATCTCGTTTCCCGCTACGACTCACTGCGTAACCCACTGACCACACTGGGAGATTACCTCGACCCCCAGCTCATCTCCCGTTGTCTTGCCGAATCCGGCATGGTGACTCTGCGCAAGCGCCGCCTGCCGCTGGAAATGATGGTCTGGTGCATTGTCGGGATGGCGCTCGAGCGTAAAGAACCTCTTCATCAAATCGTTAACCGGCTGGATATCATGCTGCCGGGCGACCGCCCCTTCGTGGCCCCCAGCGCCGTTATCCAGGCACGGCAAAGGCTGGGAAGCGAGGCTGTTCGCCGGGTATTCTCACAAACGGCGCAGCTGTGGCATGGCTCCGTCACCCATCCTCACTGGTGCGGCCTGACGTTGCTGGCCGTGGATGGCGTGGTCTGGCAAACAGACAATGCAACTGAGCAGGCTGACGCTGCGGAGTAAAAAGCCGGAGCTTGTTGAGCAGGAGCTATGGGGAGTACTGCTGGGCTATAATCTGGTGCGTTATCAGATGATTAAGATGACGGGAGCGCTGAAAGGATACTGGCCGAATCAGCTGAGCTTCTCAGAATCGTGCGGGATGGTGATACGGATGCTGATGACGCTGCAGGGAGCTTCACCAGGTCGTATCCCGGAACTGATGCGGGATATGGAGAGCATGGCGCAGATGGTGAAGTTACCGATAAGAAGAGAAAGAGCCTTCCCGAGGGTGGTGAAGGAAAGGCCGTATAAATATGGAAAAGCCAGGAACAAAAATGCCAGTCAGTTGCTTAACTGACTGGCATTAATCCATGTGGTTGCTTTTTTTTTGTATAAATTGGCACGATAAATAAATTAGGTTGGCTGTTATCTCTGATAAAGCAAACGTGTGCGAACAGCAACTGGTCAGTTGTGCTATCTATCGCACCAATCACTACCCAGCTGACATAATCCTGAGTTAACATGTTTCCCACATCAAAAACCTGTTGGCCTCAAGGCCGGTAACAGGTGTCATCCTTCAGACAGGAGTTTTTTAATGTCCAAACAACAGATTGGCGTTGTCGGTATGGCGGTGATGGGCCGTAACCTGGCGCTCAACATCGAAAGCCGTGGCTATTCCGTTTCTATTTTTAACCGTTCATCAGACAAAACTGACGAAGTCGTTGCCGAGAATCCAGGTAAAAATCTGGTGCCGAGCTATACCGTGGAAGAATTTGTTGATTCACTGGAAAAGCCTCGTCGTATCCTGCTGATGGTGAAAGCGGGTGAAGCTACTGATAAGACCATCGCTTCACTAACGCCACACCTTGATAAAGGTGACATTCTGATTGATGGTGGTAATACTTATTACAAAGACACCATTCGCCGCAACCGCGAACTTTCTGCGCAAGGCTTCAACTTTATCGGTACTGGTGTCTCCGGTGGTGAAGAGGGTGCATTGAAAGGCCCTTCCATCATGCCTGGTGGGCAGAAAGAAGCCTACGAGCTGGTTGCCCCCATTCTAGAAAAAATTGCTGCTCGCGCTGATGATGGCGATGCTTGTGTTGCTTATATCGGTGCCGATGGTGCAGGCCATTACGTTAAAATGGTTCACAACGGCATCGAATACGGCGACATGCAGTTGATCGCAGAAGCGTACTCTCTGTTGAAACAGTCTTTGGGCTTGAGCAACGAAGAGCTGGCCAGCACCTTTGCTGAGTGGAATAAAGGGGAGCTGAATAGCTACCTAATTGATATCACTAAAGATATCTTCACCAAAAAAGACGAAGCCGGTAAATATCTGGTTGACGTTATTTTGGATGAAGCCGCGAACAAAGGTACCGGTAAATGGACTAGCCAAAGTTCTCTGGACTTAGGCGAGCCACTAACACTGATCACTGAATCTGTGTTTGCCCGTTACTTGTCCTCTCTGAAAGATCAACGCGTTGCGGCCTCTAAAGTGTTGACTGGCCCGACAGTGAAACCTTTCGAGGGTGATAAAGCTGAATTTATCGAGAAAATCCGCCGTGCACTGTACTTGGGTAAAATCGTGTCCTATGCGCAAGGTTTCTCTCAGTTGAAAGCCGCTTCTGAAGAGAATAACTGGGATCTGCATTACGGTGAAATCGCTAAGATTTTCCGTGCTGGTTGCATCATCCGCGCTCAGTTCCTGCAAAAAATCACTGATGCGTATGCCGAAAATGCTGATATTGCCAACCTGCTGTTAGCACCTTACTTCAAGCAAATCGCTGATGACTACCAACAAGCATTGCGTGATGTGGTGTCTTACGCTGTTCAAAACGGTATCCCAACACCGACATTCTCTGCGGCGATTAACTACTACGATAGCTACCGTTCAGCTGTGCTGCCAGCCAACCTGATTCAGGCACAGCGCGATTATTTCGGTGCGCATACCTATAAGCGTATTGATAAAGACGGCGTGTTCCACACCGAATGGCTTTAAGTTAACGGCTACTGCGCGTTCGTATTTTGATATTGGGCAGTGCTCGTCATCCTCACGTACTGTGTGTACGCTCCGGTGACTGTGCGCTGTCCGCAATCAAACTACTTTCGCTCGCGACGCCTTGAATGGACTTGCTGTTAAGACAAACTTAGCAAGAACAGACAGTCGCTGATTTTAAAAGTTTGCCTTAATAAAAACGCCCTCGATGCTGAGTCGAGGGCGTTTTTTTGCTGATAAGAAAGGCAATCAGGTAATTACTTCTCGTGACGTTCGCGCAGGCGACCTATCACTTTACTCAGATCCAAGTCCTGATCCTGCAATAACACCAGCAAGTGATACATCAGATCTGATGCTTCATTTGTTAGCTCTTCGCGGTCATTCACTGTCGCAGCGAGGGCAGTTTCTACCCCTTCTTCGCCCACTTTTTGCGCGATACGTTTAGTCCCGCTGGCATACAGTTTTGCGGTGTAGGAACTGGCTGGATCTGCTGATTTACGTGAGGCTAACAACTGTTCTAGTTGATACAAGAAGCCCCAGTCGCTGGCAGCCGGCGCAAAGCAACTATTATTGCCTAAATGACAGGTTGGGCCGATGGGATTGACCAGAATCAGCAGGGTATCATTGTCGCAGTCTGGATAGATATTAATGACATTGAGGAAATGGCCAGAGCTTTCGCCTTTGGTCCATAAACGCTGTTTAGTGCGCGAGAAAAAAGTGACTTTGCCGGTTTCTTCTGTCACTGCCAGTGCTTCTTTGTTCATGTACCCCATCATCAGAACTTCGCCAGATACGGCATGCTGAACGATGGCTGGCATCAGATTGTCGACTTTTTCCCAATCCAGTTGGTTAATTTGTTGTTCGCTTAACACACTCTTATCTCCACGCCTTGTTCAGACAAATACTTTTTCAATTCGCCGATATTAATGATTTGCTTATGGAATACAGAGGCGGCTAGCGCACCATCGACATCCGCATCACGGAATGCTTCCAGGAAGTGCTCTGATGTTCCGGCACCGCCAGAGGCGATAAGCGGAACATGGCAGATGGTTCGCATCTGTTTCAATTGACGCAAATCATAGCCGTTACGCACGCCATCTTGATTCATCATATTCAGCACAATCTCACCGGCTCCGCGTAACTGGACTTCTTTTATCCAATCTTCAGTTTGCCAGGTGGTGGCTTTGGTCCGTTTTTCATCGCCAGTAAATTGATAAACCTGATAGCTGTCACTTTCCTCGCCATACCAGGTATCAATACCCACCACGATGCATTGTACGCCATAGCGATCGGCCAGGCGGGTAATTAACGTCGGATCAGCCAGTGCGGGTGAGTTGATAGAGATTTTGTCTGCTCCGAAAGTTAGGATTTGACCGGCATCTTCCACACTCTTAATGCCACCTGCGACGCAGAACGGAATATCAATCACTTCCGCAACTCGCGATACCCAACTTTTATCAACAACCCGTCCATCAGAGGAGGCAGTGATATCATAAAATACCAGTTCATCAGCGCCTTCCTGTGCGTAGCGCTGTGCCAACGGCACGATATCACCAATGATCTCATGATTGCGAAACTGGACGCCTTTAACCACTTGGCCGTCTTTTACATCCAGACAAGGAATTATACGTTTTGCCAGCATGCAATCGCCTCCTTCACGTTAAATTTGCCGTCCAAGAGTGCACGGCCGACAATCACACCTTGCACACCGCTGCTGCGCAAACGGGCAATATCATCCAGACAGCCAATGCCGCCAGAGGCCTGGAATGCCACTTGTGGATAGCGCTGGCACACTTCCTGATACAGCTCGACATTCGAGCCACTCAAGGTGCCATCGCGGGAGATATCCGTGCATAGCACATGCTTTAGGCCGAAAGGCAGATATTGTTCGACAATCTGCTCTAGCGTGGCATCTGAATTTTCCTGCCAGCCACTGATCGCCACTTCTTTGCGGCCCGCATCATTAATGCGCACATCCAGTGCCAATACAATGGCTTCAGCACCGTAGCGCTCAAACCATTGTTGCACCATTGCAGGCTGTTTAACGGCGGTTGAGCCAACGACAACACGTGTTGCGCCAGCTTCCAGCAGTGCGACAACATCTTGCTCATTACGGATGCCACCGCCAACTTGCACCGGGACATCAACACCGGCCAGTAGCTCACGCAATAGCGGGATCTGGCGGGCGGCGGGATCTTTAGCTCCGGTCAAATCGACCAGATGTAATACTTGAGCACCTTGCTGCTGATAATCCTGCAAGCGCGGCAAAGGGTGATTGCCATAATCGCGCTGTTGGCCGTAATCGCCCTGATGCAAACGCACCACCTTGCCTTCGATCAAATCCAAAGCGGGAATAATCATGGTGCTTACATCTCCAGAAAGTTTTTCAGCAATTGGGCTCCAGCCGCTCCGGAGCGTTCCGGATGAAACTGCACGCCAAAGAAGTTGTCTTTTGCGACTGCGGCGGTAAACGGCTCGCCGTAATTGGCTTGGGCGATGGTATTTGGGCATATTGGCATTGCATATCCGTGCACAAAGTAGAAATAAGTTCCGTCTGGGATACCACGGAACAGATGATTGCCCGCCTGAGGCGTAATCTGATTCCAACCCATATGCGGCAGTGGCAAACCAAAGTCCATCATCTGTTTTACCGGCGTATCAATAATACCGAGCGTTTCAATACCGCCGCTCTCTTCACTGCTGGTTGCCAGCAATTGCATTCCGAGGCAGATACCCAGCACCGGTTGGGTGCAACTCTTGATAAGCTCAATAAGATCGCGTTGCTTCAACTGATCCATCGCTGCGTGAGCGGTGCCCACACCGGGTAAAAACAGTTTATCGGCACGCAGAACGATTTCCGGGTCACGGCTGATAACCGGTGCATAACCTAAACGCTGCACCGCGTAGGTGACAGAGGAGAGGTTGGCGCAACCCGTATCCAGAATCACCACATTCATCAAAGCACCCCTTTGGAACTTGGCAGGGTATTACCCTCAACACGGATTGCCTGGCGTAAGGTACGGCCAAACACTTTAAACAGACTTTCTACCCGGTGGTGATCGTTGCGGCCTTTGGTTTTCAGGTGCAGGGTGCAGGCCATAGCATAAGAGAGGGAGCGGAAGAAATGCTCGACCATCTCGGTGCTCAGGTCGCCGACGCGCTGATAGTTAAACTCCGCTTTGTATTCCAAATGTGGTCGACCGGAAATATCCAGTGCGCAGCGAGCCAGGCATTCATCCATTGGCAGTACAAAACCAAAACGGCCAATACCGCGTTTGTCGCCCAGGGCGTTGTTAATCGCCTCGCCTAGGGCCAGTGCGGTATCTTCTACGGTGTGGTGATCATCAATATAGAGGTCGCCACTGACCTGGATATCCATGCGGAAGCCGCCGTGAGTGGCGATTTGGTCCAGCATATGGTCGAAGAAACCGACGCCGGTTTTTATTTTGCTACCGCCTTCGCGATCCAGCCAGACATCGACATCAATGGCCGTTTCTTTGGTGACGCGGTTAACGTGAGCATGGCGATCACGCTGGGTCAGTTGCTTGGCAATTTGTGACCAATTCAAGCCATCGCGCTGATAACGCAAGCCACTGATGCCCATATTTTGCGCCAGTTGCAGGTCAGTCTCACGGTCGCCGATAACATAGCTGTTGGCGCTGTTCATCACGCCTTCGGCCAAATAGCTTTCAACTAAGGCGGTTTTGGGTTTACGGCAAGCGCAGTTGTCTGCCGGTAAGTGTGGGCAAATCAAAACCTGCTCAAAATTGATCCCCTGAGAGCTAAAAATCTGCATCATCAGGTTGTGTGGTGGGGAGAAGGTTTCTTGCGGGAAACTGGCGGTACCCAAGCCATCCTGATTAGTGATCATGACCAAACGGTAATCCGCTTTTTGCAGCGCTAATAATGCTGGGATCACATCTGGCTCCAGCGCCAGTTTATCCAGCCGATCAACCTGATAGTCTTCCGGTGGCTCGGCAATCAGGGTGCCGTCTCTGTCAATAAAAAGAAATTTCTGGCTCATATCGTTTCCTTACGGAGGCTGGCGGTATTGGTGCTATTCGGGCTATCAACGCCTGGTAGGGGAGCAAGGGCTGCAATCACGCGCTCACATTCCTGACGGGTACCAATTGTGATCCGCAGGCAATTGGACAAGCTTGGTTGCTTGTTCTGATCGCGCAAAATAATGCCCTGATCCCACAGTGTTTTGAATACGCTGCTGGAAGCGGTGAAGCGCGCTAGTAAATAGTTACTCTCACTGGTAAATACTTGCTCAACACAGGCGCACTCTTGCAGCGCATTTTGCAACCATGCACGATTGGCTGTTACTTCGCTGACTCTTTGGCGCATTTGCTCCAGTCCCAGCGGGCTAAGTGCCTGCGCAGCGATATCCGCCACCGGTGTGGATAGTGGGTATGGTGCAATCACTTTAAGCAGCAATTGGATGATATCGCTGTTCGCCAGGGTAAAGCCACAACGTAAACCGGCTAATGCAAAGGCTTTCGATAAGGTGCGCAAAATGACTAAATTCGGATAATCTTTTAGCCAACTGCTCACCGAAGCTTGTGGACAAAATTCAATATAGGCTTCGTCGATAGCCACAATAGCGCGGCCTTGTGCCAACTCCAGTACTGCGCGCAAATCAGCCGGGTTGATCAAATTACCGGTTGGGTTATTCGGGCTGCAAATATAGATCAGTTTCACCCGGTCCAGACTGGCTTTAATCGCCGGTAAATCTAGCTGCCAATCCGCTTTCGTTGGTACGGTGCGCAATTCAACACCAAAGGTTTCGGCGCTGACGGCATACATACCATAGGTCGGTGGGCAGAACAGAATGGCATCCTGAGCCGGCTCGCAGAAGGCGCGGATTAGCAGCTCAATCCCTTCATCAGCCCCACGGCTGACCAAGACTTGATCCGTTGCTAAACCGGCATAAGCTGCGTAACGCTCGATAACCAATTTAGGCTGGCATTCAGGGTAGCGGTTGAAGGTCTGCGCTGTTAGTTGATATTCCGTCGCTAATGGATATTCATTGGCATTGAGCCATACATCGCCATTACCGCCCAGACGGCGGGCAGACATATAAGGGGTCAGGGCACGGACGTTGGCGCGGGCCAGCTCTGTGACATTGGTAGATTGGCTCATGCTTGCTCCTTTTGGGCGGCTGTCAGGGCAGCGACGCGTAGGGTAACGGCGTTTTTGTGGGCGGTCAGTTGTTCAGCCTGAGCCAGCGTTTCGATGGTTAATGCCAGACCCAGCAAGCCTTGCGGGGTTAATTGCTGCACCGTCATACGCTTAACAAAATCAGCCAGTCCCAAACTGGAATAGGTTGAGGTGTAACCATAAGTCGGTAATACGTGATTGGTGCCAGAGGCATAGTCACCCGCAGATTCTGGCGACCAGTCACCCATAAACACTGAGCCGGCATTATCAATCTTATCGATAATATCTTCCGGCTGGCGTATTTGCAGAATCAAGTGCTCTGGCCCGTATTGATTACTGATATCAATACATTGCTGCAAATCTTTGGTGATGATCAAACGGCTACTTTCCAGTGCCTGTCGGGCAATGTCAGCGCGCGACAACTGCTTAAGTTGTTGCTCAACTTCGACCGCAACGGCCTGAGCAATCGCGGCATCTGGTGTCAGTAATACCACTTGTGAGTCTGGGCCGTGCTCGGCTTGAGACAGCAAGTCTGAGGCGATAAACGCCGGTGTCGCGCCGCTGTCAGCGATAACCAATACTTCAGATGGGCCCGCTGGCATATCTATCGCGGCACCGTCCAAACGTTGGCTGACCTGACGTTTTGCTTCTGTGACGTAAGCATTACCCGGCCCAAAGATTTTATTCACTTTCGGCACTGATTCGCTGCCAAATGCCATTGCAGCAATCGCCTGCGCTCCGCCAATTTGGAACACTTCCTGAATACCGCACAATTGCGCGGCATACAGAATTTCATCAGCAATAGGCGGAGGAGAACATAAAATAACGCGCTGGCAACCGGCAATGCGCGCTGGGGTGCCGAGCATCAACACGGTAGACAGTAGCGGAGCAGAACCGCCGGGGATATACAGGCCGACGGAAGCAATCGGGCGGGTGATTTGCTGGCAACGCACGCCCGGTTGAGTTTCAACATCCACCACTGGCATTTTCTGCGCGTTGTGGAAGATTTCAATATTACGTACCGCTTGCGCCATAGCTTGCTTGATGTCGTCATTCAAGCGCCCAGCAGCAGCGGCTATTTCATCGCTGCTGATGCGGATGTCAGCTACCTGCACGGTATCAAAGCGTTGGCTAAAATCACGCAAAGCGCTATCGCCTTCGGCTTTCACCCGGTCAAGGATTTCACTGACGGTCGCGGTTATCCGCTCTGATGCATTGATCGCCGGGCGGCTCAACAGCGCTTTTTGCTGCTCTTCGCTGCATTGCTGCCAGTCGATTAGGGTATTGAAATTCGTCGGCTGCATTTCTTACTCCATCATCTTTTCAATCGGTAATACCAGAATAGAGCTGGCGCCCAGCGCCTTCAGTTTTTCCATGGTTTCCCAGAACAGGGTTTCGCTACTCACCATGTGCATCGCTACGCGGCTCTTGTCACCGGCCAATGGCAGAATGGTAGGGCGCTCGGCACCCGGCAGCAGCGTGATGATTTCGTCCAGACGTTCACTGGGCGCGTGCATCATGATGTATTTGGATTCGCGTGCTTGAATCACACCCTGAATTCGGGTCATCAGGCGGTCAATCAGCTGTTGTTTGTCAGCTGGCATTTCGCCATCGCGCTGAATCAGGCAAGCTTTAGAGCGGTAAATCACTTCGACTTCGCGCAGGCCGTTAGCTTCGAGGGTGGCACCGGTTGACACCAGATCACAGATGACGTCGGCCAAACCGGCACGGGGTGCCACTTCAACTGAACCGTTCAGCAAACAGGATTTAAAAGTCACACCTTGTTTATCAAGGTATTGCTTTAAAATGTGTGGGTAAGAGGTGGCGATACGCTTATTTTGTAAACATTGTGGGCCGGTATATTCGGTATCCAGCGATGCGGCCAGTGACAGGCGGCAACCACCAAAATCCAGACGGCGTAAGGTGAAGTAACGTGGGTCTTCGCCTTGAGCACGGCGGCTCAGCAACTCTTCTTCCAGTACGTTTTCGCCAATGATTCCTAAATCAACCACGCCATCCATCACCAGCCCTGGGATATCGTCATCACGTACCCGCAGGATATCGATTGGCATATTTTCAGCAAAGGCAATCAGGCGTTGTTGTTGTAAATTGATTTTAATCCCGCAGCGCGACAACAGCTCATGGCAATCGTCACTGAGGCGACCTGATTTCTGCATCGCAATGCGTAAACGTGTTTTATCCAGCATGGTAATCCTCTTCTCTTTTAACTTTATAAAATGGTGAGCAACAAAAAAGCCCTCGGAAGATAATCTTCCGAGGGCTTTCTCTATTGCGTTCTACCGCCACCTGGAAGATTCGTTAACCGTCTTCCAGCACACATCGGCCTGCAAGACTAGTCAGGATGATGGTGATGATGGTGATTAAATTGAACGCGATTCATAGTAGCTTCTCTGTTTGGGCTTCCTGACATAATCAGAATAGCCATATCTGCGACGTGCCATAATTTCTGTCAATCAACGTAAACCATCCTGCGGGTAGCGCGCAACCTTTTTTTCACCTGACGGCTTTATTTCACCGTGGTAAGTTGCGGTTTATCGGCCAGTAATCGTTTTCTTTTCAGCGGTTATCTCTCATTTTTCTGTCAGTGTAAGCAGGAAATTGTTACGTATAGTCATTACACCGACAAATAAAAACACGCGCATAATATCGAGGAATTGTTAGGTGACATTCGTTGGCGTAGGTTATTAGTATGGAGTGGGTTGTTGGTATGAACCGGTCGAGGGTAATTGAGATGAAAAAAGTAGCCATTATTGGTTTGGGCTGGCTGGGCATGCCACTGGCGCAATCACTGGTCCGTCGTGGCGTGCAGGTTGTCGGAAGTAAAACCACGCCAGATGGTGTTGAAGCTGTCAGAATGAGCGGAATTAATTGCTATCAACTGCAACTGACACCGGAGCTGATTTGCGACCCCGATGACTTAGAACAGCTAATGACGGTGGATGCACTGGTTATCACTTTGCCCGCTAGCCGTACAGCTGATGGGGGCGAACAGTATTTTCAAGCGGTGCAGATGGTGGTCGACAGTGCGTTAGCGTTCGGTGTACCGCGCATTATTTTTACCAGTTCAACCTCGGTTTACGGTGAAACCCGTGGCCGCATCAAAGAGAGTTCGCCGCTGCAACCGGTAACCACGGCGGGAAAAACGCTGGCAGAACTCGAACTCTGGTTGCACAAATTACCCAATACCTCAGTGGATATTTTGCGTCTGGCGGGGTTGGTGGGGGCGGAGCGCCATCCTGGGCGATTCCTTGCGGGTAAAACCAATGTGAAAGGCGGTTCACAGGGTGTTAATCTGGTACATCAGGAAGATGTCATCTCCGCCATTGAACTGCTGCTTAATCTGCCCAGAGGCGGTCATATTTACAATCTGTGCGCGCCAGCCCATCCGCGCAAACGAGATTTTTACCCTGAGTGCGCACGCGCGTTACAGCTCCCCCCCCCTCAGTTTGCGCCTGAAGATATTGAAGAAGCACCACGTGAAATTGATGGCAGCAAGATTTGCAGTGAGTTGGGGTTTGAGTATCAATACCCAGACCCAAATCGAATGCCTTTGAATTAATTATCTTATCGGCTACTGCGCGTTGTCATTCTGAGATTGTGCAGTGCTCGTACTCCTCACATACTACCTGTATGCTCCGGGTACTGTGCGCTGTACGCACTCAGTCTGACTTAGCTCGCTACGCCTTGAATGTATGGGCATTGAAAACATTACGAAATAAGAATCAATGCCCAATCACCGCTTCTGATGAATATAAGTCAGGGCTAAGGCCAGCGCCAGAACCCCCCCTTTGATGATATCCATCGCGTAGTAAGGCACTGACAGCATCACCAACCCGTTTTGCAGCACACCAAGGATAACCGCGCCAATTAAGGTGCCGAAGGCATTGGGTTTGCCGGAACCGGCCAGTGAAAAGCCAATATAGGCTGCTGCCACTGCATCCATCAGATAGCCGCCGCCGGCATTAACTTGTGACGAGCCAATCCTGGATGCCAGCAAAATTCCACCCAGTGCTGCTAGCAGAGATGACAATACATAAGCCAGCACCCGATAACGTACTGTGCGAATACCTGCCAAACGCGCCGCTTCTGGATTCCCACCGATGGCATACATCCGGCGGCCATGCTTGGTCAGTGACAAATACAACTGCACCACAATCGTTACCGCCAACATAATAAGCACTATCACCGGCACTTGACCCAGCGCTGAAAACATCTCAGGTATGACGCCTTCCGCCATATCGCCGCTGGGTAGCAGCATATTCTGCGTGATAGAGCCGCCATAGCTGTACGTCATGGCCACGCCCTGAATCACAAACAGGCTGGCCAGGGTTGCCAGCATATCGGGGATTTTCAGCACCACAATCAGAAAGGCATTAAACAACCCCACCAGAGTGCAAATAAGCAAGGTCAGGATGATGGCTCCGGTCGTACCAAACCCGTACCAGACAAACAGTGATACGACGATGGCATTCGCCAGCGACGCGGTGGAACCGACCGATAGGTCAAAGCCGCCAATCGACAAGGAAATCGACACGCCGATGGCAATCACCGTCACAATGGCAATGGAGCGTAAAATGTTGATGATATTGTTGGGATCAAGAAAATTGTCTGAGGCTAGCCCAAATAACGCGATTAGCGCCACAACGGTGAGTAACATCCCCCATTTGTAGAGAAAATCAAACAACTGGTGACGCCACGGCTGCGCGTCTGGCAGGGGTATTTCTTTACTCACTGAGGGGTTCCTCCGGTTGAAAATAATAATAATGTTTCTTCATCGACATCTGCGGCATTTAGTTCAGCCACAATACGCCCATCCCACAACACACAGATACGAGAGCATAAACCGACTAATTCAGAGAATTCACCGGAAGCATAAATAATACCTTTTCCCTGCTGCGCTAACCCATCAATCAGATTGAATAGATCCTGTTTGGCTTTGATATCCACCCCTTTGGTTGGCTCATCAAAAATCAACACTTGGGCATTCCCGCGCAGCCACTTGCCTATCGCCACTTTTTGCTGATTCCCGCCAGATAAGCGGGCCAGTTTTTGTTGCGGCGATGAGGTGTGCACTCCCAGTCGTGCAATCAGCTCTTTGGCCCAACTCAACTCCTGACGGCGGCTAAAAATACTCCAGCGGGAAAAGCTGTCATCAGCGGCCACACTTAGGTTCATCGGGATACCCTCGTGGATAAAAATGCCTTCTTTACGTCGTTCTTCTGGTACCAAAGCCAACCCCTGCGCGACGGAGCGGTCTGGCGAACGTGGTTTCCACGGTCTGCCCTGTAATTCACCCTGATCAACACGGCTCGGCGTGGCACCAAACAAGGCTTTGCACAATTCGGTTTTACCCGCACCAGCTAACCCGGCAATCCCTAATATTTCCCCTTCACGCAATGTCAGGGAAATATCGCGTAACTTGTGTTGGTCATGTAACCCCTTAACGGACAATAAGGTTTTGTCACTGAAAGCGGTTCGTCTAGGGGGGTAAATATCATCCAAGGTATGGCCGAGCATTTTTTCGACAATTTGTTCACCACTTAGGTCACCCATTGCATCATGGCTGACCTTGCGGCCATCGCGTAATACCGTCAATTGATCACAAACTTCCCGTAATTCATGAATGCGGTGCGAAATGAAAACGATGGCTATCCCTTCGGATTGCAGGCGGCGAACCACTCTAAACAAACGCGCACTCTCTTCTTGATCCAGTGGCGCGGTAGGCTCATCCAGAATCAGAAAACGGCATTGATGGGAAAGGGCGCGGGCCAACAGCACCTGTTGTTTTTCGGCTAATGTGCAGGATTCCAGGCGCTGGCGCACATTCAATTTGAGATCGAGTTGCCCGAGTAGCGCTTCTGCCTGACGGTACAGTTGCGGCCAGTTAAACAGGTGCCCCTGTTCAGCCAGCGTATCCAGCATAATATTTTCTGCTACCGATAGAGTTGGAACCAGCGCAACATCAACTTCTTGCTGAACCACATGAATACCATGCTGTTTTGCCTGACGTGGTGAGTGAATATCTACCTGCTGACCATCAATGAAGATCTCACCGCGATAGTGATTGTGAGCACCAGAAAGGATCGCCATCAAGGTCGATTTACCCGCACCATTAGCACCAACTAATGCATGAGTCGAACCGCCTTCTAGTGTGAAATCAACTTGTTGCAGGGCATGAAATCCAGAAAACGAGATAGAGATATTTCGCATCTCAAGGCGGGCGGGAGTGATGGTAGACATAATTTCGATGACTGCCCTATAAAAGATGGTAACGAAACAGGCAGTCAATAATGCTGCTGATATCATTCTTTTTTAACACAGTTTCTATTATTCGCAACAAACTAAAGTAGTTAAGGTATATCAAAAAATTATTAAACAATGATAAGTATGCCCTTAAGATGGGAAAACGCAGATGACATCACAACTTAAAATAAATAATGATTTAAAAGGAACAGGGGCATGAGCACGAACGCAATCCGAGTGCAGGTAGGGCCTGCCAACTATTTTTCTTTTCCAGGCGCTATCGACAAACTGAGTGAGTTTTATCCTCAGGCGGCACGGGAAAATGCGCTGTGGATCTATGGAGAGCGCGCTTTGGCCGCGGCCATTGATTATCTGCCAGCAGAATTTAACAGCCCTCAGGCGGTGCGCGCTTCATTTTCGACCCATTGCAGTGAATCAACTGTGGCTGATTTGGTGAGCGCGGCGGGCAGTGATCGCCAAGTCGTAATAGGCATTGGGGGCGGGGCGGTATTAGATACGGCAAAGGTGGTGGCACGTAAACTTGGCTTGCCATTGGTGGCAATCCCCACTATTGCCGCGACCTGTGCGGCCTGGACACCGCTTTCAGTTTGGTATAACGATGCCGGACAAGCACTGAATTTTGAAATTTTCAAAGATGCCAATCACTTAGTATTAGTCGAGCCGCGCATTATTTTGCAAGCGCCAGTGGAATATCTGCTGGCTGGGATTGGCGATACCCTGGCTAAATGGTACGAGGCGGTGGTGCTGAGTCCGCAACCAGAAACTTTATCTTTGACGGTTCGTTTGGGGCTACAGGCTGCTTTGGAGATTCGCAATGTGTTGCTCAAACAGAGTGAAGCCGCATTGCAAGCGGTGAAACAGGGTGAGTTGACACAAGATTTCCTGGATGTGGTCGATGCAATTATTGCCGGTGGTGGCATGGTCGGTGGGCTGGGTGAGCGCTATACCCGAGTGGCGGCTGCGCATGCGGTACATAACGGTTTGACACTATTGCCACAAACTGAACATTTCCTGCATGGCACTAAAGTCGCCTATGGGATATTGGTTCAAACTGCCTTGTTGGAGCAGGATGAAGCCTTGCAATCACTGATTGTGGCATTTAATCAATTGGGCCTACCGACACATCTGGCCGCACTAGATGTTGATATTAATGACCGCGATGCCATTGAACTGGTGATTAGTCGAATTCTGAAGCCGAGTGAGTCAATTCATTATCTGCCTGTTGAGTTGAATTCAGACAAAATGTGGGCAGCGATTGAGCGGGTAGAAATTGCCGCTCAGCGCTGATACAGCCTGGAAAGAGCCGTTTAGATCAAACTACCATAAGAATATTGTTTCAAGCGGTTTAACATCTTGTTTTTTGCTCCCAAGTTAGGGCAAAATACGCGCCATGCAATAACCGACGTTTAAACGCGTCGGTTATTTTTTTGCATTCGTGTTTTCACAAATCAAGAGGCCGGACAACGATCCGGATAGATAAACAGGTCCGCGAGCGATTATTCACATACGAAAATCGCCGTTATGAGGAAAGAAAGATGGGGCAATTATTCACACTGGCACCGGTGCCCACCGGTATGCGCTGCACATGCAGCGATTATGGCGCAACAGGTATGGCACATACCCGTTTCACCGCTCTCGTTTCCCCACTTACGTATCCCAGGCAGATACGAAGTTTCCCCGTCACCTCTGACCTGCGAGCTACACTTGCAAATTGGGTTAAAGGTATGGGGAGGCTGAATCATGACGCATAATGCTACTGTTACAGTCGGTACCAATCAAACTGGCACCAATAACCGCGTTCAACTCAGAAAAACACTGACGTTGGTACAAGTTGTGATGATGGGGTTGGCTTATTTGCAGCCAATGACCATTTTCGATACTTTTGGCATTGTTTCCGGCTTGACCGATGGTCACGTCGCGACTTCTTACGCCATTGCGTTGATAGCGGTGCTGTTCACTGCCATCAGCTATGGCAAATTGGTTAAGCGCTTCCCGTCTGCGGGTTCGGCCTATACCTATGCCCAGAAATCCATTAGCCCCAATGTTGGTTTTATGGTGGGTTGGTCATCATTGCTGGACTATCTGTTCATGCCGATGATTAACATTCTGTTGGCGAAAATTTATCTCGAAGCGATTTTCCCTGGTGTGCCATCGTGGATTTTTGTTGGCGCGCTGGTCAGCCTGATGACGATGTTCAACTTGCGTGGCATTAACGTGGTAGCTAACTTGAACTCGATTATTGTTGTAGTTCAGGTGGCAATCATGGTGGTCTTCATGGGGCTGCTGATTCATGGTGTTTATCAGGGGGAAGGTGCGGGCACATTGGTGAGCCCACGTCCGTTCTATTCTGAAAATGCCCATTTGGTACCGATGATAACCGGGGCCACGATACTGTGCTTCTCATTCCTGGGTTTCGACGGCATTAGTTCATTGTCTGAAGAAACCCCCAATGCCGGTAAAGTGATCCCGAAAGCGATTTTCTTGACCGCATTGATTGGCGGCGTGATCTTTATTGTGGTGTCTTATTTCCTGCAACTCTATTTCCCGGACATTTCACGCTTCACTGATCCTGATGCGTCGCAGCCGGAAATCATGTTGTTTGTTGCGGGTAAATTCTTCCAGTCAGTTATTCTGTGCTTCTCCTGTGTCACCGTATTGGCATCAGGTATGGCCGCGCACGCCGGTGTTTCGCGTCTACTGTATGTGATGGGGCGAGACGGAGTATTTCCGGAGAAAGTGTTTGGTTACGTGCATCCGAAATGGCGTACCCCGGCAATCAACGTACTGCTGGTTGGCGGGGTAGCATTGTCTGCTATCTCGTTTGACTTGGTGACAGCAACGGCATTGATTAACTTCGGCGCGCTGGTGGCCTTTACCTTCGTTAACCTGTCGGTGATTTCACAGTTCTATATCCGTGAACGCCGTAACAAGTCGTTCAAGGATCATTTCAGCTACTTGGTTCTGCCAATGATTGGTGCAGGAACGGTTGGTGTGCTGTGGATGAACCTGGAAAGCAGCTCAATGACGTTGGGCTTGGTGTGGGGTGCCATTGGCCTGCTTTATATGGTCTGGAAAACCCGTGCATTCCGTCAGGCACTGCCACAGTTTAATGGCGAACTGGCACAGTAACTGTATTGCTATGGTGTTTCAGATGGCCGACAAAGTCGACTGAAGGGGAATTGTGCCGTTGGGGTTGTAGTCGCGTAAGCGACCGGAGTGCCCCTGGGTGCGGTAACCCCTTCACTCTCTCTGTGACCTCTACGGAGCCTGAAAATGGCTCCGTTTTTTATTGGCTATTTATGACTGGTGGGGTTAGCTCACTAGAGCTCTGGCATAGTCAAACAGGGCTTTCAGCAGTGCCAGCTTCTCTTTATCATCCTCATACTGGTTATATAACGCCTCCAGTTGCAGCACATAGTCTTGCACTTTTTCTGGATTAAGCGCTTCGCGACGATGCGCTAACCAGCGCTGTTGCTCACTGTCAGTCAACGTATTTGGATAATTACGGGCGCGGAAGCGGAATAGCAATACTTCCAACCGTGGGTCTTGGAAGGTCAGATCGAGTGCTGGCAGATTTTGCGCTTTAGTTTGTAAAATGATTTTCATGGTAGCGCGGTCAGCATCACTGAAAAAACCGTTATACAGTTGAGCATCCACATCATCAGAAACGGCAAAAGGCTCGGCCTCTGCAAATAGGGCGACCACTTTTTCACGGACTTGCGGATTTTGCCGCAATAATTGCAAATTCTGTAGACAGCGTTGGCGATCAATACCTAAACGATCGGCATTTTCCGGTAGCAGAGTTTTCGCGGGGGCGAGTACCGGGCATTTATTGATATGCACCAGTTTCAGTGGCACGGCGGCATCTTGGGCACTGAGTTTGTCGCGGCGGGTATAGAGCCGCTCACGCAGTGTATCGCTATCCAACTCTAGCAGGGGTGACATATCACCCGCCAGATCGCACATAATCACCGCATTTTTATTCTCAGGATGCCATGCCAACGGCGCAACCCAACTGGTATTACCCCGTGCCGCACCAAACATGCCTGATACATGAACCAGCGGTGTCATATCTGCAATATCAATCAATGCGTTGATTTTGTGTTTACTACGGTGCTGGTAGAGGTAATCAAACAGCCGCGGTTGTGCTTGTTTTACCCGCTTTGCCATAGCGATAGTGGCATACACATCAGACATCGCATCATGGGCATGCAAGTGTTCAACACCGTTGGCTTTGGTCAAATGCTCCAATTTGAAACTGGGTAAACCCTCTTCGTTTTCCGGCCAGACAATACCCTCGGGGCGCAGGGCGTAGCAGGCGCGCATCACATCGAGTAAGTCCCAGCGAGAGTTCCCCCCTTGCCAGCTGTAGGCATAAGGATCATAAAAATTGCGGTAGAAAATATTTCGACTAACTTCATCATCAAAACGAATATTGTTGTAACCAAGAATACAGGTACCGGGCACATTGAAAGCTTGATGGATTTGCCGGGCAAACTCGGCTTCATTCACCCCATTGGCTAAGGCATGTTGCGGGGTGATGCCGGTTATCATCACGGCTTCCGGCTGCGGCAGGTAGTCGTCTGCGGGGGCGCAGTAAACCACCAGCGGTTCTTCGATGATATTGAAATCCAAATCGGTACGTACCCCGGCAAACTGGGCTGGCCTGTCTAACGCGGGGCGCTGACCGAAGGTCTCATAATCATGAATGTAGAATGTTGGTTGCTTGTTTTTATCTGACATTATGCGGTTTAACCCTTAATTCTCATATACCCGTCATACTCTAAGCTGCATGTGCGTTGGCTGCGTTCAATCACCCGAATCACTTACAACACAGTAAGCTCATCGGGACTCTCTCACTTGCCGCCTTCCTGCAACTCGAATTATTGTGGGTATAGCTATTCTTTATGATGGGGCACTGCCCGCGGTAAGCCGCAGTGCCCCACGGCATTAACGCTAGAATATCATTTCAGGCGGGGCGGGACGTCAGGATTTATTTTGAAATAATTATGTTTCAGTCAAAATGTGTCGATCCAACTAATATTTAGCTGCCGTTTACTTAGCTATTCATACAATCCGCCTACTGAATATAATAAGTAGGACTCAAAGTGAAAACACTTCTGTTAACCGGTGCCACAGGTTTTCTGGGCGGAGCTGTGCTCGAAAAGCTATTGTTGGAAAACTCAGATTTTAATTATTTATTATTAGTCCGGGCCAATACACCGGAACAGGGATTAACACGTATTCGCGAGAATATGGCGAAGTTTTATCTCCCTAATGGGCAACTGAATAAAATTGATGTTAGCCATATTTTATTAGGGGATTTAGCTGAACCGGACAGTTTTATTAATGACCCGCGTATTGATGGGGTGACGCATGTTATTAATTGTGCTGCTGTCGCATCATTCGGTAATAACCCGCTAATCTGGAAAGTGAATGTTGATGGCACATTAGCCTTTGGCAAAAGAATGTCGCAGGTTGCTGGTTTACAAAGATTCATCCATGTGGGAACAGCTATGTCTTGCACACCCGATGCCGATACTGTGGTGAGCGAGCAGGTTTTATCCGCAGAGGATGACGCGCATTTGGTGGAATACACTAAATCTAAATCAGCAATTGAGCGCTTATTGGCTGAAGAATGCCCAGAGCTACCCTTGGTATTTGCCCGACCATCGATTGTGGTCGGCCATACCCGGCTGGGCTGTCAGCCATCCAGCAGCATCTTTTGGGTATTTCGCATGGCATTAATGTTACGCAAGTTCATGTGCTCGCTGGATGACTATATCGATGTTATTCCAGCCGATTATTGCGCAGACGCTTTAGTGTGTATTTTACTGCATCCAAATTTACCCGATAATATCTATCATATTTCAGCTGGCGAGAAAGATAGCGTTAGTTTTGCCCAGATTGATCAGGCGATGTCCGCCGCTGCCAGACAGAAACCTATGGGGGCAGATTATTGCCAGGTAGAATACGGTGCATTGGTACAAATGCGTAACCAACTTAAAGGAATTTTTGGCCCCTGCAATGAGCGCATAATGCTAAAAGCCATGCGCTTATATGGTGCATTTGCCATGCTCAACGTGCGCTTCAGTAATGAACGTTTGCTCAGCTTGGGAATGCCACCGTCACCACGCTTCACCGATTATATTGCTTGTTGTGTCGAGTCCAGCTTTGGCGAGTCTATTGTGCAACAAATGGCGGTTGACTTTAAATAAGCTTATTTCCCGGCGGGCAATACCTGACAGGGAATATTTATTCCCCCCCAGACTGCTGACAAAGTCAAATGAAGGGGAATCGTGCCGTTGGGGTCGTAGTCGCGTAAGCGACCGGAGTGCCCCGAGGTGCGGTAACCCCTTCACTCACTAAGTTATCAACAGCTTTGTTATTAAGCTCCGGGGAATATTTATTCCTGCTACTTTTGGTAACGGTTAATCCGCTGCCAGCGCGTAATAACTCAGCTAAACTTAGGTTTTAGTATCTTATTGGAAGTAGGTAAGTGTGCGCCTGAATAAAAAAATATCGCCATTGGATAACCTGATCTACACCCATTACCGCATCACTCACGCTTTACGTATTACGTTAGCGTTTATCTTAACATTTCTGATTATTCGCTTACTGGCTATTCCGGAAGGTACCTGGCCGCTGATCACATTAGTGGTAGTGATGGGGCCGATATCCTATTGGGGCAATGTGCTGACCAGAGCGATGCAGCGTATTGGCGGCACTGTTTTTGGTGCGATATCCGGCTTGATTGCTCTGTATCTGGAGTCTTATTCCTTAACACTTATGCTGGTCTGGTGTGGGGTTGTGATGTTCTTATGCGGCTACCTCACATTGGGCAAGCGGCCCTACATGGCTTTGCTCATCGGCATCACTCTGGCGGTGGTGTGTGGATCTGCCCCTGGAGATATGACTACCGCCCTGTGGCGCAGCGGCGATGTTATTTTTGGTTCATTATTGGCATTGGTCTTTACCAGTGTCTATCCACAACGCGCTTTCACCCATTGGCGTATGCAGATGAGTGATAATCTGCGGGCCATCAGCCAAATTTATGCGGCTTATTTATCGCCCAATGTTATCGAGCGCCCACGGTTAGAGCCTAAATTAAAAGCTGCACTCAGCCAGTCGGTTAAAATGCGTACTTTTATTGCGCCTGCCAGTAAAGAATCTCATATTAATAAAGACGTTTTTGAGGCTATTCAGACACTGAGCCGCAACCTGATTTGCACGCTAGAATTGCTGGTGGATGCTTATTGGTCGTCGCGGGAAAGCCATTTTATTATGCTCAATGCCAAAGGCTTGCGCAGTACTCAGTTGATGACAATCCGCACTTTGAATACATTAAGTGATAGCCTGCGCGATGGATCTCCTGCCCGTGAGCGGGAAGTTGCCGGTGAGCTGAGTGAAATCTCTACTGAGTTGAAATCATTGATGTTGGCTGTGACGCAAGAGCAGCAGATAGAAACACCGATTTATGGCTATGTTTGGCTGAGTATGGAGTTAACCAAACAGCTTGAGGAATTGGACGATCTGATTAATATGACTTTACGCAGGTGATCTATTGTTGGATTCAGGCAGATGATATTTCTGTCTGACGGGTAAAGCGGGTAAGATAAGTCTAGCCAATGAATCTTGTCATCAGGCATAACAAAGCGGTATGGTTCACATAGCCTGGTCACCAGCAATTGAATTTGTGTAAAACTTAAGTGAAGGTGTGAAAACGGATAATGCAAGTAAGCCAACTTTCCAGGACGTTTTGGAGTTTGTGCGTATGTTCCGTCGCAAAAACAAGTTGCAGCGTGAAATCGTTGATAACGAAAAGAAAATTCGTGATAACCAAAAACGCGTTCTGTTGCTCGATAACCTGAGTGAATACATCAAGCCAGGGATGAGCATCGAAGAGGTTCAAGCCATTATCGCTAACATGCGTGTTGACTACGAAGATCGTGTCGATGAATACATCATCAAAAACGCAGATCTGTCTAAAGAACGCCGTGAATTGTCGAAAAAACTGAAAGCGATGGGCGAAGTTAAGTAACTTTAGCGCAACGTGAAATAGCTTATTTTACCGCTATTAATAGAAAGGCTGGTATGAATCGCCAGCCTTTTCTTTTGGCTAAATTGTGTTTAGTTTGACGGTTTATTTTGCCGTAAGAAACGAAACGCTGGGATCTTCGCACCTTTGACAAAGATAAATGCCAGCAGTAATGAACCCCACAGAGCCATGGTGATATAACTACTCACGCCCATGATATTCAGCCCGCTCTCCAGCATTTGTAGCAGGAACAGTGCTAGCACAATGCCAACAATCTTACCAAATCCGCCATCAGGATTAACCCCGCCTAACACCGTCGCCAGGATAGTGATAAGTAACAGTGATTCACCATAGGAGGCTTTGGCCGAGTTTAGCTTGGACATCATCAACAAGGCCGCGACGGCACACAGTAACGATGAAATCACGTACACCCAAATCAACGTGCGGCGAGTATTAATTCCGGAGAAGAAAGTGGCTTTTTCATTGGAACCGGACAGGTATATCTGGCGGCCAAGCGGGGTCTTGGCCAAAATAAGCCAGATAACCAACGCCACCGCAGCAAACAGATAAAGTGGTACCGGAACCCCGAGAAAATAGCTGCGATCTAACGCCAGCACATAGTTAGGGAAATTAGAAATCGCCGATCCTTTGGAAATAAGCACATTCACGCCTTTGAGCAAGGTCATGATGCCCAGTGTCGCTAAAATCGGGGAGACGCGCACCACCGAGATAAGCACCCCATTGATAAGCCCCACCACCAAAGCGACCGAAGCACCCGCCAGTAACATCAATACCATTGAGCTGAATGTGGGTTCCAAATGGGTACAGACCCAGGCCATTACCAGTGCACTGGCATTCGCAGTAGCAATAATTGACAGGTTGATACCGCCGGTCAGCATGGTAATCGCCATTGCCAGTGTTAATACTCCGGCGACCGGGATTTGTGACGCGATAGATTGAAAGTTAGCCGTCGACCAGAACACGTAAGGAATAAACAGGCTAAACCCGATAGAAACCAGCAGCAGTAAAGCCAGTAACCAGCGCTCGGTATGATCACGTTGAGTTGTTTTCGACATGGTTATATCCCTACCTTATGACGTTGGCCCCAGGCGGTCACACTGATACTGATGACAATCACCAGACCGATAACCACGGTATGCCAGTACGACGAAATACCCAGTAAATTCAAACCATTTTGCAATATCGCCAACAAAATCACCCCCAGCAGAGTGCCGGTTAGGGTGCCGCGCCCGCCCACAATACTGGTGCCACCCAGCACCACGGCTGCCAGTACGGTGAGTTCATAACCGAGTAATGAGTCGGGCGCTACCGTCAAGACGGTATAGGACTGCACCACACCAGCGATGCCGGATAGAAAGCCCATATAGCCATAAACAAACAGTTGCAGCTTGAGGATGCTGAACCCCATGCGGGAGGCTGCTTCCTGATTACCGCCCAATGCATAAATTTGCCGACCAATACTGGTGCGTGTCATCAGCAGAGCCGTGACAATAATGGTCGCCAGCAATGTCAATATGGGTAACGAAAGACCATAGTCATAGCCATCGGCTGCGGTGAAGGAGAACAGCATTGGCCCATGTTCGAACCATTCCGGATAGGTATATAGCCAGACACCACGACTGAGATACAGCAGTAATCCGTAGAATATATTCAGCGTGGAAATGGTGATAATGATAGACGGCACGCGCAGGCGATTAACCAACAGCGCATTAATTAACCCCAATAATAAGCCGATACCACCGGCTAGCGCGAAAGCCACCGGGAAGTTGCCACCAAACTTCACAATTAATGTCACCATGACATATTGCGAGATAATGGTCATTGCCGGGAATGAAATATCAATACCGCCAGAAATCAATACGATAAATAAACCACAGGCCAAGATGGTCAACATGGCATAGTTATTTATCAAGTCATAAATATTGGCGAGCGTCAGAAAATCTGGGCTGGTGAAAGCAAGATAAGTCGAAATAATCAATATGGTGAAAGCCAACATCACTTCATGGCGTTTCAGATGCTCTTTATTAAATAGACCTGTTTTACCAACATCAGGTTTATTAAGTGCATGGGGATTAGCCATTTACTACCTCCGCAATGGCTGCTTCGCTGCTGTTACCTGGCAAGAACTCCTGCACCAGCCGCCCAGACCGCATCACTAAAATACGGTGGCTATTAAAGTAGGCTTCATCAATCTCATCACAAATCATTAAAACCGCAATCCCCCGTGCTGCCAGTGCATTGATAATATTATAAATACCGGCTTTATTGGCGATATCTACCCCCACGGTTGGTGAGTCGAGAATCAATATTTGTGGGTCGGTTGCCAGCCATTTGGCAATGGCAATACGCTGCGCATTACCGCCAGATAAGGTATTGACCGGCAAATCGCTATTACCAATTTTGATAGACAGGTGCTTAACCATGTCTTCGACCAATGTATCGACTCGCTCGGTACGCATCAGGTGGAAAGTGTTTTTAAGCCGGTGTAAAACGGTGGCGCTGATATTGTCGCGGATTGATTGTTCCATGATCAGTCCGGTACTCATGCGATCTTCTGAGACATAACCCACGCCAGCGGCAATAGCATCGCGGTTGCTGGTAAAATACATCGGTTTATCATTGATACGAATGGTACCTGACTCTGGTGTAGTTAAACCAAATAGACTAAGGCACAATTCTGTGCGGCCAGAACCCAATAAGCCGACCAGTGAGACAATTTCACCGGGATGCAATGTCAGTGAGATATTGTGATATTCATTGCCACGGGAAAGTTCTTCCACTGCCAGCACCGGCGCAAGCGAAGCGCTATAGGGTGGCAGCACCTGAAAATCAAACTTCATACCGGTCATCAGCCAGGCCAGCCGTGCATTATCAACTTCAGCGGCAGGGTAGGTTCCGACCCAATTACCATCTTTGAGCACGGTAATACGGTCTGAAATTTCCAGCACTTCGCTCAAGCGGTGGCTGACAAATACCACGCAGATATTGCGTGATTTCAGTTCATGCACCACCCGCAGCAAGCCGTTAACCTCTTGCCGGGTCAGAGATGCGGTCGGTTCATCCATCACAATTAGCCGGGCATCCTGCGCCAGGGCACGGCAGATTGCAACTAACTGTTTCTGGGCGATGGGGAGGTCTTCAACCAATTCATCCAGATTAAGATGGGCATCAATGCTCTTGATGACACGCTCGGCGGTTTCCCGCATCTGGCGTTTGTTCACCCACAGATGATGGTGATAATGGTTCATGGCGATATTCTCAGCCACGGTCAAGTTGGGGAATAATGATAAGTCTTGATAAATCACCTGAATCCCCAGCCGGACAGATTCAATCGGGGTCAGGGTTGAATACGTTTTGCCATCAACAGTTATCGCGGCCTCAGCATCGGGTTGATAAACACCGGAGATAATCTTAATCAGTGTGGATTTGCCACAACCGTTTTGCCCTGCAAGGCAATGTACCTCACCGGGTAACAGGGTCATAGCCACCTTATCCAGCGCTTTGACGCCATAAAAGGTTTTACTGATATTTTCCAGGGTAATAAATGGCTGCATACATCCCCTTATACCCTTCGTCCTTGAAGTTACAGGGGTGTTAGCTACGCTCACTCACCCGAATCACTTACCTGAGTAAGCTCATCGGGCTTCGTTTGCTTGCTGCCTACCTGCAACTCCAATGACTTTGGGTATATCTTAATAATTGCGTATTCGCACTCTTTGATATTGTGGAGTTAATGCTTATCAGCAGGTGTGAATCAATACAGCGAATCCACGTTATCTTTGGTCACACGCAACACATTGTGGAACTGAATCAGGTGTTTAGCTTGATCAACTTCCGCTTTACCTACTCCTGGGATCTCCATGCCTGTTTCGATTTTCTCGCCTTTCAGCACTTTATCAGCTACCGCTGTCATGGCATAACCAGCAGAACCTGGGTCATAAGTCACGCCCATAGCGATATCGCCACTTTTAACCAGCGATGCAGCCTGAGATGGGATCATCATGCCGAACACATGAACATTGTTTTTCGCCCGTTTTTCTTTCACTGCACGGCCTGCACCAATCGGGCCTTGTGAACCGAAAGCAACAATACCTTTCAAATCACTATGCGCTTTCATCAAATCCAGTGTGGTACGGCGTGAGTCATCAATGCTCTCAGCGACAGGCATACGGCTGGTCACTTCAAACATTTCCGGGTAATGCTCTTTCTGGTATTTAACAAACAAATCGGCCCACAGATTATGTTGTGGCACGGTCAGGCTACCCACATAAATCACATAGCCGCCTTTGCCGCCCATAGCTTTTGCCATTTCTTCCACATTGTCGGCAGCGAATTTGGCGTTATCGATGATTTCGATATCCCAGTTAGCGCTAGGCTGCCCCGGAGATTCGTTGGTTAATACCACGATGCCAGCATCGCGCGCTTTCTTGAATACCGGTTCCAGCACATCGGCATCGTTCGGCACGATACTGATGGCGCTGACTTTCTTGGCGATTAAATCTTCAATGATCTTCACTTGTTGTGGGGCATCGGTACTGGATGGGCCGACTTGATAGGCTTTGATCCCGAGATCTTTACCGGCGCGCTCCACCCCTTCGCCCATGCGGTTGAACCAAGGCATTCCGGCGATTTTCGAAATATTGACGACTTCGACTTCTTGCGCCAGCGCGCTGCCCGAGCACGCCATCATGCTGAACAGGCTGGCCGCCAATAACGTTTTTACACTCAGTTTTTTCATTTCAAGCTCCCGGAGCTAATGTAGGTTGAGGCTAGCGTCGTTAGGTGTTGACGTAATATTTTGTATTAGTTAAGTTTTATTTATGTTTTTAAAAAAATGAAGATTTATCAGGAAGCAAATTTTACATCTGCACTACATTTCCTGTAGGTCGACTCTACTGCTTCGATAGCCATTTTCCCCATATCTATAAATGCTATTTACATGGATAAAATAGCTGCTTTCCCAGTTTGTGACTGGCATCATGATCCTGAGGGGGAGAACAAAGAGAGTTGCATAAAAATGGTAGGCAGAAGGGTAATAACAATGCTTTTTACATGGACATTATGGTTTATCAGTTGATGCTATTTGGCGAGTCTTGACACCTATTATGCTGGTTACGATATAAATAAACACACTGATAATTCATATGGTTATTATTGATAATTTATTGACATAACTATTAGCGTAACTTCTTATACTATATAAAATATAATTAATAACTATTAAATTTGATAGTTTTAAATTTTATTTTTACTTGTATTATATTTTATAAGAAATGGAATATTTATTCAGACTGCTGACAAAGTTGATAAAAGGGGAAATGTGCCGAATGGGTCCCTATTTATTTAAAATACAAGTGGCGTGAACCGTCGGAGCGCCCATCGGTGCAGTCGCCCCGTTAGTCTCAGTGCGGAAAAATTAACCTCAATGTTTATTTTTTACTATCTTCAGATATGTTAAACGATGCGATACTTATTATTAAGTAATTATATAATTAAACTATCGAGTGGTAATCTTAAAGTATATCTTCGGAATAACATTATGAACTCTAAAAAAAGAAGTATTGCTATTATAGGCGGTGGTGTTGCGGGAGTCGCCACATTTATTGCTGCGGTGCTGCGTCATGCTACACAACTTATTTATATTATTGAACCTTCACCCATTGGCCCTGGCATGGCGTTCTCTAATGTAGATGAAGATGTACTGTGTAATACCTCAGTAGATACTATGTCAATATTGGCAGATAAACCGCTTGATTTTTATGATTATCTAATCGCCAGTGGTCACGTTGTCACCACTGAATCTTTTGTTCCCAGGAAATGGGTAGGGAATTATTTGGTCGACCGTTTTCGTGAGTATTTTGCTATCGCGCATAGAGACGGTATTGTAGTTATCCATATCCCTCACTTATTTATTTCGTTGAAGATAAATGCTCCTCGTTGTTATTCAGTTATGTTTGGTGATGTTCTAAAACCTCAATCACTGGTGGTGACAGATGTCGTTTTCTGTACGGGCTATGGCTGTTCTCGCATTCCTGATGTGTTTAGTCTGTGCTTATCTCACCCGACCTTTATTCGCAACCCTTATCCAGAAATGAATATGTTAGCCCGGATTCCTGCTCACTCTCGGGTACTTGTTATTGGTAGTAAGCTGTCAGCAATAGATACAGCAATATTACTTTGTCGTGAAAGTCATCAGGTCACCATGATATCGCCTTCAGGAAGTATTCCTGCCGTCCGAACTTATTTGATGAGATGTACTGATGCTATTATTGACCAAGATCGTCTGGCGTCAATAATAATGATGCTCAGAGAGCGTCGAGGTACAATGCCTACTGTAGATTCATTAAAATATAGCTATATTAAATACTTCGTTGGGCTTCTCAATAAACACACAAATGAATCGTGGCGAGACCAGTTCTCTTTTGTCAGAAATTATCGCGATCGACTTTATGAAGAAATCTCTATTGCTGAGAAAGGAAAGTGCCAATGGCAAGATATTACAGTCAACTTTTTGAATGTAATGAATGAAATTCATCTAGCTAACACATCCTATTTTGTAGGTTCTTTTCATCCCGATTTTATGAAGGTAATTCATCGATACTTATCATCGATTCCATTAATTAATGCACGGAAGATTCTGCAATATATAGATAATGGTGTTCTTTTTGTACAAAAAGGAGAGATCGGTGATATCTCAATTTCGGCGCACAGCCCTGATGTGTGGCGAATCGATTGGGGAGAGGGTGATAAGCATTTTGATGCGATTGTTTGCGCAACTGGTTATTGTTTACCCTACTACTTTTTTGATAGTAAAGGGCATATTGTGATTGATATCCACAGTGAACACGCGAAGGACGCTATTCTAATATCCTCTTCGCTAGGGATAAGTCATCCCTATTTTAAGGAAATAGAAAGTATTTGGTTTGTTGGAATACCAGCACATACTAGGTTATGGATAGTAAATGCTTTTTTTGTGGTGTTGGCGTTGGCTAACCAAACTGTCGATAATATAATGAGGCTTCCCGAACGGATAATTTGATTACAAGAAAATAATAATCAGTCTATTTTTATTAATATTTTCAAATTAAGCAGAGTGATATTGCTTTTGCAATGACTTGCGTTTTATTCCTACATTTCAATTTATTTTTAAGGCTCACAAGATGAAAATCAACCCCACTCTTAGATAGAGATATTTTATGCGCTATTTCTTTGGAAGTAAACCCATCGGCAGAATACCTTAAAATATCTATTTCTACGGAAGTGAGATGTAATATGTCATTATCGGCATTGCAGTGTGGTTTTTTGTGGGATTTGATGTAATTAAGAATGTTATTTATTAATTTAAGCAATGTTTCTTTTAATGCAATTTGTACGCTTTTATTATTAATGTCTGCCAGATTACCTTTTTTTCCAAATAGAGATACAACAGCAGTTATTTTTTCATTTAGGGCAATACTTAAAACTATACAAGTGTTAATTTTCTTCTTTTTTGCCAGTTCACCTATATCACCAATATTCTGAAAAAAATCGTTGTCAAAAATATACACTTTATCTTTATTTGATGTATCTACATTAAAATAAAGTTCTAATATTTCTAAGTATGATAGATAATTACATTTATTCATTAAGCTATCTATTAAGTAAATGTCATTTTTAGAGAATGACGTCTCTTCAATTATTGCAATTAAGAAGTCTTCGAATAATGTTGTGGTGCATATGCTATTATGTATTTTTGTTATAAACATAGAATCAAATACTATTTTTATAGTGTTAAGTTCCGGCGTGAGTTGACTTTTTCTTCTCTTCATATAACCAACGCTCCGTTATTAAGTTTATAGCTGTTATGATGTTTAAGAAAGTCAATCTATTTTTTAAGTTTTTCACTAAATTATTTTAGTTTTGTTAATTTATATGAAGATAGTAATTAAGCTAATAATATTCCTGAGTAAGTTTTTGCATGAGTCATATTTACTGAAAATTAGGTCATTATTTATAATTTTGCAATGAAAAAACGAAATTAATTAAAAATAAAATAATTATTTTTACTGTTTTATAAGGATTAATCTATTTTATACAGCTAAGAGATTGAGGCATGACTTAAGTCCAACGATTGCAGATATTCAAAATATATCGTGCTCTACGTCACCGCACCCCGCCGGGCACCATAGTTAATAAGTGTTGGTTCGGGTAGCTTTGCGTGATATTGCGCTGTTGTAATTGCCAATAAAGCTGTTCCACATCATGGCGTTGACGGTCTAATAATAAGCCCACCACACTGCCGCTGTGTGCCACATTCAGTCCATATAAATCCAGCTCTTCGACTAATCCCAGCAGAGCGCAGAAGTCGGGTTTAACCAGTAGATGCTGGCTGGCCTGTGCGCTAAGTGTGGTGGACTGGCCTAGCAGGGCGCAATCATGCTGCTCAGCGGCCTGCGTAAACAGTTGCCATGCTTGTTCTAACGATGGGGCGCTTGCCAGTAGGGCTGTCTGGCGATGCCGACGATGATAATCCTCGGTGTTGAGGCATTGTGGGCTTTCCAGCAGCAGAATATCCACACTGGGTTGCCAATCATAAGAAATCTGTGTTGCGGCGGTTTGATGATCAAATAGGGTCAGCCGTTGAAACAAGGTGCTGTCAGTGGGTTCAAGGCTAACACACAAGGCAGCCAGTGCGGCTTCATCCAGTGTTTCCCCCAAGTGACGTGCGGTTGCCAGAGCAGTGGCGGCAATATCTGCGGTGCTGCTGGCTAACCCTTTTGCCACCGGAATGGTGGAATCAAAATTGATATGCAGGCCACGGGCCATCTCTGCTGGTTGGTCAAAATAAGTCAATACTGCTTTCAGCATTTGGCGCATCCGTGGCCGTTCATGGCTGCCCGGCACACCGTCGGTAACGGACACGGTGCTAAACCAGTTTATCGGGCAAGAAATGAGCTTCTCCCCACCCAGTATCCAGCCCTGAATTAACTCACCACAGGAGGCGGGGCAACGGGCCTCAGCCATGGCTAAAAACCTGTTGTAACGCGGTGACCAGTCGTTGATTGTCCGTTGCACTTTTGATGGCCACCCGATAGTGGTCGCAGGTCAGTCCGGGGTAATTGGCGCAATGGCGAATCAGAATATTGTGCTGTAATAATGCCGGTTGTAGCGCTATTTCCGGCCTTAAACAGCGCAGGAAAAGATAGTTGGCGCAACCTTGCCACACCTGCAATGCGGGAATGGCGCATAATTGCTGATATAGGCAGTGCTGCTGCTGTGCTAACCATCCATGAGTGGCCTGAATATAAGGCTGGTCATCGAGAATAATCTCACCTGCCAGCGCAGCGAAGGCATTGATGCTCCAGGGTTCGCGCTGCTGCTTCATGTGCTCGATGCCCTTCAAATCGCCGCTAAGTAAGTACCCCAACCGCAACCCCGGAATCGCGAAAAACTTGGTCAGTGAGCGCAATACATAAAGGTGCGGAAAATCAGTTAATTGTGGGATAAGTCCCGGCGCATCAGGGAGGAAATCAATAAAGGCTTCATCAACAATTAGCGCAATTTGGTATTGATGGCAGCAGCGTACAATAGCTTGCAGCAGGTTAGCATCTGGCATTAATCCGGTCGGGTTATTGGGGGTCGCCAGAAACAGGCAGTCAGGGCGCTGCTGTTCTAATACCGCCAGCAGCCGCTCATCGGGCTGATAACCATCAGCGTCACTCATCTGATAATCATCAATCTGGCAACCGACCCGTTGCAGGGCGCGACGGTATTCAGCAAAACCCGGTGTCAGCAGCAGGGCAGTGCGAGGTTGCAGATAATGCACTACGGCATAAATGAGTTCGGTTGCACCATTGCCTGCCATGATATTTTCCGGCAAACAATGGTGAGCGCGGGCCAGTGCACTGTGCAGTTGGCGATACTCAACATCAGGGTAATGTTCCGCGCGCGCTAACTGTTCAACAATGGCAGTTTTTAGGGAGTCTGGCATTCCCAACGGATTAATATTGGCACTGAAATCAATGATATTCTCTGCGTTTGTCCCGATTTTCAGTGCCATTTCCAGCACATTCCCGCCATGTTCGCTCATTGCTGCGTCATGCCCCTCAGTAAGTTGTGTGTTTAGAGTACCATAAGCTAGGGGGTTGAGTTTAGCGACAACATTTCTGGTGTGAATGCCAGTATGTCGCGCAAGCGCACCACATCACCAATAACAATCAGTGCCGGGGCTGATAATCCTTGCGCCGCAACTTGATCCGCTAAAGTGGTCAGAGTGCCACTGGCCACTTGCTGCTGCTGGTGGCTGGCATACATCACCACCGCCGCAGGTGTGGTGGGCGCTTTGCCTCCAGCAATCAGTTGCTGACAAATGGTGGTCAGTTGCGTCATGCCCATCAGGATAATCAATGTGCCTTCCAGTTTTGCCAGTGTTGCCCAATCCTGTGGCTCATTGCCCTGACGTAGATGGCCGGTAACCACATGAAAACCGGAGGCATAATCACGATGGGTCACTGGGATACCGGCATAGGCCAATCCACCGATGGCGGAACTGATCCCCGGTATCACTTCAAACGGAATATCCGCCAGCGCCAGTGCTTCGGCTTCTTCTCCGCCACGGCCGAAGACATAAGGGTCGCCGCCTTTTAGCCGCACTACATTCAAGCCGCGTTGAGCACAATCCACCAGAATTTCATTGATTTGCGGTTGTGGCACCAAATGATGATTGGGTGTTTTGCCCACATTAATCATTTCACAACCGTCTGGTGCTTCAGCTAATAATTCCGCACAGACTAACCGGTCATAGACCAGCGCTTCAGCACGACGAATGGCATGTAAGCCTTTTACTGTAATCAGTGCTGCATCCCCCGGCCCCGCACCGACTAGCCAAACTTTTCCACTTTTCATATTGCCTCTCATTGTGTGGCGAGGGCCGGTTGTACCGGCAGGTTCAGTGCCACGCGCAGGACATCACGGGCTATCATTAATTCTTCATTAGTATTGACGATGGCAATTTGTACCGGAGCGGTATCTTGCTGAATAAAAAACTGATTTCTGATGTTCTTTTCTTGATCCAGTTCAATACCCAGGAATGTCAGCTCCCGGCATATCTGCTGGCGGGCGCTACGTGAGTTTTCACCAATGCCGCCGGTAAAGATAAGCGCATCGATCCCCCCCAATTGCACGATATAGCTGCCAATCACGGCGCGGATCCGCTCAGCGAACAGTTCAAGAGCCAATGCTGCACGGCGGTTGCCGTTATCGGCCGCTTGTTCCACATCACGATAATCATGAGAAATACCGGAGATACCCAGCAAACCAGATTGGTTATTGATCAGATGGTTAATTTCAACCGCACTTTTGCCTTCTGTTTGCTGAATAAAAGGCAGAATGGATGGATCAATATCGCCGCTACGGGTGCCCATCATTACCCCTGCCTGGGGGGTAAATCCCATCGAGGTATTGACGGACTTCCCGTGGCCGATAGCGCAAATACTGGAACCATTGCCGAGATGGCAGGAGACAATACGTAGCGCTGCCAATGGCTGGCCCATACGCTCAGCACAGACCGCACTAACATATTTATGACTGGTGCCGTGAAAGCCGTAACGACGAATTCCCAATTCTTCGTAATAGCGCCACGGCAGCGGGTATAGGAATGAGGTCTGACTCAATGTTTGATGGAATGCAGTATCAAATACTGCCACGGCACTGGCATGGGGCAGGGCAAGCTGGAACACGCGAATACCTAATGCATTCACCGGGTTATGCAGCGGCGCTAATGTGCCAAGCTGTTCAATTTTATCCAGTACTTGCGGGGTAATCAGTACCGAATCGGCAAAGGTTTCACCGCCGTGGGCAACACGATGACCGACGCCAATGATTTCGTCTAATGAGTCAATAATATTGTGCTCAATCAGCGCCCTAAGCAGGTGTTCAGCGCCTTGACGGCAATCCGCGATGGGTAAGGTTTCTCGCCATCGCACATCACCTACTCGCAGGTTAAATATCGCATCATCCATCCCAATGCGTTCAATTAATCCCTGACATAACACCTGCTCGTGATGTTGGCCGGTATGTTCATTTAACATGGAAAACAGCTGAAATTTCAACGAAGAACTGCCGGCGTTAATCGCCATAATCTTACCGGACATGCGACTCTCCACAATGTTTTAAATAAGTCATAAGGGATTCAAATAAGTCATAAGGTCAGTTAACCCCTCGCCGGTTTGCGCCGAGGTGATAAAAATATGTTGTGCACCCGCTTGGGTCAGGCAATCCGCCGCCCAGTCCAGTTGGTCGGTGTGGCTGACGGTATCGGCTTTGCTGATAATGCCAATCACCGGTTTGTTGAAAACCTGCGCCAGCATTGGCGCAAACCAGCTCTGTGTGGCATCGGCATTTTGTACCAACCCCACCACATCGGCTTCACAAGCACTGGCTAATAACGCACTGTATAAACAGCGGTTTTCCAGATATTCACCCGGCGTATCTATGGCATTGTCCTGCCAGATAATGGACTGGGTTTTCTGGTAATTCAGCGCCTCACCGCGTAAGCGCTGAATCAGCGAGGTTTTGCCACACTGACTGGGGCCAATCAACATGATGCGTTGCATGGCATCAGGTCCGGGTCATCGGGCAGGCAGTGAATTTCATCATGTCGCCCAAGGTGTGAATCACCTGTTTCAATGCGTATTCCACCGCGGAAACATCGCCGGTAAACACCACCGCACCAGTAAATCGGTCAATAAAACCAATCTCGACTGCGCCGGATTTGGTGGCGATATCACTGGCAATAATCGAGGCTTCACTGGGGGTAATGGTCAAAATGCCAATGGCGCTACTGACATCGTTTAGTCCCAGTTTTTTATAAAGCGCCTTGTTAGGGTTGGCTATCAGGTGCGCCAGGGTTATCTGTTTACCGGGAACATATTCTTGGATCACGCGCTCGGGGGTGCTATTTGCTTCCATCATGCCTCCTGAACTAACTGACGCCACAGCGCCTCATGGGGCCGTGGGATAACTGAGCTGTATATCAATAATCCCTTTTCACCAGCACATTGGCTGGCGACCTCGACGGCGGTTTGCACATCGGCAATGTCACCGCTAAGCACCTGATAACATTTGCCACCGATACCAAAAGCCATATGAATACGTACCAGAGTGACATTGGCGGCTTTCACCGCACGGTCGGCGGCGGTAATGCAGGCCACCACACTCCAGGTCTCCACCACACCTGCCGCCTGACGGTTTTCCACCGAGTTCAGGCCGCTGATGGCAGGTAATACTGATGGATGAAGATTGGGCAAAACGATGCTGTCGACCAATAAGTGACCGCTGTGCCGTTCACCATTTTGTACCGACTGAGTCACCGCCCCGATATCACCTCCCACCATCAGCAAATACTTGCCGGGGCACAGGGTTTTGCTGACCAACAGGTCGACGTTGGCACTTTTTAGCATCAGGTCGCAGACTTCCATCCCTTTGGCAATACTGCTTAATTCAACAATTCCAATGGCTTGTGACATGCCAACTCCTCTTTAAAAAACACTGTCAGCCGCGGCTTATGGTGATGGCGCTGTTACTGATAGCAGTGATGACACCGCTGATACTGGCGTGTAGCGGTGCGCCCAAGGCGTTATGCGGGATTTGCCCAATTAATTGGCCCTGTTCTATCCGATCCCCCACTGCGACGATGGCCTCTGCGGCAGCACCGATATGCTGGCGTAATGGTAATATCACCTGTTGAGGCTGATAGGGCTTCTCACTAAAGGGGGCAGCCTGATACCAGTCGGTTAAATCCAAGCGGGCGATCAGCCGTGCTGTTGGCACCATGCGGTATTTCGCCATCGGGTCAGCTTCGCGCAGCTCCCCTTGATAGCGGGCACCCTGCGCACGTAACTGAGTTTTCAGCAGGCGGTTAATGCGCATCGGCGAGATATCCACCGGGCAGGCATAGCTTTCACACAGACTGCATTCCGAGCAGGTCAGGGCGCTGAGCAAAATATCTGGCGTGGCGACTTGCTGGTAGATAATCGCCCGTACCAACAGGTGCGGCGGTAATTCATGGCCGATAAGGTGGCGCGGGCAGAGTTCGGTACACATGCGGCACTGTTCGCAGACGGTGCGAGCGATGGCAAGCACATCCTTATCACTGCGGGCACGGCGGGCAATCAGCAAATGATCAGCAGGCAGTACCAGCAGGCCGCCAGTGGTTTTGGTGACGGGCTGATCAAGATCATGCAGGGCATGGCCCATCATCGGGCCACCATTAATATAAGCGGGATTATTAATGGTCGCGCCACCCGCCAAAGCCAACACTTCGCGCAGTGACGTGCCCAGTGGCACCGTCAAGGTCAATGGCCGAGCTACGGCACCATTCACTGTGAGGGTTCGGCGGGTGACCGGCCACTGCTGTTCAACGGCGCGGGCTACGTTGAGCAGGGTTTGCACGTTATTCACCACCACCCCAATGCTGATCGGCAGCGCCGCAGGTGGAACCCGGCGGCCGGTTGCCAGCCAGATGGTAATCACTTCATCTCCGGCGGGGTAAACATCGGGTAAAATATGCAGCCGAATCTGTGGTGGCAGCAGCGGTGTCAGCGCTGCAATGGCCTCCTCATATTTAGCTTTCAGCGCAATGATGCCTTCGCATGCACCGGTGGCTTTCATGCCATACAGCACGCCGCGCACCAGCCGTGCCGCCTGACGTGGGATCAATTGCTGATCCACTTTCAACATCGGTTCACACTCAGCGGCATTGACCAGGAAAATCTCGGCCTGTGACTGTAACTTCACCGCCGTGGGGAACCCGGCACCACCGGCTCCGACCACACCGGCGTCACGCACCCGCTGTTGGATAGTCGCTGCATCACATGGCGGCAGTTCGCCATAAGCGGGGGGCGAGTGCAGCACGTTGGCTTCAGGCATCTGCATATCACTCATAAAGCGCCTCGATAATCCCACGGATATCCTGGTCGCTAGCTGGGCGCGGGTTGGTGCGCAATGTGATGTCGGCCAGGGCTGCTGCAATCATATCGGGGAGATGTTGCTGCAATTGGCGCTCATTAACTTTCATTGCCGCCAACGGCTGAGGTAACCCGCACTGGCGTTTTAGCTGCTCAATTTGGTGAACCAGCTGATTGACTGCACTGTGATCATCGCCATTGGGTGGGCTGAAATGGCACAGCTTCGCCAATCTTGCATAGCGCTTACGCGCTCGCGCATCTGCGGCGTTAAAGCGAATCACCGGCACCAGCAACAGGGCATTCGCTAAGCCGTGAGCAATGTGGAATTGCCCCCCCAATTGGTGGGCGATGGCATGATTAATCCCCAGCCCCGCCTGACTGAATGCGATGCCAGCCAGCGTCGAGGCATTGTGCATTTTGCCGCGGGTTATCAGGCAGTCACCTTTACGGCAGGCGGTTGCCAGATGGCGAAATACCAGTTGCACCGCTTTTTCTGCCAGTGCATCGGTAAAATCACTGGCGCGCGGTGATACATAGGCCTCCAGCGCATGAGTCAACACATCCAATCCGGTATTGGCGGTGATAGCGGGCGGCACGCTGGCCACCAGTGCGGCATCCAAAATGGCGATATCAGGATAAATTTCATCGTCAAAGATTGGATATTTAATGCTTTTCTCTGGATCACTTATCACACAAGCGCTGGTGACCTCAGAGCCAGTCCCGCTGGTGGTCGGGATGGCGATACAGGTTGCTATCTCCAGCCCCTGTTTACGGCTAAACCAGACAATGGCTTTGGCGGCATCCAGTGCCGAACCACCGCCAAAACCGATCACTATATCGGGGCGCAGCGCTTGCATCTGCTCAATCCCCTTCACCACGGTGGCGATATTCGGATCCGGCGTGATATCGCTGAACAGGGTAATCTGGTTGTCGACTGGCAAGGCTTGTCTCAGTTTATCCAGCAGCGGAGAGGTGGCTAAAAAGCCATCGCAAACAATCCAAATTTTGCGCTGATGAAAGCGTTGCAGCACCTTGAGGCTGCCTTCCCCGCTATAAATGCGTGTTTGCAGGAAAAAAGTTTTCATACATCCTCGCTCAGCGAATAGAGAAACCATTAGTCAGTACACAGCGGCGTTGACGCGCAAAGGTACGCGCCGAAGTGGTACCCTCCCCGGTCGGGGTGGCAATAGTAAAGGTGGTAAAGCCTTCACCGCCGACCCCTATCCCAGCATAGGACGGGCCATTTTTGACAAAAATGGAGGTTTGCAATAAACGTGCAGCCAGATTCAAGCGCGAGACATTTTGTGAGTGCATGGTTGCGGTATGATGCAGGCCGCCCTCGACGTGCAATGCCAATGTCAGGGCCGCATCAAAATCCTTTACCCGTACCACCGGTAACAGCGGCATCAATTGTTCGGTGGTGACCAGTGGATCGTCACCAGCCACTTCGACCAATAACAGGCGCGGGGCTTTAGCTGGGCAGGTGATGCCAGCCGCTTTCAGCAATTCAGTTGGGCTTTTACCCACCAGATTTTTATTGGCATGGCCCTGCGGCGTCAGGCAGGCTTTGCGTAAGCTGTCAATCTCTTGCGGATTGCTTATCAGTAATGCATCGAAGGCCTGCATCTGTTGCAATAAACGGTCGGCAACACTTTCCACCACGATCAGGCTTTTCTCTGCAATGCACGGCAGGTTGTAGTCAAATGAAGCACCCGCCACGATATCCTGCGCCGCTTTGACTAACTCGGCGGTTTCATCCACCAGACAAGGTGGGTTACCCGCACCGGCACCAATCACTTTCTTGCCGCTTTTCATGCCCATCGCCACAATGGCCGGGCCACCAGTAATCGCGAGTAAGGCAATTTTGTCGTGTGCCATCATCTGTTGGGTGGCTTCGAAACTCGGTTCTTTTACTGTCACCACCAGATTGCGAATGCCGCAACTGTTGAAAATGATCTCTTCAATTTGGGCGATGAGATCCAGTGACACCGCTTTAGCACCAGGGTGGGGGCTGAAATAGACTGCATTACCCGCTGCCAACATACTGATGCTGTTATTAATAATGGTTTCGGTCGGGTTAGTGCTGGGGGTGACTGAACCAATAACGCCGAAGGGTGAATACTCGAATAACACCATGCCGCCATCACCGGTCAGGGCGGTGGTAGATAAGTCTTCAATACCCGGTGTGTTTTCCAGTGCAGCTTTGTTTTTCAGGAATTTATCTTCTTTATTACCCATGCCGGTTTCACTGGCACCACGCTCGGACAGAGAGACAAGTTGTGGCTTTAATTGCTCACGGATAGCGTGGATAATGGCGCTGCGGGTTTTCATCGGGCTTTGCTGATAGCGCAAAAACGCGCTGTGAGCAGCATTAATGGCTTCATCCACGCTGGCAAAAATGGCGCTGGAGGCAGGGGCCGTGACCGGCGTCAGTTGCTCGGTGAGGATAGTGCGAATGAGCGATTCAAGGTCATTGGTATTCATTATTCATTCCTCAGATGTAAAGCCGATATGGCCGCTTCTGCTATGTACATATCTTGTTCGACGCTACCGCCGCTTATCCCAAAACCGCCCACCAATTGGCCGTCACGCCACAGTGGGTAGCCCCCACCAAAACTCACCACTTTGCCGCCAGTGCTGGCTTCTAGCTGGAACAGATCGGCCCCCGGTTGAATGGCTGCACTGAGTTGGTGAGTAGCGGTTTTCAAGGCGACAGCAGTCCAGGCCTTTTTCGGTGCCAGCTCGCTGCTTACCAGCAAGGTATCGGGCATACGGTAGGTCATAATCATGTTGCCGTGGCGGTCGGCCAGTGCCACAACTACGGTAATTTGTAATGTCATGGCGGCTTCAACCGCTAACTTAACCAGTTGGTGAACATCAGAAAATCCAAGTCCAGCGCTCGTGGGCTGAGTGGTCGCAACGGGTTTCTCAGTGGTTGCGGCTAAATAGCGCGCCACCACGGTGTGTGCTGTTTGTTGCAATGTCTGGCGTTGGTCTTCATCGCGGGCCAGGGCATACAAGCAGTCCGATAGCCGGTTGAGATACTGCAATAACACCGGACGCACCGGCACTTGCTCGGCCAGTTCGATTAACCGCCGCTCGCAGCGCCGCGCCAAGGTGCGGGCAAAATGTAAGCGGCTCCCGGCTTCGGTGTTACCGGGCAGGATAAAACCCTGTACCGGTGGCAGTTGCGCCATGCAGCGATCCACCGCCTGTTCCAGCGCCTGAATATCTTGTTCGCTAATACTTTTTCGCCCACTGGGCGGGGTTTCGATGCCCTCACTGGCCAGTTCGGCGCTGAAATAAAACAGCTGATGTTGTATCGCATCGAGTAACTGAAGGTTTTCTTCACCTTGTGCCACGCGGGCGCACAGGCTAAGTGCCGCATTCAGTTCATCCAAGGTGCCGTAGGTTTCCACCCGAGGATGACTTTTTTTGACGCGTTGACCGGTGAACAGGGCGGTAGTACCCGCATCACCGGTTTTGGTGTAGATGCTCATAAAATCACCGCTTAATCAGTAAGAGCATTCATCGACGATGGCGACAATCGCCAGGTCGATGGCATCATTCGGTTCGGCAAAAACGCGCCGAGCACTGGAACCACCGGACAGCAGCACCAGTTCGCCTTGACCTGCGCCAACAGAGTCAACGGCTACTTCATCCGGCGTGTTGCTGTCCGGAGGCAGTGAGCCATCACCGGCGACACGGCGCACCAACAGTAGTTTCTTACCGATCAGTGTCGGCGACTTTTGTGTTGAAACCACCGAACCTACCACTCGGGCCAGTTGCATGATTTACTCCTGCCTTAACAGTTGAATGTGACGGGCTGACAGTGTTTCCTGCGCCAGCGGTGTAACCAACGTAGAGCTGGCAATCAGCAACCAGCCGGGGTCAAGTGTGGCAATATCGCGATAACTCAATACCTTGCCTGTATGTAGCCGTACCGCCAGACCTTGGTTGTCACTGAAAGTTAGTGGCAATGGGCGCAGTGCCGTCATGGGCAGGGCGGGGAGCAGTTGGCGGTGCAGGCTGATATGCACTTTCATGCCCCACGACCAGGCCTCGTTCAAGGCCACCACTGCTGGACAGTTGGTATCGAACTGCGCCAGCTGATGGATAAACGCCAAATCCGGCAACATTAAATGCAGCGTGGCATGGTGCAGGAATACCGATGTATCCAGCCCGGCGCGTAGTTGAGGCAATAGCAGGGCGTGAACCCGGTGTTCGCGCTCAGCCAACCGCGTGACAATCTGGCTGACCAGCTGTTCGGTTTGCGCCTGAGTCAGATTCATGGCTGCGTTGTCCGTGCAAGGGGTAGCAACGTCGCAAAAGCCGCCGGATCATCGGCTCCAGCGGCATTGGCCTCGTCGGTATCAATGTGCATTTCCAGTTTCATTTGGGGTGAAACGCGGATAGCAACATCATCCATGATCAACCGGCGGCCACTGCCGTGGATTGCCACTTGCACCCGGTCGCCGTGTTTGACCCGATAGATAAGGGCATCCAGTGGCGACATATGGATATGGCGCAATGCCACAATCACACCCTGTGGCAATTCCAGCTCGCCATAGGGGCTGACCAGCCGGATAGCTGGCGTGTCGTCCAGATTGCCCGACATCCGCAGAGGGGCATTGATACCCAGTGTGCGGGCGTCAGTACGAGAGATCTCAACCTGACTGTGGCTGCGCAGTGGCCCCAGAATACGCACATTCTTCAAGTTGCCTTTCGGCCCGACCAAGGTCACCGTCTGAGCCGCGGCGAACTGGCCGGGCTGGAGCAGTGCTTTTTTCTCAATCAGCGGCTGATCGGGGAATAATTGTTGGTAATCCTGCACCGAGAGGTGCAGGTGTCGATTGGAAACCCCAAGCGGGATCGGACGAAGGCGCATTTCGTCGAGGATCTTACTGACAACGGGTTCCAGTAACGCTTTTTCCATCAGACTTTTCCTCGTTTACCCAAGTGAATACAACGAAAGCGAGGCTCACCTTTATGGCGTCGGCAAGCAGGGTCGAGGCAGAGATTGCAGCTCACACGTGGAGCTGGTGGGGCCTCACTTTCTGCACTTTGTCTTGCGACATCCAAATCCATTATTGCCACACCCAAGGCAATTTCTGGTTCATCGTCGGTGGCGGTATCGGCAGGTCGTGGGGCTTCTGCTTCATCGCACTTGTCAATGGTGGGGCTTTCTGTCATAACCATTTCGGCGACAACCTGTTGCGCAGGTTCGCTCAAGGTGGTGGCTTCAGTGGCGGCTGGCTTAATGTGTGGCGCTTGCCAATACGCCATTAGGGGATCTGCCGGACGGGCCAGCACCGCACTTGAGACCAGCCCTTGATGCAGTTGGGCAAAGGCGGCTCCGGTACTGATTGCCGCCTGAACGGAAGCCACATCACCGGTCAGACGAATTAACATCCAGCCGGAGCCGTTGGTTTTTTCTATTCCAATCAGGGTGACGGATGCCGCTTTTGCCATGACATCCGCTGCACCAATCGCCAGCGCCAGACCGCTAACTTCAAGTAAACCCAGTGACGTTTTCACGCGGTGCTCCTCTTCTTACCCTTAGGCAGAGGTCGGTAAAATGGCTTCTACATCGCTATGTGGGCGTGGGATCACATGGCAAGATTTCACTTCACCCACTGCGCTGGCCGCCGCAGAACCGGCATCAACCGCCGCTTTAACTGCGCCGACATCGCCGCGAACCATGACCGTCACCAAGCCGGAGCCGATTTTTTCGTATCCCACTAGCTGTACGTTGGCAGATTTGACCATGGCATCAGCCGCTTCGATGGCAGCGACCAGCCCTTTGGTTTCGATGAGTCCTAGTGCGTTGTTCATAGATATGAATTCCTTGTTAATTTGAGTGTGATTACTTAAACGGTAAACCTTTGACTAACCGGGCGGCGTTATTGCCCAGTCGCCGTAGTTGGTCTTCGTCTTGTGCCAGTGGCTGCCGGAACAGCGGGCTGGCGGGTGGTAAATGACGAAAATGCACGATAACTTCGTCGGCAGAACACGCCATCCCCACCAATAATGGGGAGCGGGTCGCCGCCTGCCAGGCGCGGAGAATGGCATCCGAGTCATCGTCTTGTTGCCACTGCCAGGGAATGCCTTCTTCCTCAATCCCTAGCAATACTTGGTGCCAGACCGCCTCGGGTGTTGGCGAGGTCAGGCTGATAACAATTGCGGGTGCATCTTGGGTAAAGTTCATACGTGATTCTCCCGTTGCCAGGACAGAATCAATCCGGTAGCGACCGCGTTGCGCGGGCCTTCGCTGGCGCGGATATTGCCGCGACCGGCCACCAGCTTGTAGTGAGAAAGGGCGTCGGTGACCAATTGCGGGATTTCGAAGTCCAGCGACGAGCCGCCAACCAGCACTACGAAGGGGATGTCGCGGATATTGCCGGTCGGGCTGACTTGGCGTAGGGCGCGAAGCGCATTGGTGACAAATACCCGCTCTTTAGCGCTGCGGCGGATATTGCGCACTTTTTCCAGTGCATAATCTCCCGGCAGTGGCACCAACCCTTCCGGTTTAACCACCACTAATCGGGCAAAAACTTCGGGTGGCAGCGGTTGTGGGAAGAACTGAACGCTGCCGTCTTCGTGGCGCAGGTGGAACAGACTTTCCACTTTTGCCAAGGGATATTTTTTGATGTCTTCGGCCAAATAGCGGTCTTGGAGATCCAGCTCAGAGGCGATTATCATCGTGACCATATCGCCAGCACCCGCCAGATGGGTGGCAACGATTTGACCTTGCGCATTGATGATTGAGGCATCGGTCGAACCGGCCCCTAAATCGAGGATGGCGAGTGGCCGCCGCGTTCCTGGTGTGGTCAGCGCGCCGAGTATCGCCGCTTCGGCCTCTGCCCCCCCGACCTGTACCTCAATATTCAGGTTCTTTTTGATTTCACTGGCAATATGCGCCATTTGCAAACGATCAGATTTCACCATTGAGGCGATACCCACCGCCTGTTCAAGCGAAAACTCTCCCGCCAGACCGCCGGTGACATTGACGGGCACCGCGGTGTCAACCGCCAACAAATCTTGAATGAAGATCTCACTGGTCGGTTTGTTGGTCAGTTCGGCCATGGTTTGGCGCACGTGTTCGAGCATGCCGCCGATATTGGTACCGGCTTCGCCACTGACATTGTCGAGATGTCGAAAGCTGTTGACCGCAGTCATGATGGCTTCAGCACCGGTGGCGACATCCACCCGCACCGTACGGCCATTAGCAAATAGCTCCAGATGCCCAGCCGGAATGGCGCGGGCTTTAACATCGCCCTCCGGGGTTTTCACCACCACCGCGGAGCGCGTGCCAATTAAAGCCCGCGCCACCGGAACGATGTTTTTGGTTTCTTCAGCACTCAATCCGAACACTGTGGCAATGCCATAAGGGTTAGAGAGGGTTTCAATCACCTGACCCGGCATAGCGACTTCAACCGCCGCCAACATCCCCATTGGGATACGGTCAATATGCAGCACCTCATCCACGATGGGCAGGGGGTGTGTGAGACGGTTGTTGACCAGTACACCATCATCCCGTTGCAGGATAATCGCGGTAATGCGGTATCCAGCGCCGTTAGCAGCATTGACCACGGCCGCCACATCGGCAAAATCAACTGCAGAGGGCACCACCAGAATATAAGGCTGGTTAGGGTCTCGCGTGACTAACTCATCAATCGTGATGGTCAGCCCAACGCCTAACCCCAGTCCACCGGGAGTTTTAGGGTTGTGACCGATCATGGTGGATTCAGTAATAATGGTTTCAGTTATGGTTTCCATCGCCACATCACCAATGACCGGGGTCGCCTCGTTGATGCGGATAAGATTGATATCACTTAGTGCGATACCGGCCTTTTCCACCAACATATTCAGCGCCTTAGTGATGCCAAAAATGTTGCGTTGCGTCCCTTTGATACCCGTGGTTTCGGTTAGGGTACTGGTAACAAAGTGCAACTGACCATCAGTCATGCATTGTGCCAATGCGACTTCTGTTGATGAGTTGCCGATATCTACCCCGACGATGTAATCCATATCTCTTACCTTAAGTTGCTGACAGTAACACCCCTCTGATTTAGCCGAGGTGAGCGAAGGGCCTATATGTCTAGGGGCACTCCGGCGGCTCACGCCGCTACGACCCCAACGACCTATCTCCCTTCGTTTGATATCGCCAAATTAATCGTCGCCTTTTAGCTTTTTGCGCTGGACATACAAAACGGCGGCTTCGCGCACGAAGGCGGCACAAATAGTCGCGTTGTAGGTCTGTTCCAGGTCGTCGGCAATGGCATTCAACTCTTCTTTACTGGAGCGGAATGGGCGCAGGGCGTTGTAGATATCCAGCACCTTGTCATCCGGCACCGCAGTTAGCTCAGCTGCGCGCTCAAAGTTCATTGCCAGCAGCGGGCGGCCAGCGTCTTTGGCAATGGATGCCTGAATACGCAGGATTTCCGGGGTAATACGTAAATCTTGTGAAGTAACACTGCCGTTTAAAACGTTTGCCAGCGTCAGATCATCCAGTGTTTTATTGGTGGCGGTTTTCACCCAGTCAGGGTGTTTATTCGCCAATGGATAATCAGAGACTTTGGCATCACTGCGCGAACTGGCCGCTGGAGCACAAGCGGTAGTTGGCGTTTGGCCTTGCAAGCTGTTCATCTTGCTCAGTACATCGCGAACCATGGATTCAATAGCTTCGGAATTCATTGTGTTTTCCTTTGTTAAAGCGCCACCCGGAGTTCCTGAGGATTCTTGCCGGTCACCACATATTTGGTTTCTTTAATGTGCAGAATCGCTGATTTGGCCTGATATTTTGGCCGTGCCATTTGGTCATTCAGGGTCGGAACCGGTTGTGGTGATTCCCGTTTGGCGTAGCGAGCGGCGTTTTTACCAATCAAACGATAGGTTTCCAGCGTCAGCAGTGGGGCTTGTGGGAACAGCTCCAGGTTAGAAAGTGGCGGCAGACCTTGCTGATGAATGACCGTGGTACCTTTTGACTGGATGCCAATAGAAATCCCAGAGCCACTCAGGCGGTTGCCCTCGACGGCAACAAACGCCACGTCGGAGGATTTAAAGCAGCGGATAACCCGCGCTTTTATCCCTTCCTCTTCGATACCAGCAATTAGTTCGCGCAAAATATTCTTGTGCGGAATGCCAACGATATTGGCGGTTTGCGACAAGCCAAATGCCGGGCCGACAGCAATAATCACTTCATCCTGATGGGTACCGGGGCGGGCTTCACCCACTTCAGTGAGAAAATCCCCTGACGCCACGGCAGCCGTTGCCGTAGGTTGGGTCTCTTGCTTAAAGGAGACGGTATTGCTGTCTCCCTGCATTTCCTGCAATACGCCTTCAATAATTTGGCGTAACAGTTTTTCGTTAATATCCACCATCTCGTGCACCCCTTAGCCAAGCTCATTTGGATCAAGCGCGTTTGGAATATTTTTAATTTCTTCCCAACGTGCACCTTCCAGCCGGTAACCGGTAGCTGGCCCCGCGTAGTCATTGACGTCATTCACCGCTGACAGCACCTGGTTATCGCCTTTGATGATCGCCGAGGTATGCAAGTAGTCGCCGGCGATTTTGGCTTTCTGGATGTTGAGCATGTCCTGCGCCACATCTTCAAAGCCGCCTTGCGCCAAGGCTTTCACCACTTCCAGACCGGTGCGGTTTTTGCTGATGATTTCCTGAGCGAACTTGATGTCTTCAACGATGTTACGTTCCGGCATATCTTTCGAACCGTGTGCATATGTCGCGGCAATTACTTCTTCGTCGGTAATTGGCGGTAAACCCATCCCGGCGAATACTGCTTGCAGAGCGCGCGCAGCTTTGTTGCGAATAGCCACCACGTCAGCTTCCAATACTGGACGCAGGCCACCATCGACTTTCAGGTCGCGCTGCATGACGTTGTAATCGTCAAAGTCTTCGGCATCTTCGTTGGAGCCAGCGAACATATTGTCGTAGTTCGGCACCGCGGAATAACCAGAGGAGATAAAGTCAGTACCCGGCAGGAACTGCATCAGCAGGCGAGCGGTACGGCGCATATCCGAGTGGGTAAAGGTTTGGTCGTTACTGGATGCACATTCCAGATCCAGCGCCGAACAAATCAGGTTTTCGGCCAAAATGGCGCGAATGCCTGATGGCACCGCCGATGGCACGCCGACACAACTGACGGAGCCGTTTTGCAGCCCCTGAACCCCGGCGGCTTTGGTGATATAAATACAGCGCGCTTCGAGATACAGCATGGATTTGCCTTCGGCATAGCCCATTTGCACTTCGGAGCCAGAACCGGAGGTGAAGCGCATTTTCAAACCGCGTGATGCATAAGACGAAGCGAGAAAACCTTTCGACCACGGAGTGTCATCACCGTCGGTAAATACCGGTTCAGTGCCATAAACCGAAATGGTTTCGGCATAACAGGTGTGGCCCAACATCCCTAGTTTCAGCTCAGTGGCTTCTTCCAGCGAACATTGAGTCAGCACCCCTGGGCGGCCAACTTGCGAACCGACCAACAGTGCAATGGCGTTGAATGGCGCATAACGAGCCACCGCCACCGTAGTCTCTTGCTCATCGAAACCACGGAATGCGCCTTCCGCAGCATCGGCGGCAATTTGCACTGGGTTATCTTTCACGTTGGTGACGTGCGCTTGCTGTGATGGTGTCCGACGAGCGCGCATTTTCTGCATCGACATCATCATTTCCACCACGTTCATGTGTGATACCACCTCGACGATTTTGGCGGGTGTCATGGCGGTGGTTAGCGGAACAATGGTGCGGCGCGACACATTTGGATCACACAACATATTGGCCAGCTTGATGGAATCCATCTTCATCACTTCTTCCGCATGGGCCAGATTGATACCGTAGCGGGCGATAAAGTGGTCGATCAGGTCGAAACTACTTTGTGGTTTACCGTCGAGTTCAGTCACCACACCATTAACAATCTTGATAGAAGGTTTTGGATCGTTAGGGCTTTCCATGGCAATAAAGCCTTCCTCGATCCACTCTTTGACAAAGCCGTCCTGATTAACCGGGCGTTTCGCCAACGCTTCAAATCTTTTCGATTTCATGAAACAGCCTCACTGTGGCGTCAGATATAAGAAGGGCGGTCGTTTTTCGGTTCAGCACCTAAAGTGGCTAATACCGTTTTGCCGATCTCACGAGCAGAAATCACTGCCTGACGGACTGCGCCAGAATCGCCGGAGATAACCAGAATCACTTCGTTACTAAAGCTGGTGCCTTGTGCAGGGGAGCTATAAGCCACCACATCCACATTGGCGGATTTCACCGCGGTATCAGCCATCAGAACACCAATGGAAGCCGGTGCGCCGACAATCACGCCGCAAGAACGGCCCAGCGGTGCGCCGAATGCTTTTTCCAGTGCATGGCTTGCACGCGCGCTGTATTGCAATTCGATATGACCCGCTTCATTGGCGTAAACATCACCAAATGTGCGGTCTAACTCTTTCAGCGCCACTTCAACGGCACGCTTCACGTCGGAAACATCATCACCACCGAAGATAATGAGCGAGCCATGACCGGCACCGCCTTTGGTATCGCGTGGTAATTCAATGCTGACCACTTCGGTATTGGTGGCTTTTACTGCTTCATCGGCGGCCATAATGTGCGGGCCAGCACCGGTGCGAGCGCCCAAAATACCAATGGAGCGATAGCGTTTTTCCAGCTTCATTGCGTCCAACAGGGCGCTGTCGACGTTGGCGATCACCAGTCCGACCGTGTCACCGATCGCGGTTCCAACAAATTCCGTTAAACTGCAAGTTTTCTCAGCCATAGCCGTATCTCGTTGTTTATAGGATGGTTGTGCATGGGATGGTTGTGCAGAAGACGCCGGAGCGTGTTCACTGACTTTTGCTATCACCTGCGCCATGATTTGGTCGACCAGGTCATTGCTTTTCATTAGCTATTTCCCTTTGGTAAGTTTCCCTTGGGAAGAAAGGCCTCAACATCGGTATGTGGCCGTGGGATCACATGGGTTGATTTCACTTCACCTATGTTGGCAGCCGCGATAGCGCCTGCATCAGTGGCCGCCTTAACCGCTCCGACATCACCACGGACGATGACAGTGACCAGACCGGAGCCAATTTTTTCGTAGCCTACCAACGTCACATTGGCCGATTTCACCATGGTGTCAGCAGCCTCGATGGCTGCAACCAACCCTTTGGTTTCCACCATTCCTAGTGCTTCTTGTTGCATATATACCTCGACGAATATCAGGTGCCCTTACCCGTCATACTTCAAGCTGCATGTGCGTTGGCTGCTTCGTTCACCCCAGTCACTGACTTATGTAAGTTCCTGGGGATTTACTCAATTGCCGCTTTCCTGCAACTCGAATTATTTAGGGTATTGCTTTGGCTTGAATTGCCATATTCAAAAATAATGTTGTTATATTCAGTAATAACGTTGTCAGGTTCGTGCTGAGATTGAATATACAAACAAGCAATGAAAAAGAATGGCTGTATTGAATTTACTGGCGGGAATGGTTAGTGACGAAATAACAAATTATTGTCATGAGTTCATTTAACTGATTATTTTATAAGTCTATTTATTAATGGATAGGTGATAATAATTGGTTTTTGCATATTCATAATTACAATTAAGTCAGTGACAATCCCTATTTTCTTTGGTACTCACGCACGTGAATATAAAGATGGAAGCTGGCTCACATTAAAATAGAAATTGCGAGCTTGATAACAATAACGGAAAGAATAAATGACAAGAAAGTCACATTATTGAATTAGACAATAAGTTGCTTGTTTACAGGGTGTTGAGGGGAGTATGGGCCAGATAATAGCAATAATTTGCTATAGGAACTCTATTTTTTTGTTTAATTAATGGCTAATCACGACAACACTTTCATTTTCCGTCTCTTTATAGTGGTTGAGTCAAGGGCCGTGCATTACTGAAACACAATGTATTCATCATAATAACTTCAAGCAGGGTAACCCTATGAACGACTCGCTCAAAGCTCAGTGTGTGGCAGAATTTCTTGGCACCGGGCTGTTTTTGTTTTTTGGTATTAGTTGCTTGGCGGCGATGAAAGTGGCCGGTGCCAGTTTTGGTTTGTGGGAAATCTGTATTGTTTGGGGGCTGGGGATTTCACTGGCGGTTTATCTGACCGCGGGTATTTCCGGTGCTCACCTCAATCCCGCGATTACCATTGCTTTATGGCTGTTTGCCTGTTTCCCCGCGCGCAAAGTCATTCCCTACAGCATTGCACAGATTGCCGGTGCTTTTGGTGGTGCGGCGCTGTCTTATATGTTGTATCACAACTTATTTACTGATTTTGAAACCGCCCATCAGATGGTACGTGGCAGTCTGGAAAGTCTACAACTGGCCAGTATTTTCAGTACGTTCCCCTCACCGGCTATCAGTGTATGGCAAGCCGCATTTGTTGAAATCATTATTACCTCCATTCTGATGGGGCTGATTATGGCGTTGACGGATGATGGTAATGGGGTGCCGCGTGGTGCATTAGGGCCGCTATTGATTGGTATCCTGGTGGCGGTGATAGGGGCTTCAACCGGGCCATTAACCGGTTTTGCCATGAACCCCGCGCGTGATTTTGGCCCTAAATTATTTACCTTCTTTGCCGGCTGGGGAAAAATCTCCATGACTGGTGGGCGTGATATCCCTTATTTCATTATCCCGATTGTCGCCCCTATTATTGGTGCTTGCCTCGGTGCGGCGGTTTATCGCTTCTTCATTGGCAAAAACCTGCCTTGCAATACTTGTAAATTAGAGGATGAGAAAGCCAGTTTATAAATCAAATGAGTTTCCTCATCTTGAATCTATGAAACGAGATGAGGAAATTTCGTGATCTATTCTGGTTAATCGACTGATTATCGTCCCCTGTTGATTATGACTCTGGTAAGGTGAATTGTTATTTTCCTTCATTTTGCCAGGGTCTAAACCTTCACAGGGAAATAGGTTTTCCACTTGCTGATAGGAATGTAAATACAACAAATTAGTAACACATGGTTTATTACAGGGATGATTTATAGCAACAAACGAAACTTAATAACAATAAATTAAAATTAACTGAGAGGTTTTATCATGATTTCTGCCAGTTCTCTAAACTCAGAGCTCATAAATAAAATCGCGCAGGATTTTGCTCAGGCCACAGGGCTGGCCGTGGTGGTAGTGAATATTCACGGCGAAGAGATTTCTGATCTTTTTAACTTTACGCCATTTTGTCAGTTGATGCGCCAGGACCCGGTGAACCATCTCCGTTGCCGAATGAGTGATCGTTGCGGGGGCCTTGAAGCCTCAAAATCCAATGAGCCTTGTATTTATCGCTGCCACGCTGGGTTAACTGATTTCTCTATTCCGCTGGTCATTGCCGGTCATTTAGTGGGTTTTGTGTTATGCGGCCAGGTGCGGTTGCACTCAGATGTTTATCTGATTGATATACTTAATGTGGATAATCACTGGCAGCAGAATCCGGCACTGATGGATGAGTTCCACAATGTGCCTGTTATGGATTTTTCACGGGTGATTGCATCGGCAGATTTATTGAAGTTGATTGTTGAGAATTGCCTCAAAAAACATCTCAATTTTGTGGTGATCAACGACAACATGGGCAGCAAAGAACCGGGCAGAATACGACCGGTTCACCCCCATGACAGCAAAATGAAGAAAGCACTGCGTTATATTGATACGCATTTATCGGAAGAACTACGGCTGGAAGAAGTGGCGGCTAAGGTATATCTCAGCCCGTACTACTTCAGCAAATTGTTTAAAAAATATCAGGGCATCGGATTTAATGCCTGGGTCAATCAGCAGCGGATGGCCAATGCCAGAGAGATGTTACAACACAGCGATTGGAGCATTGCCAGCATTGCCAAGAATCTGGGTTTTTCCCAGACCAGCTATTTCTGCAAAGTGTTCCGTCAGACCTACAACGTGACACCGCAGGTATTTCGCTCACTTTCTTCTGAACGCAGCGAAATGGAATGACAGTTATTGATCTAATATCAATTGGTCATGCTGTTCATTCAAGTTTGTCTATTTTAATATCCAGTGTGATATTGAAAATACAAAATAAATAATGACAATTTTTTGCTATTTTTTTAAACGATATTTTTTCATTTAACTTGTTGTTTTTAAGTGGTTATCGTCTGTTTTTATGACAATTATTTGTTGTAATGATACAAAAAAATAACTCGCAAAAAATGAAATTAACCATTTTTTATGAACAGAAAAGCGTATATTAATTTCAAGAAAGCCGACCAGACTACTAATTAATAAATGCTCTGTTATAACAGTGTAAATAAAGAGATAAATTAAATAACGAAATAAGAAACTAAATAACAGAATCTACTGTACTTAAATACTGAAACAGGTATGTCGTGGATAACACGATTGGGAAGGGGGTGTAAATCCCCCGCAGCCCCCGCTGCTGTGATGCTGACGAACCCGCTGAGACCACTGATCCATAGGATTGGGAAGGTAGCGGGGGAGAGTGACGCTAAGCCAGAAGACCAGCCAAATCAGTAAAGAGTTTCAACTCCTTCGGTGGGAAGCGGGTTGTCATCAGATGCGCGCAGCGGTGACGTTGCGCAAATGCACCTTTTTGACACTGCATATCCCGCTTGAAATGGCGGGATTTTTTATGCAATGCTCAGGTAAACAAGCATTTATCATCGCAGGAACCGGCAGCGGCTGTGGTAAAACCACTGTGACGCTGGGTATTTTGCGGGCGCTGATGGCGCGCGGATTGTCGGTGCAGCCGTTCAAAGTTGGGCCGGACTACCTGGATACTGGTTGGCATACCGCCGTCAGTGGTGTGACGTCACGTAATCTTGATGCTTTTATGTTGCCGCCCGCCACCCTTAATGGGTTGTATAACCAGCATATGCGCCATGCCGATGTAGCGGTGATTGAAGGTGTCATGGGGTTGTATGACGGCTACGGCACTGACCCCGATTATTGCAGCAGTGCAGCGATGGCGAAGCAATTAGGCTGCCCGGTTATCTTGCTGGTGGATGGTAAAGCGGTGTCGACATCCGTTGCCGCAACCGTGCTGGGCTTTAGCCAATTTGACCCCAAGCTGACGATTGCCGGTGTGATTGTTAACCGCGTCAATTCAGAAAATCACTATCAACTTATCCGCCATGCTATCGAACGTTATTGCGGCATTCCGGTTTTGGGCCGCTTGCCGGTCATGGACGATGTTGCCTTGCCATCACGCCATTTGGGGCTGATCCCGGCACAAGAGCGAGGCGGTGCACTATCCAAACAGCCCGATAACTCACCGTGCTGGCAACAATTGGCCCAGCAGGTCGAAGCCTTTATCGATCTGGACCGATTGTTGACCCTGACTTCAAGCACCCAACGCCCTGTTGGAACCCCTCCCGCGTTACCTTCTCAAGCTTTGGCTGACGGGCTGATATTGGCCTTAGCCGAAGATGAAGCTTTTAATTTTTACTACCCCGATAACCTTGATTTGCTGGAGCAAGCAGGCGTGCGCATCCAGCGTTTCAGCCCGCTGCATGACCGCCATCTGCCGGCTTGTCAGATGATTTATCTGGGCGGAGGGTATCCGGAGATCCATAGCCGCGCATTAGCAGAAAATACCGCGATGCATGCGGCGTTACAGCAAGCCCACCGCCAGCAAATCCCGATGTATGCCGAATGTGGTGGCTTGATGTATTTGGGGGATGCTCTGACGGATGAAAGCGGACAGCGCCATCGGATGGTGGGAGTTTTGGCCGGAGAAAGCCGAATGGGAAAACGCCTGACTCGCTTTGGTTACTGTCAGGCCGAGGCCCGCAGCGACACATTATTAGCCGCGTCTGGCGAAATTCTACGCGGTCATGAGTTCCATTACTCTGATTTTACCAGCCCACTGACACCCGTTTTTGATAGCAGTAAATGGCGCGATGGCGAAGTTATTCAGCGCTGGCACAGTGGCTATCAAGTGCAACGGACTCAGGCCAGTTATCTGCATATTCACTTTGCTCAGCGCCCCGGATTATTGGACGGCTGGCTGACTGCTGCCCGGAGTGTGCTATGACCCTGAGCGCGTGGTTTGTGGCTTTTCTGCTGGACCATTGGCTTGGCGACCCGCCGCGTTGGCCGCATCCGGTGCGCTGGATGGGTAATCTGATCACGCTGTTGCAGAGAGCCATTCGCACCCTGTGTCATAGCGAGTGGGCACTCAAATGGGGGGGGGCGGTGCTGTGGTTACTGGTGGTGGGTATCACCTGGCTCGTCAGCTGGGGGTTTTTATGGCTGATGACAGAGATTAATCCGTGGCTTGGCTGGTTAGCGCAAGTGTGGATGATTTACACCTTACTGGCCGGACGCTGCTTGAGTGACGCGGCATTAGCGGTTTTTGATGCGCTACAACACGGAACCCTGGCGCAAAGTCGCGAAAAGCTGTCATGGATTGTTGGGCGTGATACTTCGCAATTGGAGAAACCACAAATCACTCGTGCGGTGGTCGAGACCGTGGCCGAAAACAGCGTTGATGGCGTGATTGCACCGCTGTTCTTCCTGATGCTGGGGGGCGCGCCGCTGGCAATGGCTTATAAAGCAGTCAATACCCTTGATTCGATGGTGGGATATAAAACGCCGAAATATCGCGCAATTGGTTATGTCTCTGCCCGTATGGATGATGCTGCCAATTGGCTTCCTGCACGCCTCAGCTGATTGTTACTCAGTATCGCAGCCTGGTTGATTCAGGCCGATTACCGTCAGGCGTTGCGCATTGGTTGGCGCGACCGTTATCAACACTCCAGCCCGAACTGCGCCTGGCCGGAAGCCACGGTGGCGGGAGCGTTGGGTATTCGCCTGGGCGGCCCGAATGATTACTTTGGTGAGCGGGTGGAGAAGCCGTGGATCGGCGATGAGCGGCGTGAAATCGCTCTGAGTGATATTCCCCGCAGCATTCATTTGATGATGATGGCGTCGCTATTGGCCCTGTTATTGTTCGCTCTGACTCATCTGCTGTTGGTCGGTATTTAACCAGGATAACCTCATGAACTATATAAAAAACCCGCAGGAAATCGAGAAAAATAGCTTCGTTATCATTGGCGATATTATCGCCGCTGAGCGGCCAGAGATTCGGTTTGCCAGTGCAATGCATGAAGCGGTTGTCAAGCGGGTTATCCACACCACAGCGGATTTTGACTGGCTGGATATTCTGCATTTTTCACCGGATGTGCTGACCCGCATTGCCGAGGGGCTACGTCGAGGATGCACGCTGTACACCGACACGACTATGGCGATGTCGGGCATTAACAAAACACTGTTAAAGCAGATGGGATGCGAGTGTCGCTGTTATATCAGTGATCCGCGGGTGGTGGAGAGTGCGCCGGTACAGGGGATTACCCGCTCGATGGCCGCGGTAGATGTGGCGTTGGCGGAACCGGGCGAAAAACTGTTTGTATTCGGTAATGCGCCGACGGCGTTATTCCGTTTGTTAGAACGGCAAGTGTCCCCAGTGGCGGTCATCGGCGTGCCGGTGGGGTTTGTTGGTGCGGCGGAATCCAAAGATGCGTTGGTGGCAAGTGGTTTGCCGTGTATTGCCGCGCTGGGGCGTAAAGGGGGCAGTAATGTGGCGGCAGCCATTATTAACGCCATCCTCTATCAATTACAAAGGACGCAGTTGCGAGGGGCATTATGAGTGACGTTATTGCGAATGACGGCGCGGCACTGCAAAACCAGCAATTAGACAGCATTTGGCACAACGGCAAGCAATACCGTAAAGGCTATACCACCGGTTCCTGTGCCACGGCGGCGGCCAAAGTGGCGGCGCTGATGGTGTTGCGTCAGCAAGTGATTGATCAAATTTCTATTGTGACGCCTTCCGGCATCACCTTGTGTCTGAATGTTGAGCAGCCGTTGATTGAAGGTCAGCAAGCCACCGCCGCAATCCGCAAAGATGGCGGCGATGATATTGATGCTACCCACGGCATGCTGATTTTTGCCCGCGTGACCCTCACCACACAGACCGACATTACTCTGCGAGGCGGCGAAGGAGTGGGAACCGTTACTCGCAAAGGGATTGGGTTGCCGGTCGGCAGCAGCGCCATTAACCGCACTCCGCGCCAAACCATCGAAGCTGCTGTGCGTGAAGTCATCGGCCCATTGCGTGGCGCAGAAGTCGAAATCTTTGCGCCGGAAGGCGAGGAGCGAGCGAAGAAAACCTACAACGGGCGGCTGGGGATTCTGGGCGGGATTTCCATCATTGGTACCACCGGTATTGTGACGCCGATGTCAGAAGAGAGCTGGAAACGCTCATTGGCGCTGGAGCTGGAAATGAAGCGGGCAGCAGGTGTTGATCGCGTCATTTTGGTGCCGGGTAATCACGGCGAGCGCTTTGTCCGCGACCACCTGGGGCTGGATAGCCAACGGGTGGTCACCATGAGTAATTTTGTCGGCTATATGCTGCAAGAAACCGTGCGCTTGGGGTTCCGCCACGTTCTGTTAGTTGGGCATCCGGGCAAATTGGTCAAAGTGGCCGCCGGTATCTTCCATACCCACAGCCATATTGCTGATGGACGTATGGAGACGCTGGTGGCGCATTTGGCTTTAATGGGTGCGCCCCATGCGCTATTACTTAAAGTTAATCAGTGTGATACCACGGAAGCGGCAATGGAGTTAATTGCCGAGCAGGGTTGGCAAGGGGTGTATGCGCGTATCGCGCAGCGCATCTGCGAGCGCATTGCGGAGATGATGCGCTTCTCGGTTAACCCGCCCCAGTGTGATGCCATTTTATTCTCTTTTGATAATCAGGTGCTAGGTAGCAACCGGCCACTGGATGAGATTGTGGAGGCGTTACGATGATTACGGTGGTGGGGATTGGCCCCGGTGATGCTGATTATCTGACACCCGCAGCTCGACGGGCTATCGATCGCGCCGAGGTACTGGTTGGCGGTAAGCGCCATCTGGCGACATTGAGCAGCGATAGTAAAGAGTCGCGCTTGTTAGATGCTGATCTATTAGGGCTATTGGAGTGGCTGGATAGCAATAAGCATCGCGCCATTGTGGTGCTGGCCTCGGGAGATCCTTTGCTGTATGGCATCGGCAAATTGCTGGCAGCAAACTTCAGCGCTGAGGAGTTGCATATCGTTCCCGGCATTAGCGCGATTCAATATTTGTGCGCCAAAGCGGCACTGGATATGAACGACCTCTTTCTTACCAGCAGTCATGGTCGTGAACCCGATTTTGACTGGATCTTCCAGCACGACAAAGTGGCGATGGTGACCGACGGCATTATTGGCCCAAGAGCTATTGCCGATGCGCTACAGCAACGTGGCCTGTCCCGTACCTTGATTATTGGTGAAAACCTCTCGCAACCCAATGAACGAATTTATCGCCTGCCAGCAAAGCAAGTGGCGGCCCGCTATGACATGAATGTGGTGGTGATCCTCAATGAAAGATGAGCTGTTCCTACGTGGGCAAAAAGTCCCGATGACCAAAGAAGCGGTGCGAGTATTGGCACTGGAACGGCTGAGTTTGTCGGGTGCCGCTCACTTGATTGATGTGGGGGCGGGTACTGGCAGTGTGGCATTGGAAGCGGCTTTGCGTTTTCCTGATTTACGGGTGACGGCGATTGAACGGAATCCGGTAGCACTTGAGTTGATTAATGAAAACCGCCAGCGGCTAGGGTGTCGCAAGGTAGACATTATTGCCGGAGTCGCTCCTTTACCTTTATCCGATAAAGCCGATGCCATTTTTATTGGCGGCAGCGGTGGCCATCTGACTGACCTTATCGACTGGTCATTGATGATGTTAAATCCTGGGGGCCGCTTGGTATTGACCTTTATTTTGCTCAATAACCTCAATGAAGCATTAAGCCATTTACAGACCTGCGTCGTTAGCGAGCTGGATTGTGTGCAATTGCAACTCTCCACTCTGACCCCTCTGGGTCGCGGGCACTATTTTAAACCGAATAATCCTACTTATCTGATTTCCTGCCACAAGGAGGCGCGCAATGTCTGAGCATCCTGATACTGCATCAACATGGGATACGCAAAAAGTCTGGTTTGTTGGGGCCGGGCCGGGTGACAAAGAGCTGATTACGCTAAAAGGCTACCGCTTGCTGCAACAGGCGCAGGTGGTCATTTATGCCGGATCGCTTATCAATACCGAGCTATTGGAATATTGCTCTGCCGAAGCTGAATGTCACGATAGCGCGGGCTTGAATCTGGAACAAATCATTACGCTGATGGTGGAAGGTGTGCGCGCGGGCAAGCTGGTAGTGCGGCTGCAAACCGGCGATCTCTCTTTGTATGGCTCGATTCGTGAGCAGGGGGAGGTGTTGGGCGAACACGGCATTGGCTTTGTTTCGGTGCCGGGGGTCAGTGCTTTCTTGGGCGCAGCGGCGCAACTGGGGGTGGAATACACCGTGCCGGAAGTGGCACAGAGCTTGATTATCACCCGTATTGAGGGGCGCACACCCATGCCGCCATTGGAGCAATTGGAAGCTTTCGCCGCGCACCAAACTTCAATGGCGATTTTCTTATCAGTACAGGAAATGGACCGCGTTGCCGAGCGCTTAATCGCCGGTGGCTATCCCGCCAATACGCCGGTCGCGGTGGTGTACAAAGCCACATGGGCTGAAAGCCGCACGGTACGCGGCACGCTGGCAGATATCGCCGAGTTAGTGCGGGCGGCGGCCATTCATAAAACGGCGCTGATTTTGGTGGGGGCATTCCTCGGTGATGAATACCACTATTCCAAACTCTATGACGCGGGGTTTAGCCATGAATATCGTCAAGCCTGAATCAATCGCGGTATTTTGCCTGACCCCCGGCGGAGTGCGGCTGGCGCGGCGCTTGCAAACCCACTTGCCGCTGACCTGTTTTACCAGTGACAAACTGCTGGAAGAGGGTTTCTTGCCCTTCAACGGCAGTTTTGGCGACACCCTGCGTGAAGCATTTAAACAGTATTCAGCACTAGTGGTGGTGGGGGCAATTGGCCTGACAGTGCGGGTTATCGCGCCGCTGGTAAACGATAAAATGACCGACCCTGCGGTGGTGGTGATTGATGAGCGCGGGCAACACGTCGTCAGTTTGCTGTCGGGACATGTGGGAGGGGCGAATACCCTAACCCGCTATCTGGCGGGCATTTTGGGTGCTGATCCGGTGATAACCACCGCCACTGATGTGAATGAGATGGCGGCGCTGGACACACTGGCCACCCAACTGGACGGCGAAATGCAAGATTTCCGCCATGCGGTCAAAGTGGTCAATCAAATGTTGGTCAGCAACCAAAAAGTTGGGTTGTGGTGGGATGCGCCGCTGTTGGCGGAACGCGAACGCTGTGACACGCGGGGGTTTGTGCCGGTTGATTCCTTGGATGCACTGCCACCACTGGATGCCCTGGTGTGCATCACACTGCGCGACAGCTTACCCGAGCTTGCTTTACCGGTTTACAAACTGGTGCCACGCCGGGTGGTGGCGGGCATTGGTTGCCGTCGGGCCACCTCGCTGCAAACGCTGGTTGAATTGCTGCAACAGCAAATGGCCGAAAATCATTTTGATGTCATGGCATTACGAGCTATTGGCAGCGTCACTATCAAAAAAGATGAACCGGCGCTGCATCAATTGGCTAAATGCTGGCGGGTGCCATTCGAACTGTTCAGCGTCGGCGAACTGAGCCGCCATGAACAACGTTTCCCTGCTTCTGATTTTGTCCGCCAAACGGTGGGTGTCGGTAGCGTTTCACAACCGGTCGCCTGGCTGATGAGCGACGGTAAATTGGTTGGCAATACTCTGCGTCAGCAGGGCGTCACCATCACTCTGGGAGTATCGCATTAATGTTAACCGTGATTGGCATTGGGCCAGGCAGTGAATCAATGATGACGCAGGACGCTATCGCCGCTATTCGCGAAGCAGAAATTATTGTCGGCTACAAAACCTATACCCATCTGGTCAAATCCATGACTCAGGATAAACAGGTGATCAAAACCGGCATGTGTAAAGAGATTGAGCGCTGTCAGGCGGCGATTGACCTGGCACTGGCCGGTCATAACGTGGCGCTTATCAGCAGTGGCGATGCCGGTATTTACGGCATGGCGGGCTTGGTGTTGGAGCTGGTCACACAGCAACAGTTGGCGTTAGAAGTGCGGCTGGTCGCTGGTATCACCGCCAGTATCGCCGCGGCCTCATTGCTCGGCGCACCGCTGATGCATGACTTTTGTCATATCAGCCTGAGCGATTTGATGACGCCGTGGGAAGTGATTGAAAAACGCATTATCGCGGCGGCACAAGCCGATTTTGTTATCTGCTTCTATAACCCGCGCAGCCGTGGCCGCGAAGGGCATTTGGCGCGGGCGTTTGAGTTAATGCAGCCGTGGAAGAAAGCCGCCACGCCGGTGGGTGTGGTGAAGGCGGCAGGGCGCAAAAAACAGGAAAAATGGCTAACCACAATAGGTGAAATGGATGTTGAACCGGTAGACATGACCAGTTTGGTGATTGTTGGCAATCAGGCCACTTATTGCCGTAACGGGCTGATGATAACGCCACGGGGCTATTCATTATGACGGACGATTCACTATGACTTATGACCCTCCGCCGATTCATATATTTGGCGGCACCAGTGATGCCCGGCTAATTTGCCAACTGCTGGACGAATTTGGTGAGCGCTACAGCCTGTCGGTCGCTACCGATGCGGGCAAACAACTGGCGGGCGACATTGGCGGCGAGGTATTGGTCGGGCGGATGGATGCAGCACAAATGGCCGATTTTCTTATCACCAGACAGGTGCAGTGGGTAGTTGATGCTTCACATCCCTACGCCAACCAGCTCAGTGACAATGTGGCTGCTGCTTGCGGGCAATCAAATGTCGTACTGACGCGTTATCAGCGCCCGAGTGAAATTGACGCTATTCATCATCCGCAGCTCTACAAAGTAGACAGTGCAGCGGCAGCGTGTGCCGTGGCGCAAGGTTTAGGGCCGCGGGTGCTCTTGACCACCGGCAGCAAGCAGTTGGCGGAGTATCAACAGCGGCTGACCGGTAAAACTTTGTTAGCGCGAGTGCTGCCAACGGCTGAGGTGCTGAGCCAATGTGAGGCTCTGGGGTTGGGGGTAGACAATATTATCGCGCTGCGTGGGCCATTCAGCACGCAATTCAATCACGCGCTGTATGAGTTTTGCCAGCCAGATGTGGTTATCACCAAGGAGTCTGGCGTGCAAGGTGGCTACCAGGAAAAAGTGGCTCCCTGTCTGGCACTGAATATTCCCTGCATTGTGGTGCGCCGTCCGGCCGCCGTGGTGTTGGGCAGTCTTGGGCAACAAGTGACTTCATTGGATGAATTTACCCGACATCTGATGCATTGGCAGCAATCTGGCCCACTGGCAAGAACAACGAGGACAATAAAATGAAAAAAGCACTGTTGGTGATCAGTTTCGGCACCAGTTATGAACACACTCGCCAAAAGAACATTGAAGCTTGTGAGCAACAGCTATCGGCGGCTTATAGCGATCGCGATGTGTTCCGCGCCTTTACCTCAGAAATGATCATTCGCAAGCTGCGTAAACGCGATGGTTTGTTGATCAATAACCCGCGAGAAGCACTGAAACTACTGGCTGAACAGGGTTATCAAGATGTCGCTATCCAATCACTGCATGTGATTAATGGCGATGAATACGAAAAAATCGCTAATGAAGTGCGCGGTTTTAGCGACTGCTTTCATCATCTGGTATTGGGCACACCACTGTTAAGCAGCTTTGCCGATTACCAGCAATTGTTAGTGGCACTGCAAGCACAAATGCCGCTGTTGGCGGCGGATGAGCGGGTGGTATTTATGGGCCACGGGGCCAGTCACTTCGCCTTTTCTGCTTATGCCTGCCTGGATCATTTAATGACCTCTCTCAACTTCCCTGCTTTGGTTGGTGCGGTGGAAAGTTATCCGGAAATCGACCACATCATTAGCCGCTTACAGCAGCAGGGGGTGCGCAAAGTGCATCTGATGCCATTGATGCTGGTGGCCGGTGATCACGCCATCAATGACATGGCTTCTGCAGAGCCGGATTCATGGCGCTCACAACTGGAAGCCGCGGGTATCAGTGCGCAATCATGGCTGCAAGGATTGGGAGAGAACCCATTGATTCGCCAGATGTTTGTTCAGCATCTGGCGAGTGCCTTGCAGCAAAAACAGCAGGAGGCAGTGTAATGAGCGGCAGACTTTATGCATTGGGTGTCGGCCCCGGAGCCAGCGATTTAATCACCGTGCGGGCGGCACGGCTGATAGCCAAACTGGATGTGCTGTATGCCCCGGCAGGGCGTAAAGGCGGTGACAGTCTGGCATTGTCAATTGTGCGCGAATATTTATCACCTAACACCGAAATCCGCACCTGCCATTTCCCGATGAGCGCCGATGACAGCGAAAAGCAGGCGGTGTGGGATGAGGTGGCACAACAGCTGCAAGCGGAAGTTGCGCAGGGCCGTCAGGTGGGCTTTATCACCCTCGGCGACGCCATGTTATTTAGCACATGGGTATTTTTATTGGAACGCATTGGGCGGCCTGATTGGTTGGAAATTGTCCCGGGCGTAACCTCATTTGCCGCCATTGCCTCACGTGCTGCGTTACCCTTGGCGATGGAGCAACAATCGCTGGCGGTTATGTCTTGCACCGCCCCAGAAGCCGAGCTGGAACGCGCTTTGCGCGATCACGACTGCGTAGTGCTGATGAAAGTGTATGGCCGCTTTGCACAAATTCAGGCGCTATTGGGCCGGTTAAATCTGTTCCCACATGCGCTGTTGATGTCGGAGGCTTCATTACCCGGCGAGGTGTGCTGGCGTCAGTTAGACACTATTGCCGCTGATCAGCCATTGCCCTATTTCTCGACCATTTTAGTGAATAAACAGCAATTAGTTAATGAATAACAGGTTAGTTAAATAGATGGTTAATTAATTTTAAATTACGCCCCAAATTAATTGGAGTTGCAGCAAGGCAGCAAACGAACTCATCCCGATGAGCTTACATAAGTAAGTGATTCGGGTGAGTGAGAGCCGCTAACACCGCTGCGGCTTCAAGTAAGAAGGGGGAAAAGGAATGCGAAATGGAAAGACAGTTAAAGAAACTCTCGTATAGCGGAGTGGCAATGGCAATCCTGCTTACGTTGGCACCGAATGACGTTTTTGCCATGCACATCATGGAAGGTTTTTTACCGCCGATGTGGGCACTGGCCTGGTGGATACTGTTCCTGCCGTGTTTGTTTATGGGGCTGGTTCGTTTGAAACAGATTGTCGCTGAAGATAGCAATCAAAAAGTCCTGTTAGCGCTGTGCGGTGCCTTTATTTTCGTGTTATCGGCACTGAAAATCCCATCGGTGACCGGCAGTTGTTCGCATCCGACCGGCGTCGGGCTAGCGGTTATTCTGTTTGGGCCAGTAGTGGTGGCGGTGTTGGGGGCCATTGTGCTGCTGTTCCAGGCGTTATTACTGGCGCACGGCGGCCTGACAACGTTGGGTGCTAATGGCATGTCAATGGCGGTTATTGGGCCAGTAGTGGGTTATCTGGTGTGGAAGTTGGCCTGTAAAGCGGGATTGCGCCGCGACGTCGGGGTATTTCTTTGCGCCATGCTGGCGGACTTAACCACTTACTTTGTCACCTCGGTACAGCTTGGTCTGGCTTTCCCTGACCCGCAATTTGGTGTTAGCGGTTCGATTATCAAGTTTATGGGGGTGTTCTGCATTACCCAGATCCCGATAGCCATCGCTGAAGGCTTGCTGACAGTGATGATTTACGACCAATTAACCAAACGCCAGTTAATCCACGCAGGGACTCACTAACATGAAAAAGACGCTTATTTTGCTGGCGATGGTGATCGCTCTGGTCATAATGCCGTTCTTTATTAATCACGGTGGTGAATATGGTGGCTCAGATGGTGAAGCCGAAACTCTGATTCAGACTACCGCACCTCATTATCAGCCGTGGTTCACGCCGTTATATGAACCCGCCAGTGGTGAAATTGAAAGCTTGCTGTTTACCCTGCAAGGTTCCATTGGGGCGGCGGTGATTTTCTATATCTTGGGTTATTACCGGGGGAAACGCGGTGAGCATGCTGGGGATTGATAAACTCAGTTATCAAAGCCGCTGGCGACAGGCCGATCCAATGGGAAAATTGGTGCTATATGCCGTTTTCCTGTTGGCCGCCATGCTTAGCCCGCCCATGTATCAGGCGCTGCTATTGGTGTTTATCGCCGCCCTGACATGTTATCTGTTGCGGGTGGGGCCGCGCCGTTATCTGTGCTGGCTGGCTATCCCGCTCTCTTTCCTGTTGGTGGGGTTAGTCACGATTGTGATATCACTCTCGCGCCAACCAGAGAGCCTGTGGTGGGGTATGCAGATAGGTCATTGGTGGTTGGGGTTTGATAAAGTCGGATTAACCACCGCCAATCAAACGCTATGGCGCAGTTTGGCGGCATTGGCAGCCACTTTTTGGTTTGTGCTGAATACGCCATTCCCGCAGCTTATCCAAATATTGAAGCGCTGCCATGCCCCCCGATTGCTGACCGAGCAAATCCTGCTGACCTGGCGGTTTATTTTTATTTTGATTGAGGAGGCCGCTGCGATCCATCAGGCGCAGTCTCTGCGATTTGGTTATATCTCATTGCGTACCGGCTACCATTCGCTGGCAATGTTGGTCGGTATGCTATTTACCCGCGTGATGATTCGCTATCAGCAAATGGTCATCTCGCTGGATATGAAACTCTATCAGGGCGATTTCCACCTGTAAGGCAGGATGTCATGTTAGCCACCAGGCAGTTAGGTTTCAGCTATCAGGAAGAGCAGGTATTGCACGACTTGACACTGGATTTCAGTCAGCATGCGGTCACCGGTGTCTTGGGGGCTAATGGTTGTGGCAAATCCACGTTATTTATGAACCTGACCGGTATTTTGCAACCGCAGCAGGGCGCGGTGTTGTGGCAAGGTGAGCCGCTCAGCTATAAGAAAGCCAACTTACGTGAATTGCGTCAGCGTGTAACGACGGTATTTCAAGATCCGGAACAGCAGATTTTTTATACCGATATTGATAGTGATATCGCCTTCAGCCTGCGAAATTTGGGGATGCCCGAAGAGATTATTGCACAGCGGGTTGACCGAGCGTTGACTTTGGTAGATGCGCAAGGATTTCGCCATAAATCTATCCAGCACTTGAGTCATGGGCAGAAAAAACGGGTGGCCATTGCCGGTGCGTTGGTGATGGAGGCAGAGTATCTGCTACTGGATGAACCCACTGCCGGATTGGACCCGGCCGGTCGGCAGCACATGATTACTATCATTGAACGTATTGTCGCAGAGGGAAAACGCGTTATTCTCTCCAGCCATGATATTGATTTGATTTATAAGGTCTGTGATTACCTTTATGTCTTATCGCACGGTCACTTGATGATTGCCGGTGAAACAACCGAAGTGTTCCTACAACAGGAAAAACTGCAAGCTGCCGGGCTGGTTCAGCCGTGGTTGGTCAAAATGCACAGTGAGCTGGGTTTGCCGCTGTGCAAAACGGAAGAACAACTCTTCGCGCTGATGCGTCAACGCGAAACGGAGGAGGCGCGATGAGTCGGCCAGTGATGAATTTATCGATAATGGTGCAGGGCACGGCATCTGACGTGGGTAAAAGTGTATTAGTGGCCGGGCTATGCCGCATCTTTATGCAAGATGGTTATCGCTGTGCGCCGTTTAAATCGCAGAATATGGCACTCAATTCGGGCATTACCCCGCAGGGGGAAGAGATGGGGCGGGCGCAGATTTTTCAGGCCGAAGCGGCCGGAATTGCCCCAGATGTTCGCATGAATCCAGTACTGCTCAAACCCACCAGCGACCGTAAGGCACAGGTGGTTTTAATGGGTAAAGTTGCCTGCAATATGGATGCGGTGGAATACCATCAGTATAAACCGCAATTGCAGCAGCAAATCAGCGAGGTTTACCACAGTTTGGCACGCGAATATGACGTTATGGTGCTGGAAGGTGCAGGCAGCCCGGCGGAAATTAATCTGCGTGACCGTGATATCGTCAATATGGGTATGGCTGAAATGGCAGACGCGCCGGTATTGCTGGTGGCGGACATTGACAGAGGCGGGGTGTTTGCCTCTATCTATGGCACTCTGGCACTGCTGCATCCCCATGAAAAAGCACGCGTCAAAGGGGTGATAATCAATAAGTTTCGCGGCGATATCGCACTGCTGACCCCTGGCCTGGAACAGATTGAAGCCCTGACCAATGTCCCGGTACTGGGGGTGATGCCGTGGCTGGATATAGATTTAGAAGATGAAGATGGTGTCGCTCTGCAAAATGGCAAATATCAGGATACGGCAGAAAAGGCGCTGGATATTGCGGTGATCCGTTTACCTCATATTGCTAACTTTACTGATTTTAATGCGCTGGCCGCGCAACCGGATGTGCGCTTGCGCTATGTCTCGCAGTTGTCGGCGTTGGGCCAGCCGGATTTGATTATTTTGCCGGGCAGCAAGAATACGCTGGGTGATTTGCAATGGCTGCACCACAGTGGGCTGGCGGCAGCGTTACTGACGCTGCATCAACGTAATGTGCCGGTGATAGGCATTTGCGGTGGTTATCAAATGCTGGGAAAACGCATTATTGATGGCGTGGAGTCTGGCCTTGAGCAGATGGATGGTTTGGGGTTGCTAGATGTGGAAACCGAGTTCGCGCCAGATAAAGTCACCACGCGCGTTAGCGGTTATTGTCAGATTGGCCTGCCAGGCATATTGAAAAACTGTTGTGATCACCCGCTTGAAGGTTATGAAATCCATATGGGTGTCTCCCATCTGGGCAGTGCTGCCATACCTTTTGCACAGCTAACTTTACGTAACGGACAAGCTGAGCAGTGGGTGGATGGCGCGGTGAATGGCGATGGCAGCGTATTGGGCAGCTATATCCACGGGCTATTTGACAGCCACCACTTTACCCGCGCGCTATTAGATAGCCTGCGTCAACGCAAAGGGCTGGCTGCTTTTGATGGCGTGACAGTGAATTATGCTGAACATAAACAGCAACAGTTCGACATTCTGGCATCACAGATGCGCGAGCATATTGATATTGATAGGATTTTAAAACTAATGAAACAGCATCAACAGGAGCGCGCACAGTGATTTTGATTACCGGAGGGGCGCGCAGTGGCAAGAGTTCATTGGCCGAACGTTTGGCAGCACAAGCGGCCGAACGGGTATTTTACATTGCGACCTCAGTGGTAACAGATGCAGAAATGGCAGCGCGGGTTGCATTACACCGTGCCAGCCGCCCGGCGCATTGGCGTACCTGGGAAGGCTATCGTGATCTCGGAGTGGTGCTGGAAAAGCACGTCGAACCCGGCGAAGCCGTTATGTTGGAATGCATTACCACACTGATTACCAATTTGCTGTTTGAACTGGCGGGGGATACGCCACCGGAACAGATGGATTTTACCGCGCTTGAGGAGGGTATTTCGCAGCAAATTACCGAGTTGTTGGCGGCTTGTGCACGTAGTAGTGCGCCTATTTATCTGGTGACCAACGAGCTGGGCATGGGGATCGTACCGGAAAATCGCCTGGCGCGGCATTTTCGTGATATTGCCGGACGAGTCAATCAGCGATTGGCAGCGGCGGCTGATGAGGTGTTTTTAGTGGTTTCGGGTATTGAGGTTAAGATTAAATGAACCTGCGTCTATTTCTCGCAACATTGCAGTTTATGACCCGTATTCCGGTACCAGAGCGCTGGACGCAAGGGCTGGCGCTGGATAACTACGAGCGCGGTATTATCGGTTTTCCGTTTATCGGCCTGATTGTGGGGGTGATCGGTGGGGTGGTTTTCACTCTATTGGCACCGTGGTGTGGTGTGCCACTGGCGGCGTTGGGATATGTCCTGGCGTTGGCATTGGTTACCGGTGCTTTTCATCTCGACGGGCTGGCAGATACCTGTGATGGGGTGTTTTCGGCCCGTAAGCGCGAGCAAATGCTGGAAATCATGCGCGACAGCCGTCTCGGTACCAACGGCGGTTTGGCGCTGATATTTATCGTGGTGGCAAAAGTGCTGGTGGTCAGTGAATTGGCGCTGCGCGATGCACCGATGCTATTGATGCTCACCGCCGCATCAGTGGCCGGGCGCACGGTGATTGTGCTGTTGATGTATCGCCAACGCTATGCGCGCGAAGGTAATGGATTAGGCAACATTTACATCGGTAAAGTGACAGGGAAACAAACACTAATTACCTTGGCCGGTGGCGCGATATTAACCCTGTTACTTGGTCAGGGCGCAGCGCTGTTGGCGTTGGTGATTAGCATGGTGGTGGTGGCATTATTGGCAACCTACCTGCGCCGCCGTCTGGGCGGGCAAACCGGTGACACGCTGGGAGCTGCGGCCGAAGTGGGTGAGTTGATATTCCTACTGGCGTTGCTGTAACACGACCTGTTTTCGAACACTTTTGATGAGCCATTCTATGCGACTTTTTCTGGTGCGCCACGGGCAAACCGAAGCCAATTTGCGCGGCGTTTTTTGCGGCTTGACCGATTTGGCGTTAACACCACTTGGTGTCGAGCAGGCCGGTGATATCGCCAGTTGGCTGGCGGATGTGGCGTTTGCTGATGGTGTCAGTAGCCAGTTGCTACGTGCGCGGCATACTGCCGATATCGTACTGGCGGGGCATCCCCTAAATGCGGGCATTAATGACCAATTAAATGAAATGAATTTTGGTGAGTGGGAAATGCGCCATCACCATGATTTACAGCGTGAAGACCCTGATGCATGGGCGGCATGGGTGACAGACTGGCAACAGGCCAGCCCCACTGGCGGGGAGTCTTTTATACAGTTTTCAGACCGAGTCGAAAGCGTCGTTCAGTCACTGCTTTCAACCAACAGTCACCAAACAAATCGTCACCAAACAAACAATCACGATAACAATCAACTGCTGGTTGCCCATCAGGGGGTATTAAGCCTGATGCTGGCGCGTTTACTGGCGATGCCAGCCGCCGCCATGTGGCATTTTCATTTTGAGCAGGGGGCATACAGCGTGTTGGAGATCCATGATGGGTTTGTCACGTTGCGTGCGTTCAACAGTCGGGCTGCCTGGTAGCCTGCACCACGAGGTTAAATAGATGCAAACACTTTCATCAATTCTGCGCACCATTGCTCCACTGGATAGCAAAGCGATGGCCCGAGCTACAACACGGCTGGATGGTTTGCTAAAACCACAGGGCAGTTTGGGGCGTTTGGAGCAATTGGCGATCCAATTGGCGGGAATGCGCGGTTTATATGGCCATCAGGTTGATCGCAAACAAATCATTGTGATGGCGGCTGACCACGGTGTTTACGACGAAGGCGTGGCTATTTCACCTCGCGTTGTGACGATGGTTCAGGCACTGAATATGGTCAGGGGTGTGACCGGTGTGTGTGTATTGGCGGCCAACGCCGGTGCAGAAGTCAAGATAGTGGATGTGGGTATCGATAGCGATACGCTGCCCGGCGTGATTGACATGAAAGTGGCGCGCGGCAGTGGCAATATTGCTCGCGGTGCGGCCATGACTCGTCAACAAGCCGAAGATTTACTGATTGCCAGTGCGACACTGACACTGCAACAGGCTGCGGGCGGCGTGAAAGTGTTTGGCGTGGGTGAGTTGGGGATGGCGAATACCACTCCCGCAGCGGCGATGGTCAGTGTATTTACCGACAGCGACCCTGAGTTGGCAGTGGGGATCGGGGCTAATTTCCCCAGTGAGCAATTACATCACAAAGTGGCCGTAGTGCGGCGCGCAATTGAAACCAATCAGCCAGATGCTAGCGATGGCATTGATGTGCTGGCGAAAGTCGGTGGTTTTGATCTGGTGGGGATGACCGGAGTGATGTTAGGCGCTGCCGCTGCAGGTTTACCGGTGGTGTTGGATGGTTTTCTCTCCTATGCTTCTGCGTTGGCTGCTTGCCGTATCGAAGCCAAGGTGCGTGATTACCTGATTCCATCTCATCTATCAGCAGAAAAAGGTGCGGTTATCGCACTGAACCATTTGCAGTTGGAACCCTATTTGCAAATGGGCATGCGGTTAGGCGAGGGCAGTGGTGCGGCGTTAGCCATGCACTTAGTGGATGCGGCCTGTGCGATGTATAACAATATGGGATCATTGGCCGAAAGCAATATTGAGTTGCCTGGTTGTGTGAATTAAATTTCCAGTTGATACCGGATCAGGTTACTCAGGTGATCGGGTTCGGTATTTATACAATAACTTGTCGTCATGGGATGATCAGATGATGTTATTATCAAAAACATAATTCAGGTTAAGCAGTAAAATAATTGGATAGAGTGCATGCAGAAGCTTCTTTTTTTCTGGCCGTATTAATTTGAAAATGATCCGTTATTTTTTAGCCGTTTCAGAAGAATTGCACTTTGGCAAAGCAGCGGAACGCCTGCATATATCTCAACCCCCATTCAGCTTGCAAATTAAAGAGTTAGGCCTTGATGCATTTGTATTGTTCAAGCAAAAGAAGATGGCTATTTTTTTCCTGTTGGCCATGTTGCCAGGCGCTTCATTGCAAATCAGCCACACTTTCAGCAGCCCGTTTCTGCATGATTTTGCCAAAAAAACCTTTATCAAGATAGCCTGGTGGTCCAATATCCGTCGATATTATTATCGATGGCGCAAATTGCCGAAGTCTTTTTCATCCTAACTATTCCATTCTGCTTGTCTCGCTTTGGCATTAAGCGCGTCATGATGATCAGTATGCTCGCCTGGAGTTTTTGCTGCGTACACACTTATCTTGTTGGTTATTTTCATCTTTGTTTTTCAATATAAACATGTCGCTACGGAGATGAAAGAACGCCAATTATAGCATTGATGATAGTGTCTATTCTGTTTAACCCTTCAGGCATCTGTAGATATTTTCTTGTTATCGTAACGTTAATCTGGCTGGGGGAGGGGGGGGCCTCCTCCTCGGATTTATATGGTATAAATAAATTTGATTGGTATCACCGATCGATTTTTTATTTCTAAGCTATCAAAACGATTATCTTTCGAGTGAGCTGACAAGATATACTGGCTAGCGGCATAGCACCCATATAAATCGTATGGGTTTATTTTATTTCTGTGCCAGACTCATAAAAATTATTTTGGTTGACCATTTTGTTGATGCGGATATTAATATCAATAAATTTGAAAAAGTATTCATGTACTTTGGTGTTATCAAGAATATCCTTCTTGGCTTTAAATCAAGGTAATCTGTTGTCACTAAAGGGAATATAAAAAGACGGCCAAAGCGTCTGAGCCAATAACTGTATCCGGTGGCAAACGCAATGTCCCTTTTATGACAAAGAATCTTTACAATGGGAGTGAGAAAAATCCGACAAGGTTGGTGGCAGTATTCCCATATACTTTTACTTTTTAGTGTTGTTTAATTGCCATATTGAATTTTTAATAGTCGAGGTCATATTTGACAATCTACATTGTTCATAGGTGAGAGGTTTACGTTGATAAATGAAATAAATATTTTAAATTTAGAATTTCCTTCAGATATATGTACTTCCCTCAATCATCGAAGTTTGAGTAAAGTTAGTTTTATCTCTCGGGTTTTAACTTTTCACTTATCAAACTACTGAGTTTCTCAGCGAAAGCGTGATAATCGAAAAGATAAAATTCTGCTGATGACTATTTGTCATCATCATTTCTATTCAAAATTTGTTCAGCCCATCCTGACTAAGGATAGTGAGTAAAAATAAGGGACATTTAAAATGTTAAGTGTAGCGATTACAACCCAAAATGCTTTCTATGAGTTAGGTTTGCATTCTCTACTCCAGAAAGTTTTTAATAAAGAGGGCGTTGAGGATTATTTATTCCTTAATCCGCATGAAAAAAAATCGATACACCGAGCTAATGTGATATTTAAAGATTTTATGGTGATTGTCAATATATACCAAGAGAGTGGGTTTATTGCGAAGTGTACCAGTAGTAATCATACTCCGATGATGACAGTCAACATTCCTTTTAATAGCAGTCAGCTCGATATCTATGACATTATCTCTAAAATCAAGAAAATTTTGACTATTGCACGTCTCAGTCACTGCAATATGATGAACAGCGATATATTTAGACAGTTAGGGCTTAAGAATTATATCCAACTCTCTATCACTGAAAGTCGAGTGGTAGAATTAACTGGGCAAGGTTATACGATTACAGATATTTCAAATATACTTGAACGCTCTGAAAAAACAGTATTAACCCATCGGAGAAATGCCATAAGAAAACTGGGTGTGTTAAATCGCTTAGAGTTCTATAATTATGCATCACATATGAAAAACTATAGCAATAAAGAAGCTGTTTTCATTTGTATCTGATTTGCAATGTATTGCCTGCAACAATATATCGCATGCTATTTTTTCAGTAAACTGCCTTAACGCCCCCATCTTGGTGCAATTATCACTTCACGCTATATTGGATAATATCGCGTGAAGTGATTTTTGGCTGATATTAACGAGCTGATACAACTTTTGGATTGAAGCTATTAATAATTTGTACGTAATGCTTACGTTGATGTTCAGTAAATTCACCTCCGGCAGTTGTCAAAGTGAAAATAAGCACGACACGATTAGCTGGATTTGAGATGGCATGATGCGGCAGTAATACGATAGACTGTACCTGGCGAGTAATTTCCCCATCTTGCAAGAAATTGTTTGCCACTTGTACTACGGGTAGTTTCGCCGGACCAAGCTCATGTTTGAGTAATTTCCCCTCAATTTGAAATCCAGGTAGTTTATTGCGTAATGCTTCCATCTCTTTTTCACAGAAATCTTCAGGTGTTTGTTCTTCATCTAATAAAGCACGGTTAATGATAATGGTATATTCGTGGTTATCAGGATCTCTGAACATTAAAATATTCACTGACTGATCCAGAACCGGGGCTGTTGTCAGAAAGGTGCCCTCAAAAATAGAATAAGTAGAAGAATTAGCATTCATTGGATTTTAAGCTCCCGCATTTTTGTTATGTATTGGTAATAACAGCACTTCAACGCGCCGATTTTGATCTTGTCCTGCTGGTGTATCATTTGATGCGACCGGTTCTAATGCTCCCATTCCTCTGATAATGAAATCTTCTTTTGCAAGTGCACTGTTTTTGATTAGCCAGTCCCGAACCACAACTGCGCGTTGTTCGGAAATTGTCATATTGAATGAAGCACTGCCGGTATTGTCCGAATGACCGATAATGAGAACTTTTCTGCCTTGATGCTGCTCTACCAGAAGTAACAAGGATGCCAGAGTTTCGTTTGTTTGCGCATTGGGCTTCAGTTTTATGCTATTTGAATCAAACATCGGGGCCATTTGGGTAGAACTAAACGCAGGGATATCTTGATAACTTTCAATTTGGTGATTTATTTTATTTAATAACGGTGCACATTGAGATAATCCCCAATGTGTAATATTTGTTATATTCAAGCAGTTAGAATATATTTTGGCCTTATCAGTTAACTTCGTAATATTATCCGTAATATGTTGCACGGATATATCACTCATATTGCCCAAAGTTGCCATCTGTTGGTTAAATTGGTCATGGCGAGTTTTTTCTTGCGATAAAGAATAGGCCATGTGTACTGCTAATAGCACGGTGGCAAAACCCAAACTCCATAACCATCTCGGCGGTGTTGGGGTTTCAATAACAGTCGATTTGACCACTGGCGCTATCTGTGGTTTTCGCCAATTAATCACTGCCGGAAAAGGTGGTCGTGATAGGGATGAGGCCAAACCAGGTAAAATCCCCAATGTTTTTTCCAGCCATACCGACCAGGCACCATGTTTGATAAACCCTTTTCCGTTATCGGATAAAATCACATCAGTCAGCTGTAATGATGTGTGGGAAAAGAGATTTTTTAAGCTATTTGTCACGCCAGATTCGTTTAACCAAATAAACAGATTATGTGCAATTGCGTGACGCTGGGATGAGAACGCCGTACTGCTAGTATCTTGCGACTCAAGTTTTTGGCTCAATGCTTGGAAAGCAGCAGTAATATCGATCTCTTTTTTATTGGCGAGATTAATATTTCCAGTCCAATACGCATTATCAGGATTATGGCTAAGACGTTCCTCACTTAACTGAATATAGATAGCAAACACGCAGGCGAGGGGAGTTTGCAGGGATAAGATCGAAAAACTGTTCTGCCATTTTGTTAGTTGTGAAATGATAATTGATGTATTTTCATACACATCAGGCAAGAACGGGAAAAAAGCCGATACTTGTGCAGATGGGTGATGTGTCGCTATATGTTTGAGCCTTTTTTGCAATGATTCCGGATCAGGAATTAAGATCCAAATAGCCTGGCTGGAAAAACGTGTATTATCGGCAGCTCCCGGATGACTAAACCATTTGGCGGCATAGGGGCCAAGAATCAAAATGACGGTATTCCCCTGATGCGCAGTTTCTGCAACCACCGGTTGAGGGGGTTGTTGTGGTTCTGACGGAGAGGGTTTTGGTTTAAGGGTGTAATGTTGCCATACTGTGAGCACCAATAGGGCAAGGAAAGTAATAAAAATAGCATTATTCCATAACGTATTTTCATACAAAGCCAGACTTGCTATCAATACGCCACAGGTTGCCAACCAGAGCAGTAATAGCGACTTATTTAATTTGAGCTTAAACATTTAAGACAGATTACCTAAATAACGAGAGCACCAAAACCAAAACGCACCGAGCGATAGCAGGGCGGTAAAGAGAGGTAAGCCCAACGATCGCCAAATTCGACGTGGCTCAGATGCGGGTTCTATTTCGAGAAGTTCCTCATGGTGGCCTGTTTCCTCCGGCTCTGGCTCCATGTGAAGATCATCGTTATCCATAACCAGATTAGGAGGTAATAACTTATGACCATACTGCGCAAATAATTGCTGCGATTTCACATCACGGGTGGGCAAATTACGCGAGAGGACAAGTATTTTTAGCGCATATTGGCAGATGACTTCATCATCGCTATTTAATAACGCTTCCAGGCTGACATTATCAGCAGGAGCAGGCGTGCTATAACCATAGAAATAGTCTAATAATAAATAGCTATCCCAACTTAACCCCTTATCTTTAATTGTATTTTCAGTACGTTTATCCAGATAGTGGCAAAGCTGATGACATAACCTGTCGACTTCGATGGGAGGATGTTGTTCTGATTTCAGTGTGAGGCCAAATGCCTCTACTTGCGCAATCAGTTTTTGCTGGAAGCCGGATAACGACGGAATAATGCCATTAAAAGATAATAAGGTGTCGATGCTTAAAATCTGTTTGAAAATATCTTCGCTTTTCACCAGGGTTTCTCCACAACATCACCCCAACCCTGCAAGCGAATATAAGGACATATTCTGACAGAGCGTGGGTTTGAATCCGTTTCGGTATTAAAGGCCAGTTTTAACTCAAAGATTGAGTCATCGGTTTTAGTAATGATTTTCTTCATATTGCTGATATCAACATGTTCAGCCATAACTTGAACATTTTGCGCGTTATAAACACCGATGTGCCACCACTCCACATCTTCACGGGTGAAATCGGCTTCATGTTTTTCTATTTTTAGCGTTTTTTTATTGACCAGAATTAAGGATTCTAGCCACTGCTCGTGGGCGGTTGGGAGATCAGTGAAATAGCTCACTTTGTCGGTGCCGACGACATCCGGATGCACAGCTCGCTTGCTGAAATTAACCCCGAGGCGATATTCGAATTCTTGTAAGCTGCGTTGTGAGCCTAATGCATAGCAGCCAAGTTCTACGTTGTTTTGTTCAGTGCCCATAAGAGTACGAACCCGGCTTTTAGCGATTTTGTCCCGCTCCCACCAGGCCAGTTTCACCGCGCCAGATTTCTTGGCCTCATTATTGTGATCAGACCAAACTTTGCTGTGCTTGCTGCGAGTATAGAAATGCCACAGCAGGATTTTGTGCGGAGCATAACAATCGTAGCCATGAGTAAACGCGCGGGCCGCCATGGCAATTTCTTCCCCCAGAAAGAAAATGTCGGGATCGTTGGCGACTTCACGGACAAAGCAGCCATCGGTGAATATGAAACCAGCGGCTAAATACCCGCAGCGCACAGGCGTACTTTCGGTAAAAGGCGTGGACATCATTTGCACCATGCCTTCAGGAGTAAAAGTATTAAAAATCAGCCGACTGACATAATTTTTTCTGTTTTCATTCTCACCTGGCTCATAACCTGGGGGATAAGCAGATAATATTGGCTTAGGGCTTTTGTCTCGCAGGCTATTTAACATTGTGACCATTTCATGGTCCCAGTGTTGAATAAATCGGCAATGGGAGTCTATTTGCAAGAAATAGGTTTCATCCTGAAAGAGCCCTTCAGCCATATGCCTGGCCCAACAAGCCCCTTTGCTCTCATAATAATGCACAGCTAAAACCCATATATGCGCCTGGTTATATTCCAATTGATGCAATGGATAGCCAAGATGGGTTTGACTTTCTATCAGCCGCATTCCCTGATTAATGAAAGTATTAATGTCATTATCATCTTGCCAGAAAACCGCAATATTGAGATTTTCGGGACTTTTAGCTGTATTTATCATGTCATGTAGCGTCGGGATCAATTCTGAATCCCGATAGCTTGCAATGCTCACAAAAATAGAAGATACAGACTGCATATATAATCCGTGTAAATTAACAGTGTTGCCCTAATGGGTTAATTAACTTGTAAAATAATTTCTGCGGCGGCGCTAAAGTTGCCGTTAGCGGGTTTGGCTGTAGCTGATACCTGCTCAAGAGTGGCTTTCCACTTAAATTCAGCCGGTGTCGCACTGGCGATATTGAGCTTTTGCTCACGATCACTGCCATTAAGTGCCAGTAATTTGCCGGAACTATCGTTGATTCTTATGCGCATCCGGTCATCCTGGCCATCCTTGTCTTTGACTTTGATGTAATTCCCATCGGCAGTTGGCGTTTGCGTGGTAATAGCGGCGGTGGCTGAATATTGCCCATAATCGGTTTTACAGGTGATATCAAAATCCAGATTGCGCTCGATTCCATTATTCAATGTGCCTGAGGTTACCAGGCCAAAATCGACAATTTTTGTGCCGTCAAAAGTACAGGATGGGGTACTAATAATAGTGATTTGGCCGATATCCAGTTTCTGTGCGAAGTTGGCTACGCTATTGCTGTTCACCCAGTTATAGGCCGCCGTGCCTGCGGGCAACACCAACTGACCCGCAGTATTGCTCAAGGAGAGTGTCTCTTTGGTTTTATATAATTCAATTCTGAAAAAGGAGTTAGCCGGATAAGTCCAACGGCCAATTTCAGTGGTAAATGTCATTCCCCCGTTAGTATTGAACGTACCAAAGGCAGCACCATTACTCCACATAGGTTTAACGGCAATACCGTCGATATTGGTGGCAAATAATCCCTTACCCAAATCTGCCCCCAGCAAGATGCCAACATTTTTACCGTAAGGGTTACCAATGGCGCAATCGACATAAGTTACTCTGGTTCCTTGCGTTGCTGAATCCGCCTCGGCAATAAACTTGGAGGTGTCAGCGGGTGCATCTGCATCAATAGTGATCGTTAAAGCAGGTATATTCATGGTTGATGGCAGAGAACCACCGTCTTTGCTTTCTGTATCAATGGTACAGATGGCGCTTGCTTGCCCGGCGGTAATCGCGCCGAATGCCAATATAAAAAGCGTCCTTGTCATGGCTAACTACTCCTGTCCTGCATCAAGTTTAGAAATCAGTTCTGGCGGAATGATTTGCAGTAATTCACCAAAGCTTTTGCCAATGGTTTTTTCTGAAAATGACAATAGCGCGATCACCGGGCTGCTAGGCTCGGTAGTCGCAAACCATTGGCGGACTTCAATGAGTCGGGATAACGCGTCCGCGCGATTTTGAATTCCTTTTGGCGCGATTGGAACTTGTGCCGCAACAGCTATCGGCGGTGGCGATTGCAATGGTGGCTGTTGTAATGGTGACATGTGTGGCGCGGGCGGATAAGTGGGAGTCGCAGTATCAGTGGGGACACTGACCGCGGTGACTATTTCCTCAGGCTGCCATTCCGGGGCCGTTGTATAGACTTCAGTGGCCTCGGTTGCCGTAATATATTCAGGTGTTTCAACGGCTGCGATAGGCGCGATATCGGCCATATTGCTCCCACCAAAGTGGCGTAACACCGCCGTCAATCTGACGAAGTCAGGGGTGACCTCACCGAGAGAATGGCTAAGATTTGTGGTTAATTCCAACAGCAATGCATAAGCTTTTTGCAATGAGAGGATCGCGCTATCGGAACGGGCCTGCCAATCATGCTCAATGGCTTCCAAAGTGGCTTCTTCCAGTGCACCGTCTTCGCGCGGGAACGAATGCGCTTTCTCAAGCTCTTTGACTGATATTTGCATTCCGGCGGCTTTGGGCAGGGGTTGGTTGCGAAAATCAGCAATAAAACCATCGATATCGTCTAATTCTGCAAAAGCATTGGCCCGCATAAAAGGTTCAAATTCGCCTTCATCAAGTAACTGTGGATGTAGATCATCCGGCCAGGCACTCAGGCACCACAGTAGGGCTTCCAGCCCTTCCTGCACCGCACTTACGCCAATTTGACGCATTCGACAGCGCATCAGAATAATCAGTAACCGAATGTCACGGGCTTTACCTAGCAGCTCCAGGCATTTTCGCTCGGTATCGGTCCAGTTGGTCGGCTCAGCGACTTCAACAAAGTTGCCGTACTCGGCGGTCAACTTGGGTTGCAGTTTTGTTTGCAGCATCAGAAATGCTGAGTCATATTCCAGACTTAGGCCGCAAGGATGGTCACCTGGAATAGGTTGCATCAGGCGGTGATAATAACCTCTGCTATCAGCAATACTTGGTACACTCATGTTTCTTCCTTTTAACGCCATGGGTGGACGTCGTCTAATTTTTCACTCTCGGACTTAGCCGTGATGCTGATGGGTTAATAACGGTGCATTTCGGGTTCAAAACTCATTCCGCGTACGTTGGCTGAGACATCCTCTCGGGCTAACCAACTGGTGTACCCCAACTGGCTGGTGCCCTCCAATGTGGCGGTTGGAACCTCAGCGGCGGTTAACAACAATTGCACCTCCCAGGCATATTCAAATCCGACAAAGTTACGAACCCATTCACGTAATACCGGTAAATCCTGTCCTGATGGGCTGAAACGCAAATACTGTTGCAGGCTGAGCGGGCCAAGTATCAGCTCGAATTTATGCTGTCGGTCTAAAACGGTGTCGCCCAGAATGGCACCGTCACCTAACAGCATCGCTGAGGCACCATCGCCCAATTGCGTCTGGTCACTTTTATCCAGAAAGATCCACTGTTGGGCGTATTCGACCATGCTGACCGGCACTTCAAAGTAGTATTGCAATGCGCCGACTAAGCCTTCGGGGTTACGTGCTTCACGAATAAGATGGGCGGATGAAGCCAGATGAGCATGCACCGGCAGCGCACTATGTGTCAGTTCCGCTGGGTCTAAACCGGCCAGGCTGCCGATATAAAAAGAGAATTTCTCATCATGTTGCCTGTCAAGTGAAGCGGTGTCCTGAGAGACAAACCATGCACGATAGAGCTGTGATAGCGCCCGATGATGAAATAGATCGGCAAAGTCGGTCAGTGTATGGTCATGCAACTCAGCGCGGGTGTAGGCCAGTTCAGTCATTTGCAACGGCATCGCGCCGTGCGGCCCCCAGATACCCAGACCAAAAAGCTGTAGGTCCATCTTCCCGTCTTTCATTTCAACATGGGCAATCTCACGTGGTGAGAACGCCATATTGGCACTTTGTCCGATACGGAAGCTTTCTTGTTTCGGCAGCATAGCTTTAGCGGGAGCGGGCATATCGGGAGTTCGGGCCGCATTAGCCCGCATCATGCTGATAAAACCGGCATTCCAGGGCTCTGCTTGCTGATACCAGGTATCCAGATTGAGTTGGCTCTGCTGCTGTATGCTGTCGTCGGGTTGCATTACAGCACTCCCCGGCGACCAGGACGGGCTTTCCACTGACCGACACGTCCTCTTTGCATCGAGTGCAGTTCAGTCTCGGTAAACACATTGATCGCGGCGTGGCGTGCCAAATAGTTTTCCATGATCAAGCCAAACAGATAGGGACTGATGCCGGAGAACCCTTCTTCATCAACGGTCAAGGTGCAACAGATCCCACGACCATAAACCAGTAAGCCGTTACCGGGCAGTCGTCTGATTACCGGCTCGCTTTTGCAGCCAACCAGTGCATCGATTTGGGTATTCGATTCAAGATCTGAGGCGCTAACAAACAGACGCAGCATGTTACGTAGCGACTCCCCCCCATTAGCATGAGTCATATCAGATAATGGCAAGTAGTTAAAACTGAGCTGACGGATTAACCGCCAGGCAGATTCATCTATCGCAAAAGGGGCCCGAGGGGGGCTGGGCTGAAATACAAAGTGCGCGCCGTGTACTGGCGCTGAATCCGACATGGTTAATTCAAAATTGCCATTACTGGTAATCAACCGCGGCAGATCTCGGTTAGTCACCTGCGCCTCAATGGATAAATACCGCAGGTTATCGCCGTAGGGCGCTTCTTGTTGATCAACCAGCGAAACGAAGACCTCAGTACTGGCATAAGGCGTACGAGTGTCATATTTACGCTTATTGTTCTGACTCGTTCTGGGCTTACGGGTAATGGAAAAATAGCGACCAAAATTGCCATTGTCGCAATGGCGGGTTTGGTAGAGGGGGTTAAATACCACCTCTTTACTGGTTTCCGCTTGTTGACCAAAGACTTTCGTGATGGAGAAAACTTCGTAATCGAGCGGTCGGCTTCGGTCTGGCACCACGTGAAAGTCATTCAGTGCACGATTAATCTCAATCTTGTCCATGCGCTTCTGGAATAGATTAATCACCGGGGTGCAGTTCAATAGGAAGCGAGAGGGGGCAACATGACTCACCAGCTCCTGTGGCAACCGGTCCAGTAAGATAATAATCTCCGCTTCGTTGGTGTGATTATTGCTTAGACTTTTGGACAACTGAGTCAGTGTGAAAAAATAGAATCGCTGGCGGCAGGTGAAGTATTCCTGCATCAGGTTATGGCCATGAAAAATATTCCACGACAGTGGCAACAGGCTTTGATCGGGGCTTAACCCCTCAAAAGCAAGAGCGTCATTGCTTATCACGGTATCTTCAGCTGTCACGCCGTGCCCTGCACGGATGATAGTTGCAACATGGCTGGCATGCAGAAGTTCAAAGATGTGAGAGACTATCCTCTCGTCACCATTGATATAGATAGGCAGGCGATCTAACCCTGCTAGTTGCGAAAATTGCAGGTCGCCGACCAGTTTTAGCTTAATGCGCAAGGCACCCTTTAGTCGATGATAGGCAATACGGTGCTTTTCCAGATTTGGCATATCGGGAGGAATGGAGCTTAGGCGTGCTTCTGTTATCTCCAGCGGCCATAATCCAACATCCTGCCCACTGCGAAATTCACAACGGGTCGTTTCACCTGGGGCAATATGGGTGAAAAACGAACTGCCACGAGGGACATTATAGCCCTGGGTCAAATCACCCTCTTTTAGGTTTGGCTTAAGTTGAATCACTCCCATTGACGGGGTGGGAGAGTTGTAATTGGGATAGACAATATCCAGCAAGCGCTGAGTAAATTTGGGGAATTCGGCATCCAGCTTAATTTGTGTTCTGGCAGAGAGAAAGCAGAAAGACTCGATCAGGCGTTCAACATAGGGGTCGGCAACTTCAATCCCGTGCATGCCTAAGCGGCCCGCTATTTTAGGATGCTTATCGGCGAATTCCTGCGCCATTTCGCGCATAAAAGTCAGTTCTTTATTATAGTAATCAAGAAATTTGTGATCCACTTACTGCCTCAGTTGTTATGTCAGCTTTATTTCGCCTAATCAGTCGAATCGTTTTTGTTGATATCCACTTATTCGGATTTAACGTATTCAGCGATAACGAAACAACAGTTTTATCAATTGTATATTCACATGTGGGAATAATAAAATTCATCTCCACCCGTTGTATTTATTGTATGGGTGAAAATTATCAATAACTATTATTTAAATCCTGTTTAATAGATGAATTATTACATGCAAGGGTTTTTGGCTCAATACTCTTTAAAATCTCGATAACTATTCCATAGGCGTTTTTGCTTGAATATTCAATCCAAACAAAGCGTTAAATTGTTATTGATATGTAACTTTAGGACTTTGTTATGGGCGGAATTCCTAATTTAATTCAGTCTCTCTTTCATCTGATTCTCGTTTTCTTTATTATTTGTAGGAGTTTTCGCATTATTAAAAGTGAATTATCCCACATTGACTGTTTTGGGTTTTTGAATATATCCAGGTGCTTGTTGATATTAGTTTGAGCAAAATTCTTAAAATGTCCAATATCGAATAAATATACTTTCGTTTTTTATTTTACCCCTTTACTCTTAGCCCCACAAAAGTTCGTGACGTAATAATAATGACCTCGCGATGCTCCGCAAATACGCATAAACATATAAGCTGATATACACATGTAGACATAAATACATGCAGGTGTGAATACAGTTAAAAAGACCAGGATAAACAACGTGGCTATTACAAGGAAAAATCTTTTCGGCAAACTGGATGCCACTCTTTTCAAAGGTATTGAAAGTGCGACAACGATTTGTAAATTGCGTGGCAACCCTTATGTAGAATTGATTCATTGGTTGAACCAACTTTGGCATCAAGAAGATAACGATCTTAAACATATTGTTCGCTATTTTGCTGTTGACGTAGATGCTTTTGAACGTGGCCTGGCTCAAGCACTTGCCCGCTTGCCCGTCGGTGCGACCAGTATTTCAGATTTTTCATACCATATAGAATTAGCCATCGAACGGGCATGGGTGTACGCCAGCCTGGAGTGTTTAGATACACGTATTCGCAGCGGACATTTGTTGCTGGCAATGCTAACCAATATGGAATTGCGCCGGGCACTGTTGGCTATTGCTCCAGAAATGGAAAAAATTCCACTGGAGCATTTGAGCAGCGATTTTAACTTTATTACGCAGGCATCGCCGGAAACCAATGAAGCGGCCACCGATGGTAGCCCAATGTATGACGGCACATTACCGGGTGAAGCCAGTAATGCTATTAACGGCAAAAGTACCGCGACATTGGCGCAGTACACCACGGATCTGACTGCATTAGCTCGTGAAGGCAAGATAGACCCGGTACTGGGGCGCAACCATGAAATCAGTACGATGGTGGATATTTTACTGCGTCGTCGACAAAACAACCCGTTGCTCACTGGTGAAGCTGGCGTGGGTAAAACGGCCGTAGTTGAAGGTCTGGCACTGGCCATTGTCGCGGGTGAAATGCCTCCCGCACTGAGTCAGGTGAGTCTGCTAACCCTGGATGTTGTGGCTCTTTCGGCGGGTGCCAGCATGAAAGGCGAGTTTGAAGCACGCCTGAAGAATGTCTTAGACGAAGCAATGGCTTCACCAACGCCTGTCATCCTGTTTATAGATGAAGTTCACACTCTGGTCGGTGCGGGGGGAAATGCAGGAACCGGTGATGCAGCTAATTTACTCAAACCGGCACTGGCGCGCGGTCAATTGCGCACCATTGGCGCGACAACCTGGAGTGAGTTTAAACGCCATATTGAAAAGGATCCGGCGCTAACTCGTCGTTTCCAGGTACTTCAGGTCGATGAACCTGATGAAGATACTGCTATTTCGATGCTGCGTGGATTGACTCCGGCGTTAGAGAAGCACCACGGCGTATGGATCATGGATGAAGCCTTGCAAGCTGCGGTGCGATTATCGCATCGTTATATCCCTGCGCGCCAGTTACCGGATAAAGCGATTAGCTTGCTTGACACCGCTTGTGCACGTGTTGCCGTCGCACAATTCTCACAACCGGCAGAATTGCAGCAATTGACTTTCCAGAGTGAAACCGCGCAAACCGAGTTGTCATCGCTGGAAAAAGCCCAACATTTCGGCAAAGGGCAGGACGAGCGCACAGCACTGTTAGAAGCCACGATTGCCCAACATTCAGCCGCGGCAAACAAGCTTGAACAACGTTGGCAGGCAGAGCGTGAATTGGTTACTGCCATTACGGCTACGCGAACGGTGCTGTATGAACTGGTGTCGCAACCCACGCCTGATGAAGAAAAACGCCAGCAGTATCAGCAGCAATTGGCGCAACTTGAAGAGCAATTATTGCTTATTCGCAGTGCGCAGCCTTTGGTACAAGCTGAGGTTAATGCAACCGTGATCGCCAACATTGTTGCGGATTGGACCGGGATTCAAGTAGGGCAAATGCTCAAAGACGATATTCGTGCCGTGATGGAGCTACCGCAACGTCTCGAAGAGCGAGTGATTGGTCAGCCGCATGCATTAGTCCAGTTGAGCGAAAATATTATGACTGCACGTGCGGGGATGGCAGACCCAAGGAAACCGCTGGGTGTCTTTATGTTGGTTGGCCCTTCCGGGGTGGGTAAAACAGAAACGGCATTGGCCATTGCGGAAAGTATGTATGGTGGTGAGCAAAACCTTATCACAATTAATATGAGCGAATACCAAGAGTCACACACGGTTTCCTCATTAAAAGGCTCGCCTCCAGGCTACGTGGGATACGGCGAAGGTGGTGTATTAACCGAGGCAGTACGGCGTAAACCTTATAGTGTTGTGCTGTTAGATGAAATTGAAAAAGCACATTCAGATGTCCATGAACTGTTCTTCCAGGTATTTGATAAAGGCCAGATGGAAGATGGCGAAGGACGGTTTATTGATTTTAAAAACACTATTTTGCTGTTAACCAGCAATGTGGGTAGCGAATTATTAAGTAACTTATTTGCTGATCCAGATACTGCTCCCGATCAAGATGGAATATTAAGTGCGTTGCAACCTGAATTGCTGAAAGTATTCCCCGCCGCATTTTTGGGTCGCGTCACTGTGATTCCTTATTTGCCGCTCCAGCAGAGCGCGTTGCAGCATATTGTTCGATTACATTTAGATCGTATCGGCCAGCGTTTGCAGTCTCAGCATCAGCTGACGTTGCAATACAGTGATGTGGTCGTTGACGATGTAGTTAGCCGCTGCTCAGTAGCAGAAACAGGCGCCCGTATGCTTATTCGTTATATTGAACAGAATATTACACCTGAAATTGGTAAATTTATTTTACGTGACCACGACGCAATACCTAACCAGATCGTGTTCGTCGATAAAGTCGAAAATAAATTCACGGTTTCTGTGCTGAATGAAAAGATAAATAATTAAACACATCAAGTTTAAAGGTGTTGGTTAGATATTTATCTCAAAAAGGAATTTGCTGTTTCTTGTCAAAATGAAAGGCAAAAAAGAATAGGGCGTATCTGCTTATGCAGATGTTAACTATATATGTGCTTTATTTAAAAAATAATTTAATTGGAAAGTAAACTAAAGGATGAAAGTTATGCGTAAAGTAAATCTGGCTGTATGTGCACTGGCTTTGGCTGTTTCTTCAACAACTGCTTTTGCTGCCTCAAATGGTACAGTTACCTTCAACGGTTTGTTGCAAGATGATACTTGCCAGATTGAAACAGGTACTGAAAATGTGCTGGTAACACTGCCAACGCTTTCTACTAGCGTTCTGGCAAAATCTGGTGATCAAGAGGGTTCCACAAACTTCACTATTTCTGTCGTGGATTGCCCAGTAGCTGTGACCAAAGTTTCTGCTCACTTCAACGCAATCAACAGTGACGGTGTTAACCCAACTACCGGTAACCTGACCAATAGCACTACTGGTGGAGCAACTGGTGCTGAAGTACGTCTTTATAACCTGGATAGCACTAGCTCACAAATCCGTGTGGGTGATACTGGTGCAGCATTTGATGTGACTCCAGGTACTGGTGCTGATCCTAAAGGTACCACGACTCTGTCTTACGCTGGTGGTTACTATGCAACTGCAGCAACCACTCCAGGTATCGTGACTGCTAAAGTTCAATACGTACTGTCTTATAATTAATCACTCGTTGAGTGATAGGTTTGCGACCCAGTTGTAATTGGGTCGTCATACCAAAGTAGTGATAACAACTTGTTGCTAAGGTTACAGCAGCATTCATTGGTAACGAGTTGTTATATCACCAGACGTACAGCTCTAACTCATTACTATTTGGTAACGCGATGTTTTATAAAACGATTATTTTAGTGTTGTCGCTGATTGTTGGCAACATCCCAACGTATGCTGCTATGACCATCAGTGGTACACGTGTGATATTCCCAGCGGCTCAGAAAGAAGTCAATGTACGCACGAATAATAAAGGCACAGAGCCCGCGTTAGTACAGGTCTGGGTTGATGATGGAAGTAGTAATGCCAAAATAAATAATGTCACTGTTCCCTTTATTGTGACGCCGCCGGTGTTTCGTGTTGAGAGCGGCAAAGGGCAAAGTGTCCGTATGATTTATAATGGCATGGCCTTACCGCAAGATAAAGAATCGGTCTTCTGGTTTAACATGCTAGAAATACCAGCAGTGCAAAAAGACAGTGCTGATAAAAATAAATTGGAATTGGCATTTCGTACCCGAATTAAAATTTTCTATCGACCAACAGCGTTAAATAGCAGCAGTGCAGAACAAGCTGAAAAGCTGCAATGGGAATTGGTTAACGATAGTCAAAAAGGTCAGGGCGTAAAAGTAACAAACCCGTCACCTTATTATTTTTCATTTGACTCAGGCAGTGTGACTGCTGGTGGGAAAAAAGTTGAACTGAAGACAGATATGCTGGCACCACTTTCCACTTCGGTTTTTTACCCTAACAGCAAAGTTTCAGGTATTTCAACAATGAGCTACAAGTTATTAAATGATTACGGTGCAGCGATTGATGGAAATATATCTTTTGCACAAGGTAAAGGAGTGGTTGTTAAAAAATAATAAAACGCTGCGGGGGCAAGGATAAGCGTGTCGGATAGGAAACCGGAAGCTCTTGCTGTGAAATGGCAGGTAAGCCGTAGGGTATAAAAGGGAGCTTTCGCTCGTGAATCATTTATGTATAACGCGCTACTTACAAAATAAAATCGATAGATTAGTGAATTTACCGTTCAAAAATTCATTGGGCTTTACGTTAACAATTATAAGTACGACTTTGTTCTTACATAAGAGTGTGATAGCGGCACCATTAGTGAATGAAAATAATGAGACTGAAATTACCGCAGTAGAATTTAATCCTGATTTTATTCGCGGTTCGGGGATTGATGTAGCACGGTTTATGAATGAAAACCCGGTATCCCCCGGAGTTTATGATGTGATGGTTATCGTTAATGGCAAGATGAACGGAAAGCACAGTATTCGCTTTGAATCCGTTGCCGGCGAATCCACCGCTGAACCCTGTTTTAAATTGGATCAGCTTGATGCATTGGGTCTGAGAATCGAGCTGAATGGTTCGACCAAGATAGCGAGTGATGTAAAAGACGCGGCGAAAGATCAATGCTACAACTTACGAGATTTAATTAAAGACAGCAGTACGCGTTATAACTCAGGGGACTTTGAGCTTTCAATTACGGTTCCACAGTTTAATTTAGTGAAACATCCTCGTGGCTATATTAGCCCCAGTTTGTGGGATGCAGGTGCCCCAGTTGGTTTCCTGGATTATAACAGCAATGTTTATGGCGTTTTTAACGGTAATAGAGATGACGGATCAAAGTCGAATTCTTATAACGCCAACATTGGCTTGATTACCGGTCTCAATCTTGGTGAGTGGCGGTTAAGAAAACGTCTTAATACCCGTTGGAACAACGATGGTGGTGCGCAAACCCAGAATTTATATGGTTTTGCGGCCACGGATGTCACTTCGCTGAAGAGTCAGTTAACTCTGGGGGATAGCGATACCCGCGGAAGTTTATTTGAGGGGTTTGGTTTACGGGGTGTTCAACTGGCATCCGATAACCGAATGTTAGCGGAAGGGATTCGAAATTACTCACCAGTGATACGGGGAGTGGCGGAAACCAACGCCAGAGTCACGGTGACTCAGCGTGGACAGACGATATATGAAACAGTCGTTACGCCGGGGGCGTTCGAACTGGCTGATATCGGCACCATGTCATACGGTGGTGATTTAGAAATGACGGTGACCGAATCTGATGGCCGTACCCGTAGCCAAAGAATTCCGTTTTCAGCGCCGCCGATGTTGCTTTACCAAGGGGTATCCCAGTTTGATATCGCTGCTGGCCGATTGAATGATAATACGGTAAATGCGAATCCGACGATTGTACAAGGTGCGTATTACTACGGTCTTGGCAACACTTATACGCTGTATAGCGGAGCGCAGCTGGCAGAGAATTATAGTTCAGTGGGGATTGGTAACGCATTTAATACCCAAATTGGGGGGATTTCATTTGATGTCACCCACGCAAGAAGTGAATTGAGTGATGACCGCCGTTCATCAGGTAATAGTTACAAAGTTGACTATACCAAATACGTTGGTGAGACCGATACCAACCTGACATTGGCGGCATATAGATACTCATCCAACGGTTTTTATACTTTTAGGGAAGCGAGTCAGGATCACTACGGCAGCATAAACGCTAACAGCGCTTTTGATTCTCGTACCCGCAACCGTTTATCGGTAAGTGTTTCTCAGCGGGTCGCTGACAATATGTCGCTGAACCTGAATAGTAGTTTTTATAGTTACTGGGGAGGGCAGGATGCGTCGCAGCAGTATGCCGTGACCTTTAATCATTCGCTGCGTTATTTCTCTTATGCGCTGACGGCAATGCGAACCAGTAATAGCAGTTACATCAGTAGTTATGACAATAGCAGTAATAACGATTACCAAAACAGTTACATGGCGTCTATTAGCATCCCACTGGGTGGCAGTATCGTGAAGCGACCATTGTTTAACACATTGTATTCAATGGCCAGCCATGATGATGCAGGTAATACGCTAGTGCAGATGAATGCCAGTGGTAGTCAGGGTGATCAGAGTGAGCTGGGTTATGGTGTCGGGACGTCGTACAGCAGTGGCAATGACACTGCCGCGAGTAAGACGGTGGCTGGTAACCTGAGTTACAAGACTGGGGTAGGGCAGTACGGGATGACGGCATCAGCGAATAACAGCTCATCTCGCCAGTTGTCTGCCTCTGCCAACGGCAGTTTAGTTGCTCACCAGGGAGGAGTAACTATCGGCCCACGTCTTGGCGATGCACCTTTTGCCATCGTGCATGCTGAAGGCGCTGCGGGAGCTAAGTTGTTTAACGGCAACGGAGCAACAATTGATAGTCGTGGCTATGCCATTATGCCGTCGATGACTGCATACCGTGAAAATACAGTGGCGATTGATTACAAAGAATTACCTGATTCGGTAGATGTACTGGAGAGTCAAAAAGTAGTGGTGCCGAGAACAGGAGCAATGATCCCGGTCACGATGAAGACTATTACCGGCGCACCATTAGTTCTTATCGTCAGGGATGAAAATAAAGAGTTTCTTCCTATTGGCACGGATCTATTGGATGCGGATGGTGTGAGTCAGGGGATTGTCGGACAAGGTGGTATGGCCTTTATTCGCGGTTGGGGGACGGGTTCACAACCCCTGCAAGTCATCAGAAATGGTGGTAAAGATAAATGCCGTATTCACTCAGGCACGGAAGCAAATGTTACAGCGAAGGCAGAAAGTACGCATATAACACAGTTGGAGGTGGTATGTCTTCGTGGTTAAAAAGTAATGTTGTACTGAAACTTTTATCGTTTCTGCTATTGCTGGCTACGGCTTTTATCGCGCGCCAGCCCGCTCAGGCAGCCAGTGCATGTGCTGGAGCGGCAGATTGTAAAGTTCAGGTTTCATTTACCGGTGAGTATCTGGAAGATACCTGTGAAGTCAGTATTGATGGCGGTTCTTCTTCAGAGTCAGTTTTATTACCGACTTTGTCGACCACCGAATTAAAAACTGATAAAGCAGAAGCGGGTAAAAAGCAATTTCAAATTGCGCTGAATAAATGTCCGGTAAATAGAACAGTGTCATTACGCTTTATAGCTGCTGGCGCTACCATGCCGGATGCAACAACCGGAAATTTACAGAATGAAGTGGCTGATGATTTCAGCAAAAGCGCGCAAGTCAGATTAAGTAAAGCTGCAGGGCAACAAATGGTGGTTGGCGATGAAAATAGTGTACAGGAATATGTTATTTCCAGTTCCGGTGCAGATGTCACACACTATTTTTTAGCGGGTTATTATGCAAAAGGTACGAATACGGTAACCCCAGGGCAGGTTAGAGCAACTGCTGGCATAGAGTTAGTTTATAAATAGGGGAGCACGTTTTAGTATTATTTTTTACATTTAATCTCTCCAATAGCGGTTCAGGAAGCTTATTTCCTGATGATTTTACAATACGTTTTGAATAAAAGGCATATATGGTTAGTAAAAGTAATTCCCAAAAATTTATCGCTCGAAACCGAGCGCCACGCGTACAAATTGAATACGATGTGGAAATATATGGTAGTGAGAAAAAGGTTGAATTGCCATTCGTCATGGGCGTGCTGGCTGATTTATCCGGTAAGCCTCTTGAACCTTTACCTTCAGTAGCAGATAGAAAGCTGCTGGATATTGACATCGATAATTTCGATGAGCGTATGAAAGCAATGAAACCACGAGTTGCATTTGCTGTGAAAAATACGCTGACGGGTGAAGGCCAGTTGATGGTGGATATTACTTTTGAGAGCCTGAATGACTTTTCTCCCGATGAAATTGCCAAGAAAGTCGATTCTCTGTCTCAATTGTTAGATGCCCGTACTCAATTGGCAAACTTGCAAACCTATATGGATGGCAAGGCAGGTGCAGAGGAATTAGTAATGAAACTTCTGAAAGACAAATCATTACTGGCAACACTGGCATCCGCACCGAAAACAAAGCAATCCGCTGCTGATGCTCCACAGTAAGATTGATTAAGAAGAGAAAAACCATGTCCACTTTAGAAGCAAAAAATAAACCAGCCGCTGCTGCGACTGAATATAGCGACTTTAATTCGTTATTGACCAAAGAATTCAAGGCTAAGTCTGAGCAGACCAAAGCGGCAGTAGAAGGTGCCGTTAAAACATTGGCTGAGCAGGCGCTGGCTAATTCGGTAACTGTATCTGATGATGCTTATAAAAGCATTGCCTCTATTATTGCTGAAATCGACAGTAAATTGTCTGAGCAGATCAATTTGATCTTGCATCATCAAGAGTTTCAGTCTCTGGAAAGTGCCTGGCGTGGCCTGCACTATTTAGTGAATAACACCGAGACTGATGAGAAATTGAGATTACGTTTTCTCGACATCTCTAAAGATGAATTACGCCGTAATATGAAGCGTTATAAAGGTGTGGCGTGGGATCAGAGCCCATTATTCAAAAAAGTCTATGAAGAAGAGTATGGCCAATTGGGCGGCGAACCTTATGGTTGCCTGGTGGCGGATTACTACTTTGACCATACTGCGCCTGACGTTGATTTGCTGGCTTCCATCGGTAAGGTTGCTGCTTCTGCACACGTACCTTTTATCACTGGTGCCGCGCCGTCAGTATTGCAGATGGAATCCTGGCAAGAGCTGTCAAATCCGCGTGATTTGACCAAGATCTTCACTCAGAATCTTGAGTATGCTGCCTGGAACTCACTGCGTCAGTCCGAAGACTCCCGTTATATTGGTCTGGCAATGCCGCGTTTCCTGGCGCGTCTGCCATACGGTATTCGCACTAACCCGGTAGATGCCTTCCACTTTGAAGAGACGACTGACGGTGCCGACCATGGCAAATATGTGTGGTCCAACGCGGCGTATGCTATGGCTGTTAACATCAACCGTTCATTCAAAGAATATGGCTGGTGTACCCTGATTCGTGGTGTGGAAAGTGGTGGTGTGGTGGAAGGCTTGCCATGTCATACATTCCCAACTGATGATGGTGGCATTGATATGAAGTGCCCAACAGAAATCGCTATTTCTGACCGTCGTGAAGCGGAATTGGCTAAAAATGGCTTTATTCCACTGGTGCACAGAAAAAATACTGATTATGCGGCATTTATTGGCGCGCAATCATTGCAAAAACCTGCTGAATATTACGATTCAGATGCTACAGCTAACGCCAACTTGTCGGCACGTTTGCCTTACCTGTTCGCCTGTTCACGTTTTGCCCATTACCTGAAATGTATCGTGCGTGACAAAATCGGCTCATTCAAAGAGCGCGATGAGATGCAACGCTGGTTGAACGATTGGGTCATGAACTATGTAGATGGCGATCCGGCAAACTCTTCTATCGAGACGAAAGCACGCCGTCCGTTGGCCGCAGCTGAAGTTATTGTTGAAGATGTTGAAGGTAACCCAGGTTATTACCAGGCTAAATTCTTCCTGCGCCCACACTTCCAATTGGAAGGTTTGACGGTATCACTGCGCATGGTTGCTAAATTACCTTCACTGAAAGATGTTGCGTAATTAAATAGATGACAACTGGGGCCGAGGAATAATATTACTCTGCATCAGGTTAAAGAATATGGAAGTTACCTCTATTTAATTAGTATTTAGTGGAAAGTATGTGTTTTCGTGCAATGCATCGCGCGAGGCCTTACGTCATTCAAGGCATGATATTGAATGACGTTAAAAGAAGTGGTGTATAGGTAAAGTATTGTAATAGTCAATAATAAACTATTTGTAATGCTTATTTTCATAGGAAAGGGATGTGTTTTCGTAAATTTATTACGTGGGCCTTCCTACGCTTGATGTTTTTCATTAAGTGAAATTAATAGAAGTGCGAGAGAGGATTATTATGTCGCAAGATATGTTTATTAAAATTGATGGTATCGAAGGCGAATCTTTAGATGCTAACCACAAAAACGAAATTCAGGTGCTGGCTTGGAAATGGGACGTTTCTCAGCACTCAAATATGCACAGTGGCTCAGGCGGCGGTTCAGGTAAAGCAACTGTTTCTGACTTCTGTTTCACGCATTATACCGATAAAGCAAGCCCGAACTTATTGAGCTATTGCTTGTTGGGTAAGCATATTAAGAATATCCAATTCGTTCTGCGTAAAGCAGGTGGCGATCCACTGGAATACCTGACTATTAAATTTACCGATGTAATCATCACTCGTGTTGATATGGCCGGTTCTCTTGAAGATGAAACTCGTCCACGTGAAGAGATTCGTTTCTCATTCACCAAGATGACTCAAGACTACGTTATGCAGAATGCTGAAGGCCATAAATCTGGCGTTATTTCTGCTAACTACGATGTTAAAGCTAACCAGCAAAGCTAAGCAATGCTGTTTTAGACCAGACATCAAACTTGCCACTTTCGGGTGGCAAGTTTTCTCAGTGACGGAGTTTATCCGTAATAGTTTTTCACCCAGATCTAGGTTTTATCCACAATAGATGTAACAGGCCTGATAGTAGTGCAGGTAATAAGCAAAGTGATGAATCTGCCGGTCACTATATTATTGTGGATAAAACTTAATGTTTTTATTTGATTAGGTTGAGTATGAAAAAAAATATCCGTTGGTTTAATCGGATTACACAATACTTTTTCGTGGCATTGGTCACGCTATTGGTCATGGCATGTAGCTCGAAGCCTCAACCCGAACCGGTTGATAAATTGAGCGTCGAGCTGATTACGGCAAAAAATATCAATCCAAATGACAAAGGTGTCGCTAATCCGTTAAGGATCACAGTTTATACCCTGAAGAATACGGATGAATTTAAGTCGAGTGATTTCTTCACTATTACCGAAGAGGGCACTCCATCGCTGAAAGAGCAGATGGAGAAAGTGTTTGACGGAATCATGCTACCTAATGAGACAAAAACAATAGAACTGACGCTAAACAGTGGCGTCACTGCCATCGGCGTTGTTGCTGCTTACCGTGAAATTGAGCAGGCGGAGTGGAACGCGGTTTTTAGCCCGTTACCCAAGAAACGCGTGCAGCCCTGGTATAAAAAATGGTGGTCAGGGAAACAAAACGATCCGGTCGTCAAGGTGCGCGTTGAGCGTCTGTCAATATCAATTAAAGAAATGGACTAAGTCGTGAGAACTAACAAAGTCGTTTGGAGTGAGGGTCTTTTTCTTCGCCCGCAACTTTTTCAACAGCAAGAGCGGTATCTTGAATATTACGCTCATAAACGAGCCGCCACGATTACCCCATTCTTTTGGGGATTCGCGCAATATGAAATTGATCGCGAAGCGCTCTCCTATGGCAAGTTGGTACTGCGATCTGGCAAAGGGGTATTACCGGACGGTACGCCTTTTGATATTCCCGGTCATGCGGAACTGCCTGAGCCACTTACTATCACCCCAGATCATTTGGGCAAACTAATCTATCTGGCGGTTCCGTTGCGGCTGGATAACAGTGATGAAACTATTTTTGACGAATATGACATGAGCTCATTGGCGCGTTTTTATGCCTATGAAGCAGACCTCAGTGACACTAATGCTATTCGCCAGGGGCCGAAGCCGGTGCAGTTGTCGCGGCTGCGGCTTAAATTGGTTTCTGAAAGCGAAATGACCGAATCATGGATTGGGTTGCCACTGGCCAAAGTCAGGGCGATTCAGCCTGATGGTAGCGTACTGCTGCATCTGGAAGACTACATTCCTCCGGTGACGGGATACGCGGCGAGTTCACTGCTGTCAGAGTGGCTGACTCATCTTAATGGCTTGGTCAAAATGCGTGCCGATATGCTGGCTAAACGTCTGTCAAACAGTGATGGCAAAGCCAGCGCCAGTGCTGAAATTGTCGACTACTTGCTGCTGCAAATTTTTAATAAATACGAGCCAAGTCTGGATCATCTGCGCAATATTCCAGAATTACCGCCAATCGTGCTTTATCAAGAACTTGCCAAGTTTGCCGGTGAATTATCCACCTTTATTCGGACCAAAACGCGTCGGCCGCGCCCGGCTCCGGGATATGACCACGGGAAACTCTACCCGTCGATTCGCCCATTGGTGGACGATGTGCATGAATTGCTCAATCAGATTCTGGTGCGTGCAGGGCAGATGATCCCGCTGGAGCCAAAAGGGAATGGCGTATGGTCTGCCTCTGTGCTGCCTAATGAATTACGTTCATTTTCCAATTTGGTATTGGCTGTTCATGCACAATTACCAATGGACGTATTGCAGCATCAATTCTCAGTACAGACCAAAATCAGTGCGCCACAACAGTTGCATGAACTGGTGCGCTCACATTTACCGGGTCTCGAATTACAGCGGTTGCCGGTTCCACCGCGGCAAATTCCGTACAGTGCGGGATACGTTTATTTCGAATTGATGAAAAGCGGGCCGTTTTGGGACAAAGTTTCCAATGCAGGGGCCATTGCACTACACGTGGCTGGCGATTTCCCTGCATTGAAAATGGAGCTCTGGGGGATTAGAGATTCATGAGTGATAGCAGTGAATTGAACCCAGGGATACCGATGCCCTCCTTTGATCAAAGCAGAGATGCGGATACCAATCCGCAGGCGTTAGGCCATTTCTTGCTTGATGAGCCGGGTGTTTACACCGAGAGCACACAATCTGGTGCGGCGTTCAGCCACGAGGCTACGCGCTCACCGGGTTTTCAGCCCTATGATACCGCCCAGCTTCGAGGCGAAAGTGTCCAGCAGCGCGTGGCTAAAGCGGTCGCGTCTCCAACGCCATTATTGGAGGCGGCACAGCCATTGTTACGTGCCTTAAGCGAGATGCCACAAGAGATAGCGGATGCTTCGCAGGTTCAGATATTAAAAGAGAGCCTGAAGAATGAGATAACCCTGTTTAGTGTGGTATGTGATGAAGCGGATATCTCGTGGAAGAAAATGGCCATCGTCCGCTATTGCTTGTGTACCGCGCTAGATGAAGCGGCTCACACCATGTCGTGGGGCGTCATGTCGGGTTGGTCGCAAAGCAACCTGCTAAACCATTTTGAAGGTGATAACGACGGCGGGAATAAATTTTTCCTGTTAGTGGGCCGTCTGTCAATGAGCCCACATGAATATGCGGATTGCTTAGAGGTATTGCTGAGGATTTTAGGGCTGGGTTTTGAAGGCCGTTACAGCATTATCGAAGAGGGTGACCGGCAATTAACCAAAATCCGTCAGGGATTGTTGACGTTACTGCAAAGTACCCGCGATACCGTTCCTACCGCGCTTTCTCCGCATGGATTAATCGCGCATCAGTTCCGCAAAAAGCGAGGGATCTTTGTTCCGGTTCGTGTGTCGATGCTGCTGTGTGGTTTCTTGATTGCGGCCACCTTTATTGGCAGTAAATATTTTCTCTCCGTACCCGAAAGCGACCTGCTGAAGAGAATGGCAGCCTTGCAACGTCCGGTTATCGTGCCAACCGTTGCGGTACAAAAACTACGTCTGGCTATTTTGTTAAAAGACGAGATAGCGAAGCAGCTAGTGAGTGTTGATGAAACAAGCAGTCGCAGCAAAGTCATCTTCAAAGGCGACACCATGTTCCAGGTGGGTTCGGATAAAGTCCGGTCCGAAATCATGAGTGTCATCGAGCGTGTTGCGCAGGAAGTTCATCGCGTACAGGGGGCGGTGCTGATTATTGGGCATACCGACTCTATGCCGATCAACAAACCAGGTTTCCCTAATAACCAGGTGCTTTCTGAGAAACGTGCTGCCAACGTTGCACGCTTTATGGAGAAAGCGGGTATCCCGACTGACAAAATTCAGTTTGAAGGGAAAGGGGATACGCAGCCAGTCAGTAGTAATGACGATGCAGCCGGGCGTTCACAAAACCGCCGTGTAGAAATCTTTGTTAATTATTGAGATATAGAATGTCTTATTTGAATCGATTGTTTTCTGGCTGGGCCATGAAACGAATATTGCTGGTGGGCTGCTTTCTATTACTGGCTGCCGCAATATGGTTTTTGGGGCCTTTCCTCGGATTTGGCGAGGCGCGACCGCTTGAAGGTTATGAACCCAGAATTATTTTCTTACTGCTGGCTCTGGCTCTGTTATTGGGTTTTTGGTTTAACGTGCCGCGCTTTGTTATGTTGGCGGTGGTCGCCTGCGCTGCGGTATGGGTTATCGCGCCCTTTATATTAGTAGGGGATAGCCATCCGCTGGAAGATCCACTGCGTCGTGGCGCAATTATCGCTTTTATTGCCTTTATCACCATTCTTTATGGTGTGTGGCGTTTTATGCGGGCTTTAGCGCTCAACCCTGCGCTATTGGATAATTTTATCAACCCGAAGAAAGGTCAATCTGAACTTGAACCTGACTTTTCTGAAATCAATGCGGTGATTCGCAATGGCATAAATTATGTCCGTCGTATTCACAGTGGCATTCCAACCTGGAAGCGTTTTTTTGTTTCCAGCCGCTGGCGTAGCGAACTGCCTTGGTTCATGGTGCTGGGCACCAAGAGTGCTGGTAAAACCTCACTGATCCTCTCATCAGGACAAGATTTCCCTCTGCCTGAGCAGTTGGATCGCATCGGTAAAGAAAATGTATCGACTCAGCATTGCGAATGTCTGTTCTCTAATGATGCCCTATTTTTAGATACCGCCGGTAAGTACATTGATGACGGCAAAGAGCATCAAATTGAATGGGATGGCATCTTAAAGGCGCTGAAAAAGTATCGTCCGGTCAAGGCGGTTAACGGCGTTATTGTGGCTATTTCAGTCACCGACATTTTGGGTAAAAGTAAAGCCGAGTTATTGACGCTATCGGCCACGCTGCGCGCGCGTTTAGATGATGTTCGTGGTGTGCTCGGTGTTCGTTTCCCGGTATATGTGACTATCACCAAACTGGATCAACTGTCTGGTTTTGATGAGTATTTCCGCAATTTGACCGCCGAAGACCGCGAACAAATCTGGGGGGTGACTTTCCCTTATAACGAGGAGAAAGGGCGCGCGGATATGGAGCTTGAGCAACGTATCAGCACTGAGTTGGCACTGCTTGAAAACCGCATCAGCAACAACATGCATGTGCGTCAGCAAGAAGAGTATTCCGTCACTGATCGTAAAGGCATGTATGCATTACCGCAGGATTTCAGATTGTTGTCCCAACGGGTGACTGAAGTCTTGCAGAATGTGTTTTTTGCCTCGCGTTTTGATGAGACAAAGTTCCATACCACGTTGCGTGGGATCTATTTTGTCAGCAGTTGCCAGCCTGCGAATATTGGGCTGTTAAATAACAGCACCCTGGTCCAGAAATGGCGCAATGTTATTAGTCATATGAAGCCTGCATCCCCGGCCTCGCTTTCGCAAAGAAGTGATGATGAAGGTCAATTGATCAGCGAAACGGCTTATGGAAAACAATATTTCCTCAAGCAGCTATTCCGCGACGTCATCACCCAAGATGGGGATTTGGTGAGTTATAACCTCAAAGTGCAATCCAAATACCGTTTCCAGAATTTATTGGGACACGTGGCTTGTATCGGGCTGGCGGTGTGGCTGGTATGGGCATTCCTTATCAGTTTCCAGCACAACGATGGCTATTTACAGGCGGTTGGTACCAAGCTCCAGCACTTAGAGAGCAGCGTTAGCCGTTATGTTAAAACCACCAATGAGCAGATGTTACCCACGCTGTTGAATGCCACTCAGCAGTTACCTGAGTACGGCACGCTGGATGTGGAAAACCCGAGTCTTGATTGGCGCTATGGTTTATACACTGGCGGGGCGGTGTCTCGGGGCGCGAACAATTTGTATCAGTTTTTCCTGCAAAAATACCTCTTCCCGATGGTTGAACGTGAGGCCGAAGTCTCATTAAAAAATGCGATCAATAGTGGCGATTCTGAAGCGGTCTATGTTGCGTTAAAACTCTATCTCATGCTGACTGATGAAGAGCATTTCGATCAGAATTATGTGGTCGATAAAGTCACTCAAGCTTGGCAGAAGAGCGGGAAAATCGAGCCTTATGAGGAGAAAGGTATTTTCGCCTCCCATTTGAATACGCTTTTCACCCAAAAAGCGTGGCGACAATATGGACAAGCGGCAGATAGCGAGCTGATCAAACAGGCCAGGGCCATGCTGGCAGAGAAAACTGAGACTGCCAGACTGTGGGGGCGCGTTCAATCACATTTACAGGCACAAGCGCCCGCCAATCTGACATTACGTAAAATGGTGGGTGAGAATGCGACACAGGTTTTTACCCTATCGGATGACGAATTACTGCATGAAGGGGTTCCGGGGCTATATACCCACGCCGGGTATCATCAGGTGGTTAAAAAAAAGCTTACGCCATTGCTGATGCAACTTCAGCAAGAGGATCGTTGGGTGATGGCTCAGCCATTGACTTCTTCATTTGATCCTCTGGCGCTACAGCAAGATGTGCTAACCCTGTACTTGAAAGAATACACCGATTACTGGAAACGCTTCCTCTCCAGTGTGCGCCTGATTTCTGTTGATGCTGACAGTGGAGAGTATGCAGAAGGGTTATCTCTGGATATTGCGCTGTTGAGAACGCTGGTGTCAGAGAACTCACCTTTGCTCAATTTGGCAAAGCAGTCAGTGAAAGAAACGACGTTAATTGAAACCGTAAAAGAGAAAACACTACTCGACGATATAACAATAAGAAATCAGGGAAATTTAGTTAACCAGGCTAAAAAAGTGCAGGAAAAGATCGCTTTTCGTGAGAATAAGCTGGTTCAGGAATTTGTTGATAGTCAATTTGACGGACTGCGCGCTTTTGTTAAGGGCGAACCGAGCGATGGGGAGAATAACAGTAACCTTTCTGTGATTCAGGGCACCCAGATGAGCCGGGTTATTGGTGCGTTGAATGATCAATATACCCGTCTGGTGGTGTTTAACAGCGCGTTTGAATATGGCGATATCCCTCCGATCTCTCATGGAGGGGAGCGTATCGCGATTGAGTCACAAACCTGGCCGGATCCGTTTAGCAATATCATTGCGCCACTTTTAACCAGTTCATCGCAGAAGTTTGAAAATAAAGTGATTACCCACACGTCGAAAGCTATCGATATGGGGGTCGGTGAGATATGCCGCAATACCTTACAGGGGCGTTATCCCTTTGCTGATAGTGAGAAAGTCGTCAGTTTGAGTGATTTTGAGCGCTTCTTCGGCGCGGGTGGCACGGTGGACAGTTACTTTAAGAAGAACCTGGAAAGCAAAGTCGACACTACCACCACGCCTTGGCGTTATAAAGGCAGCGCAAGCCGTGATGGTCTGGAATTTTTTGAACAGGCGGCGGTGATTCGCAATGCATTATTTAATGCCAGTGAAGGCCGCAAAGTGGCTTTAGACTTCTCGGTATCCGTGCGTTATTTAGCCCCCTCAATTACGCAATTAATCATGAATTTTGACGGGAATATTGTGCGCTATTCCCACGGCCCGGTGACGCCATCATTCTTCAAATGGCCGGGAGTTCGTCAAGGAACAATAGTGAGTTTAACTGCTCAGCGCCAACAAGCTTCCGCGATGCCAGACATCCTGCTGCGTGGCCCTTGGGCATTGCTGAAATGGGCTGATAAGGCTGATGAAGTGGCCCAAGATGCCAGTGGCATGCAACTTCTGACCTATATCATGGGCAAAGATCGCGTCGAGCTGGAAGTGTCCGGTTTGACTTACGGTAATGAGAGTATCAGTGAACTGCTTAGAGGCTTCCAATGCCCAAGTGTGCTCAATGATGATATGCATGGAATTTGGTGATTTAACAGGAAGTTAAAGCTTACAAAACTATGGATTTGGAGGTGTGTAGGTATGGGAAATTAATGGAATAAACCGATTCATCATAATGCACCAACCATTAAAAGTGTAATGAACACTTTGCGATATTAACCGGATATTAGGTATTAGTATGTCAAGGACAATAAAGTTGAGCAGCCCGGCCATGCCCTATTTATTGGGTGAGCCTGCGCTGGTACTGTCGAAGTTAGAAGGAGAGGAAGCCTTTTCGACTTTGTATTCATATACCATCACGGCAAAAACGCCGGCTAACCCCTCCATTCCTTGGCAGACAGCCTCTAATGTCGATCTCAAAGCCTTAATTGGTAAAGAGATGACCATTGAAATGGAACTGGATGGTAACGGTCTCGATTATGTAAAAGGTGTCGGTAAAGGCACGCGTGAAATTTCTGGTTTGGTCGAAAAAGCCCGATTTATTGGCCGTGATGCCAATCAGGCAATGTTTGAAATTGTCCTTCGACCTTGGTTCTACCTCACAGATTTAACCTCTGACTTTAAGATTTTTCAAAATAAAAATGTAGTAGATATTATTGATGAAGTGCTTGCTGACTATAACTTTCCGTTTGAAAAACGGCTGGCGACGACTTATCCAATACTCGACTTCCAGGTGCAATACGGTGAAACCGACTTTAATTTCCTCCAGCGTTTAATGGAGGAGTGGGGTATTTACTGGTTCTTTGAACATGATGATCATAAACAAAAATTAATTCTGGTCGACCATGTCGGTGCTCACAAACGTTATTTCAGTGAAGCTTACCATACCATTGAATATCTCTCGGATGAGCCAAAGGCCGGGGAAGAATACATCACCCAATTCCAGACTCAGGAAACGCTAACTACTGGGCGCTGGGTCTATAACGACTACGATTTCACCAAATCTCGTGCTGACATTTTGACGATGGACAGCAAGCCACGCAAAACCAGTTTTAGCGATCTCGAAATTTATCAATGGCCTGGGGATTATGATCAGCCGGATATCGGGGAGCATCTGGCGCGAGTGCGTATTGAGGAGCGCGGCGCGTTGGGTTCGCGTGCCGTCGGTTGTGGCGAAGTTCGTGGCATCGTTTGCGGTGCTAACTTCGAACTGCAAGGCTTCCCGGTTGATAAAGCTAACCGCGAATACATGGTTATCTCCAGCCGTTTGTCGGTTTCTGAAGTGGCACAGCTATCCCGTGGGGATGAGTTTCACTATGAAACTACGTTTACGGTTCAGCCAACCACCAAGATCTATCGCCATCCACAACTTACACCAAAGCCAAAAACCAGCGGGCCACAGAATGCTATCGTTGTGGGCCCACCGGGCGAAGAGGTATGGACTGATGAATATGGCCGGGTAAAAGTACGTTTTGTCTGGGACCGTTACGGCAAAAACGCAGAGTCGGACTCATGCTGGTTACGCGTGAGCCAGGCTTGGGCTGGGAACAGTTTTGGTGGCATTTACATTCCGCGTATTGGCCAGGAAGTGTTGGTGGACTGCATCAATGGCGACCCGGATCGCCCGTTGGTCAGTGGTAGTCTCTACAATAACGTGACTCGCCCACCTTGGGATTTACCTGCGAATGCCACACAAAGTGGCATGGTCAGCCGTACTATTGGCGGAGGGCTAACCAACTATAACGGCGTGCGTTTTGAGGATAAACCGGGCCTGGAGCAATACTGGGAGCAGGCCGAGCGCGATATGGCGCGTCTGACGAAAAATGATGAAACACAAGTCATTGGCGCTAATGCTGATCTGAGTGTGGGGGCCAACCGCAGCGTGCTTGTAGGGGCTAATTCGACATCAACTGTTCTTGGTGCTTCCGCGCAATCCGTCGCTTTAGCGTCTTCAATACAAGTTGGATTGGCACGGAGTGTGGTCGTGGGAGCCACTCATGCTCTGAATGTCGCTTTAGCCAATGCCACCAACGTGGGTGGTGCCAACCTGACCAACGTCGGTGGTTACAACGCACTTTCTGTCGGTGGTGCTCATCAGGTAGCCGCTGGCGGTGCTGCGACACTGGTTGCTGGTGGTGCTGTGGCGATCGGTGCGGGTGGTGAGCTGGTGCTCAGTGCCGATACCATCAAGATTGTCGGCAAAAAGAAAGTCATTATTCAAGGGGGAGAGATCCACCTTAACTCTGATGATTGTTGTGGCGGAGGCGGCAGCGGTGCAGGGGGGGGCTTAGCCGCGCTTTCAAGCTTGGCGGGACTGAAGCTACTGGGGGGAGGTATCGGGCTGCCATTGCCATTACCACCATTGCCAATACCACCGATCATTCCACCGATACCGCCAATTGATCCGCCGGAACCAACGGCTGAAACGCCGGAGCCAACAATTGACCCGCCGGAACCAACGACTGAGACACCGGAGCCGACGGTAACGCCAGAGCCGACCGATACGCCAGAGCCGACCGATACGCCAGAGCCGACTGATACGCCGGAGCCGACGGTAACGCCAGAGCCGACGGTAACGCCAGAGCCGACGGTAACGCCAGAGCCGACCGATACGCCAGAGCCGACTGATACGCCAGAGCCGACTGATACGCCAGAGCCGACCGATACGCCAGAGCCGACCGATACGCCAGAGCCGACCGATACGCCGGAGCCGACCGATACGCCAGAGCCGACTGATACGCCAGAGCCGACCGATACGCCGGAACAGACCGATACGCCAGAGCCGACCGATACGCCAGAGCCGACGGTAACGCCGGAGCCGACCGATACGCCAGAGCCGACCGATACGCCAGAGCCGACCGATACGCCAGAGCCGACCGATACGCCAGAGCCGACCGATACGCCAGAGCCGACCGATACGCCAGAGCCGACCGATACGCCAGAGCCGACCGATACGCCAGAGCCGACCGATACGCCGGAGCCGACCGATACGCCGGAGCCGACCGATACGCCAGAGCCGACCGATACGCCGGAGCCGACCGATACTCCAGAGCCGACCGATACGCCAGAGCCGACCGATACGCCGGAGCCGACCGATACGCCGGAGCCGACCGATACGCCGGAGCCGACTGATACGCCAGAGCCGACCGATACGCCGGAGCCGACCGATACGCCGACGACGCCGACCGATACGCCAGAGCCGACCGATACGCCGGAGCCGACCGATACGCCAGAGCCGACCGATACGCCGGAGCCGACCGATACGCCGAGCCGACCGATACGCCGGAGCCGACCGATACGCGGAGCCGACCGATACGCCGGAGCCGACCGATACGCCAGAGCCGACCGATACGCCAGAGCCGACCGATACGCCGGAGCCGACCGATACGCCGGAGCCGACTGATACGCCAGAGCCGACCGATACGCCGGAGCCGACCGATACGCCAGAGCCGACCGATACGCCAGAGCCGACTGAACCACCAGAGACACCAGAACCAACGCCAACGGATGAACAGACGCCTCCGCCTTGATTCTGAGAAAAAGTGAACTCAGCATATTCGGTATGAACCTGAATCGTCAGACATGCCGATATGCTGAGGCAAAAAATTATTGAATGGTTATACCGTTAAGAGAGATGAAATATGTTTTGTGCAGCAAGAATGGGCGACGCTACCAGTTGCGGTGCGATATGTAGCGGTTCACCCAATGTATCAATTAACGCAGTTCCGGCAGCTATTGCGGGCGGGAGCGCAGCCTCATCCTCGTTAGTAGGGATGACCAGTGTAGTCACCGGCTCCGGAACCGTTTTTATTAATAAGTTTCCAGCCGCGCGGGTGAGTGATGTGGCTGGAGATGGGGCCGCAATTGTCTGCGGATCGCCGAATGTATTTATAGGCGGTTAATAGGCATGCTACTCGTATTAACTTGGCCACGGATGTCGCAACAGTTTCAGCTTAATGAGGCGATTACTGAGCAGAATGCTGTCTGTTTCAGCATGGAAAAAGGGGAGTTTACTCCCCATTCTATGGGGGATAGACAAAATGAAGTTCGGTTTTATCGGCACGCATCTGAATCAATGATCGTAAATCAAAGTAGCGATTTCATCTGTATTATCAATGGAAAAGAGTTAAGTCCAGGTGAACATCACCCTGTGTCATTTGGTGCGGAAATTAAATTTGGTCATTTTGTCATTACCGCCAAAAAAGCCTCTGGGCAAGCAGCAGGTAAGAGTTTTACTGACAACTTGTTAATGCTAGAACACCCCTCGATATGTGATACGACTGACTTACCGGAAATAGAAGATATTTTGTCTCATGGTGGTCATTACATCTCTTATTTCGATGATGTTAATGAGGTACAAACTCATGGGCAGCTGGGGCCAGATATCCTGAAAAGCCTGGAGCTGGAGTACAAACGTTTTTTAATGTGGGGTGAGCAAGGCCGGGAATTCTCAGAAAAAGATAAACGGCAGGTGACAAAGTTATCTGCCAATGATGGTTTTTTGGAGAATATAAGGGAATGCGTAAAGGATAAAACGCTGACGGAATGTATTTTAGATTCCGGTGGACTTATCGAAAAAGTCACCAAGGAATTAAGTGTCATAGATTATCTGGACACATCCCATAATGATGAAAAAGTTGATTTATTAAAACTGTTGGCACCAGAACACCTTACTTCAAAAGAAAAAAACAGTGTGCCTGCGCTGGTATTCCAGGAACTCTATAAGTTAGGGCTAGATAGCCATTTATAAATTTAAATATGGAAATAACAATTTAATGAATACGACCAACTTAAATGAATTATTGAAAAGCAGCTCATTGGCCGAAATACAATCGGATGTTATTGCCACGTTGAAATCCAAGCCAGCAGATACCAATGCACGCGAGCTATTATTTAAGCTCTATTGTTTGGCTGGGTTATGGCAAAAAGCGTTATTGCAACTTGAAACTCTGACTAAATTTGCCCCAGATATGACCAAGCAGGCAGAGCTGTATAAGAATCTGGTCTTGAGTGAGACGTTGCGTGAAGACGTGTTAGCAGGGAAACGCGATCCAGGAACCTTAGGTAACCCCCTGCCTGAGTGGGCGGTATTGATGCAGCAAGCTAACCAACATTTGCATGAGGGTGATTACTCACAAAGCGAAGAACTGCGCGAGCAAGCATTGTCACAAGCCCCCGAAAGTGCTGGGGAAAATAGCTCAGCGACGCCCTTTTCATGGATAGCGGATAGTGATAGCCGCATCGGGCCGGTTTGTGAGTTTATCAGCGCCGGCGGTTATCGTTGGGTACCTTTCGCTGATGTTCAATTAATGACGATTTCTAAGCCTAAAAATATTACAGACTTGGTATGGGCGCCGGCACAATTGACGGTGAATAATAAAGTTTGGTACGGCTATATCCCGGCACGTTATCCGTTATCTCTCGATGCTGATAATGACACTAAACTTGGCCTTAAAACTGAATGGAGCCAACCGGCAGACTCACTCTATATTGGTTCAGGGCGGAAAATGTTTATTACCGACCAAAATGAGTACGCATTATTCGATATTGAAGAGTTTAGATTTGATGTTGAAAAGTTTGGATTTGACGAACAGGCTAATTAATGGAAAAGAAGAGACAGTTTTTGCCTACTCTGCTTGAGCGTTTACTTGATGATGAGCCTAAAAAATTGTTAGAGCCTCATGATAAGTTTTTTTATGACTCACGTACGATGCGAAAACTGGTGCAGCGGAATATCGCTGAAATATTAAATAATGCCAATATTGACGACCGGCTTGATGAACAGCGCCATAAGTGGGTGGCGAAGTCGGTTTTAAATTACGGTATTTCGCCACTGGTGGGGAGGCATTCAACTCCCCATAACTGGACGACTATCGAGCGAATTATCCGTGAAGCAATCATCCGTTTTGAACCCCGGATCATCGCAGAGTCTCTGGTCGTCAATCAGCAGCATAATGCCAGAAATGGCATTATTCAGTTTGAAATCAGAGGCCTGATTGAGTGGGATCCGTATCCTATTGATTTGTGTATCGGCGGGGCCTATGACGTTGAAACCGATCAGGCAGAACTCCGCGCGCGTTAGTTAAAGAGGTCAGTTATTGCTATATAAACAAAAGGTTAATTTGGGGAGCCCGGTATTAATGTCTCCCCAGACAGTTGTCAGGTGTTCAATGAATGTACGTCAATTGAACACCTGAACTGCAGGATGGATAATTATTTGCTCTTATCCTGTAAGCCACGAGCAGTGAGATTATTATTATCCACCTGTGGCAAACCTACCTCTGCTGAAGCAGACAATAGCCCAGTAGTGGCGTAACTAAAGAGCTTCTTACGTGTATCGGTGATATCGAGATTACGCATAGTTAGCTGACCGATACGGTCATCTGGTGAGAACACTGAATCACCTTTCTCCATCGTCAAGCGCTCTGGCTGATAAGTCAGGTTTTCAGAGACAGTATTCAGGATGGAATAATCATTACCACGACGAAGTTCCAGAGTGACTTCACCGGTAATTTCGCTGGCAACCCAACGCTGCGCCGAGTCACGTAACATCAGCGCTTGTGGATCGAACCAACGGCCCTGATATAGCAAACGGCCTAGCACACGGCCATTAGCATGATATTGCTCAATGGTATCTTCGTTATGAATACCGGTCAGCAGGCGCTCATAAGCGATGTGCAGCAACGCCATTCCTGGGGCTTCGTAAATACCACGGCTTTTAGCTTCAATAATACGGTTTTCAATTTGGTCGCTCATGCCCAAACCATGACGGCCACCAATACGATTGGCTTCCATCATTAGCTCAACGCTATCGTCAAACACCACCCCATTGAGTGCAACCGGGTAACCGCGCTCAAAACGGACAGAGACTTCTTCCGCTTTCACTACCACATTTTCGTCCCAGAACTTCACCCCCATAATTGGGTTAACGATTTTGACGCTAGAGTTCAGGAATTCCAGATCTTTGGCTTCGTGAGTCGCACCCAGCATGTTTGAGTCAGTGGAATAGGCTTTCTCGGTCGACATCTTGTAATCGAAACCGGATTGAATCATAAATTCGGACATTTCATGACGGCCGCCGAGTTCATCGATGAAATCGGTATCCAGCCAGGGCTTGTAAATTTTCAACTCAGCATTAGTCAACAAACCGTAACGATAGAAACGCTCGATATCATTACCTTTGTAAGTACTACCATCACCCCAGATATTCACGCCATCTTCTTTCATAGCGGCAACCAGCATGGTGCCAGTGACAGCGCGGCCCAATGGGGTGGTGTTAAAGTAAGTCACACCCGCAGTGGTGTTATGGAAGGCACCACATTGAATAGCGGCGATCCCTTCAGCAACCAATTGTTTACGACAATCAATCAGACGAGCTTTCTCTGCACCGTACTCCATCGCTTTGCGCGGAATGGCATCATAATCTTCTTCATCAGGCTGACCCAGATTAGCCGTGTAGGCATAAGGAATTGCCCCTTTTTTCTGCATCCATAACAGTGCTGCACTGGTGTCTAAACCACCGGAAAAAGCAATACCAACACGTTGATTTATAGGAAGGTGTTTGAGAATAGTTGTCATCAATTAAATCCTGTATGAATGAGGTCTGTCTGGCAAAGGTTTCAATGCCTACATTGATATCGCAAAACCGGTGTTCGAGTCAAAGATATTTTGCATATTTATGTGTGTTTCATTGCATAACTATTTCATTGTTGTTTGTGTGAAATGATGTTCCATTTAAATTAACTTGCCATTCTGTTATGATGTGCGCATCGACTTTTATCGAGTATATACCCTAAATAATTCGAGTATATTAAGTTGAAAATCTTTTGCGAAAATGCATGGTATAAAAAGCGGAAATCCTACCGGGTATTGTTTTGGCGTGAGATAACGCCGCTGGCGATCCCACTATTTATTGAAGGGTCGTGTGTCTTACTAATGGGGGTGTTTAGCACTCTGTTGGTCAGTTGGCTGGGCAAAGAAGCCATGGCCGCAGTAGGGTTAGCTGACAGCTTCAATATGCTAATTGCTGCTTTTTTTACCTCTGTGGCGCTCGGCACATCGGTGGTGGTGTCTTTCAGTTTGGGGCAACGTAAGCGCAAACAGGCACAAACAGCGGCGCGCGAATCCATCTCTCTATTAGTTTTAATCTCATTACTGTTGGTGTTACTGGTACATTTTGCCGGAGAAGCCATTATCAATATGATGGCCAGTCAGGCTGATCCTGAAGTTAAAGCGATGGCGCTGACCTACCTGCGCTTAACGGCGTGGAACTATCCGGCGATGGCAATAACCTTGGTGGGATGTGGCGCATTACGCGGTGCCGGTAACACGCGACTGCCGATGTTTATCAATATCAGCATGAATATTCTTAATATTGCTATTAGTAGTGTGCTGATTTACGGCATGGCGAATTGGCAGGGGCTGGGGTTTATTGGCGCGGGTATCGGCATTTCAATTACCCGTTATTTAGGCGCTTTGGTGGTGGTGTTAGTGCTGATTTTCGGCGCTAATAATACCTTACGCATTCCCTTTAAATCTTATTTTATGCCTTTTACCTCCGCCATTATGTTTGAGGTTTTGAGCATTGGTATTCCCGCCAGTGTTGAGTCGGTGATGTTTAATATCGGCAAACTGATTACTCAGCGTTTTGTTGCGGGTATGGGAACAGAAGTGATTGCCGGTAACTTTATCGCGTTTTCCATTGTTGGGCTGATCAACTTGCCGGGTAATGCGTTGGGGTATACCTCGACGATTATTATCGGTACCCGCTTGGGTAAAGGGCAAATTTTGCAGCCTATCCGTCAGATTAAACACATCTTCTGGTTATCAACCATTGGGGTGTGCTTTATCGCCTTGCTGTCGATCCCAAGTGCTGGATTTCTGGCGTCGTTGTATACCCATGAACCGGGGGTTATCGACGTTGTTAAGCACCTGATTTGGATTAATGCACTCTTTATGCCCATTTGGGCTGCAGCCTGGGTGTTGCCATCAGGGCTGAAAGGCGCGAAAGATGCCCGTTACACCATGTGGGTGGCGCTCGCGGGGATGTGGGGTTGCCGTATTGTCGCTGGTTATATTCTGGGCGTGACATTAGGGTTTGGTGTCACCGGCGTCTGGATGGGCATGTTCCTCGACTGGATAGTGCGTGGCGTACTGTTTTATCGTCGTATGGCAAGTGGCCGTTGGTTATGGCGTTATCGGCCAGAGGCTTGATTATGATTGCAGTCATGGCGGCTTATTAGCCGCTATTGATGATGTCTGCAATAAGCCACTCTGCATTCTTCTGTTTGATTTCCCTCTTTAAGTGACGATCGTCGCTAATATTTGAACTTCATCACGAAAACAACAAAACAAAATAAAACAACAAAAGGCCACTTTATGGTTTTTAATGTTGACCTATCTTAATTTTAAAGAATATTGGCTTAGTTTATTGAGGTTTTTACTTTATTTATGAAGTTAATAGCTATTAGGTTAGTGGGGCTAATAAGTGTCATTATGTTGTTTAATGTTGCTTTGAATTGTTATTTCTGTGATTGTGAATTGCAGTTAAAAACATAATAACACTTTATAACATTTCTTATCTTTTGAGGCCCGACATGAAAAATGTAGCAATACTCGGAAGCAGTGGGGGAAATCTGTTCAATCTCGGTGGTGCATACCCCGAAAGACTTCTGCAAGAAATTTATACCCAACTCCATTCTGCGGGGTTAGGTGTCAGTGCGGTGCAATTTATTGCAGCAGAAGAATCGATGGATGTGGCAAAACCGACCACTGCCGCTGCTGTGTATTCAATAACCGCCGAAGAAAAGGATAAACCCCAGATTAGTTTCCAGGGAAAACTGTCTGAGGTGAATGACGCGGTAAAATCCTCGGATGCAGCCATTGCGGCACAAATCCGTGCTGGTGCTATTGATGGCATCATCATTATGAGTGCCGATCCCGATCGCAGTAATAAAGAAGCTATTCTGGCGGCGATAGAAAAGAAAATTCCTATTGTAGGCACTGGCGGCACCTCAATGGCGATTATCACCTCCAAAGGTGCAAATGTCATTGCCACTTCTGGGACTACAGGCACCAATAGCCGTACCCGGGCTATCTCTTTTACCGCCTCGTTATGCAAATACTGGCAGATAAAATATACCCCGGTATTGGGTAGTGGCGATGCCACGATGCCGGGCAGTGACAAGAGTCTGCTAAAAAGAATCAATATTCGCAGCATCATGATCCCAGCCTTACCCGGCTTTATCGCTATGGCCATTGTGTTAGCGCTCAGCCATATCCCAGGGCTGCAATCACTGAATGCCATCTTTGAACTGTTACTCAAGGGGTTGCCAGTGATTGTCGCAGTTATTGCGGCTAAACAGGTCTCCGAGCTGGATGAAGTATCGATTGTGGCGGGTGTGGTTGCTGGTGTGCTGTCGGTTGAAGGGGGGTTAATTGGCGGTATTTTGGGGGGGATCGGTGCGGGTATTATGGTGCGTTATCTGTTCGGATTGTGCCTGAAATGGCAATTCCCAATGACGACAATCAATATCGTGGCGGGTGGTTTGTCCGGCTTATTCTCTGGTTTAGTGATGTATTACCTGCTCAGCCCATTGGCTTTGGCCGCCGGTGACTATATCAAATTGGCCATCGAAGCCACTTTGGCCTTCAGCCCAATATTAGCCGGATTACTGGCGGGATTGGTTATTTGGCCAGCTATTCTGGGTGGGGTTTATCACGCGGTTATATTGCCGCTGGTCTTACTGGAAATGGAAAAGTCCGGTGTCAGTTTCCTCGGTGCTGTCGATATGGTTGGGCTGGTTATGGTAGCGGCAGGTATTAATCTGGCAAACGTCATTGCGCCGCGAGAAAAAAGTGAGGCCGCTGTTGCTGCTCCGGGGTTGTTAATTAACTTAGGTTTCGGGACGTTTGTCGAATCGGCTTATCCGTTCATGTTCTCTAATAAAGTTGTCTTTGCTGGCGCGATATTCTCAGCCGGTGTCGGTGGAATGTTGTTGGGATTATTGAATATTAAAGGCGTGGCTTATGTCCCTGCTTTCGCCTCACCATTCTTATCAAATAACGCTTTCTATATGGCGATAGTGATGGCGGTAACGTTAGTGTTGACTTGTGTCATCACCCTATTAGCCAACAAATTTGTAGCAATTAAAAAGGCAGTACCCGAATCACCAACACCAGGGATTTCGGCTAAGAGTTAACAATTAAAAAAGCAGTTTTATATAAATCAAGTAGAGGTAAATATGTTCAACGCTGATATGAGTAAGAAACGGTCCGTCGCTATGGATAAAGTACGAAACGCAATTGCGTTACATGGCGGTCAAACTATTCTGAGTACTGGAATAACCGGAGATGACGCTCGCTTAGCGAAAGCAGTATGCGATTCTGGTGTTAAATTGTTAGAGCCGAATCACCCGGCATTGGCATTAGCGCGTGGCCATAATGGTGTGACGAATATGCATGCCGCAGAGCGCATTCGCCATGAAATAACTATCGGGCAAATGGCGGAAGCAGTGCAGGGTGTACGTAATGTGGTGGCGGATGATATTTTTATTACTGTCGGGATTGCCGGGGGCTTTACAGAAACTGTACCTACGCCGGTAACTGAACAGGATATTTTATTGATTGCTCAATCAGGCGCTGATGGTTTACATACCCATAAATCCAGTTTTGAGGATTTAAAAGAACTGGTCGATTTAGCTCATAAATATGGTCTGACAGTGGATGCTTATATTGGTCACCCAAGCGATTTGCACACCTTCGGTATTGCGGCTGAAACTCCCGCTGAGGTTGCTGAAGTGGCTAAAAAAATGGAAGAGTTAGGGGTTGATATGATTGGTTTAATGACTGGCATGAGCTACGAAGGGGTTAGCGCTGGCGATATTCCTGATGTTATCAAACAACGACTTCTGGCCTTGGTCGGTGCAGTTTCAGTACCCACATTAGCCGAAGGCGGTATTAATCTGGAAAATGCGAAAGCATTCAAAAATACCGGTGTCAATATTCTGGTTGTGGGTACCGCTATTGATAATGTTGTCTGCAATGCAGCTAAGGATGTTGTATCGCGGTTTATTACTCACTGATGGTATGGGGTTAATTAGCTCAGTGAGTGAAGGGTTCACCACACCTGGGGGTACTCCGGTGGCTTATGCGCTTATATTTTAAATAAGTGAGGCACCAATGGTACATTTCCCCTTTATTTGACTTTATCAGCAGCCAGAGGGAGAAATAATATTTTCTCCCTTTTTATTGGATCTAAAGTATGTACAAGTTACTGGCCCTTGATCTTGATGGCACTTTACTCAATCAGGAAAACCAAATATCAGCTCAGAATATTAACGCGGTAAAGCGTGTTATTCATCAGCACGGCACAGTTGTTTTATGTTCAGCGCGGCCAGTTAGGGCTATTGCAGCCGTTATCCGCAATACTGAATTAGAATATTTAATTCGTTATTTTATTTCGTTTAATGGTGCATGGATATATGATGCTGTTGAGAAGAAAGATATTCGTTTTATGCCATTGCGTCGCCTGGATGTGAAGAATGTGATAACCATGCTTGCTGAAAATGAGTTTAAACATCATTTTTTCACCCGCGATAATATGATATCCAGTTTGAAGGATATCAATGATCATACGCACTATGAGTCCCAACTCTTTGCGATGGAATTGGCCTTTGTTGAACCTAAAGACATTATTCAACGAGATGATATCGTCAAAGTCTCTATTGTCGGCTCGACTGATTTTATTGATAATGTCGCTAATAAAATAGACGAGAGATTTCATTGTCAATACTCACTCAGTAAGACCAGTCGTCATTATTACGAAATAATGAGACAGGGCATTACGAAGGGGGAAGCATTGAATTATTTATCACGGCATTTAAATATTGGCTCTCAATCGGTGGTCAGTATGGGCGATCAGGAAAATGATATCAGTATGTTTCAGTTTTCAGCCGTTGGTGTGGCAATGGGTAATGCCAGTGATTTTGTCAAATCTTGCGCGGACAAAGTGAGTCAGGATAACAATCACCACGGAGTTGCTTTTGCCATTAATCAACTCTGGCCACTGTGACGGAATCGCCTTTTGTTTCATAAAATTATTGCGTAGAATGACAAGTAAAATAGCCTAATGAAATAGGCTCTAAATGTATCGCACAGCTTCGGGCCGCTATTCTTATGAATCAGATCAAACGTAAACAGTTTATTTTGGAAAAGCTGGATAGCCTTGGTGAGGTTTCTGTTATTGGTCTTTCCGAGGAATTGGGTGTGACATCTGAAACGATCCGCAGAGATCTTTCCTATTTGGAAAAGAGTGGTGAGGTCACCAAAGTCCACGGCGGTGCAATAAAAGTTCAGAATATACAAGAGGGCAGCTTTGCTCAAAGAATGGATTTAAATCGCCAGGAAAAAATGCTGATTGGTCAATATGCGGCTTCACTGGTAACTGAAAATGATAGTTTATTTATTGACTCTTGTACCACTACACTTATTTTTGCTTCATTCTTGCCGTTAGTAAAAATGACTGTTTTCACCAATTCATCTTTAATTGCCGATCAAATAAAAAGTAAAAACAATATGGCAATTGTGCATGTGTTGGGTGGTGAATATAACCATATTTATAAAGCTAATTTAGGTATTCAAACAATTGAACAAATGAATGACATTCACGCCGATTTTAGTTTTGTGGGCGTTGGCGGTATAGACAGTGATTTTGGCGTGATGGTAAAGAATCTCGATGAAGGGCGTATTGCCAAGAAAATGCTGGCAATGGGCAGGCAGAAAGTGATTTTATGTGATACCAGTAAATTTGGTCAAAGTGGGTTAATGAAAATAAGTGACATCAACGATATTGATTTTATCGTCACCGATAAAAAGAAGAATCCTCATAAGCAAGCAATTGAAGCGCTTTATTCAGATAAAATTATCTACGCCAATTAATATTATTTAAATCCCCCACTTATTCGCAGGGGGATTTGTACTATTTTGCTATTTTCCCATTATTCTCGTTTTATTGGGAAGCATAAATTGCATCGCGCAGATCATTGACGAATTGCCCGGACATTCCCTCATATAAAGTATTAGTCAGTGCGACCACACTTAGCTCCTGCATCGGGTCGACAAACCATGAATGCCCATAAACCCCGCCCCAACTCCATGTGCCGATAGATTCTGGTGAAGCCGCTTCAAGCGGGTTTCGCAGTACGGAAAACCCTAAACCAAAGCCTATACCAGGCGCGTCTGGAAGAGGGATGCCGCCAGTTTGATCTCGTCCCATTTCATCAACTAATGTGGCAGGAAGTAGCGGTGCACCACCTTGACGCAGTGTTTCTAATAAACGTAACAGGTCACTGGCACTACCCACCATACCCGCACCACCCGAAGAGAACGATTGTGCATTGAGCGCGCGGGCGGGAGAAAACCGCACGCCAATTTCCTCGGGTGAAAAAGCAACGCATTCACCTTCTTGTAGCAGTCGCGGTGCAGGGAGGTCATTAACATAGGGCGTGGCTAAACGGCCAATATCGCGGGTGAAAAAATCGGTATCATTCATCTGCAATGGCCCGGTCACTAGCGCACGGATGGCTTGATTCAACGGCTGCCCGCAGACTTGCTCGATAACCGCGCCAATAACATCAATCGCCAGAGAATAACGCCAGGATGTTCCCGGTGCGAAGTGCAGTGGTACCGTCGCTAATCGACGTAAATTCTCATGCAAGGTTATTTCAGACTTATCCATACCATCGGATACACCGGCGCGGGCATAGGGGCCATCGTCATCGGCTTCTGAAAAGCGATAGCCTAAACCGGCCGTATGGCTGAGTAATTGACGCACAGTAATATCAGCTAATTCCCCCTGTGCGAGCCGTGGCTGAAAATCCGGCAGCCAACGACGAATATCGCCATCAAGCTCAAGTTTGCCTTGTGCAACCAATACCATCGCCGCAGTGGAAACAATGGGTTTACTGATAGATGCCAGGCGGAATAGCGTGTCAACCGTCATCGGGCGTGCAGTCTCGCGCTCAGCTAATCCTGCCGCGCGGCAGAAATGTATCTCACCGTTAAGTGCGATAATGACGACCGCGCCCACCAGACGGTGCTCAGCGAGCGCCTGATCAATGGCAGCATTAACTCTTATCAGCAGATGCTCTGGGTGTATTGATACCGGCGAACTCGCAGACATAGTCGTTCCTTAATCTGGATGAATAATAAAATCACTATAACCAGCAGCCTAACAGTAGATTGGTATCCAATAAATGGTTAAAGAATTATTCTTAAGTCGAATTATTAAGCATTCTCCGCCTATTGCCGATAATGATAAGGAGATAAGTTCCTCCATTGGAAAAAGGTATCGGGGAAGTATGGATAATTTTCAAAAAGAGATAGAGGAGAGAACAAATCTCACCTCCTCCAACAGATTTGAGCTGTTGCTGTTCCGTTTGGGGGAATCCCAAGAGGAGCAACAATCGGAGCTGTACGGCATTAACGTGTTTAAATTACGTGAAATAGTCCCGATGCCAACCTTAACCAAAGCGGCAGGTATGGCTTCACCTATGATGGGTATGGCGAATATTCGTGGGGAAATCATTCCCGTGATTGACCTTCCGGCGATTGTCGGCTGTGTACCCAAAACCGGATTAAACATTCTGCTGGTGACCGAATATGCCCGTAGTACTCAGGCATTTGCGGTGGAATCTGTTGACGATATTGTCCGTTTGGAATGGAGTCAGGTACTGGCGGCTGATGCGGGTGTCAAGAGCCGTAATATCACCAGTATTGCGCGTCTCGACAACGATAAAGCCAGTAACCGCCTGGCGTTGGTCTTGGATGTTGAGCAGATTTTATATGACATTATTCCGGCTAACCGCAATGTTCAAATTGATAGCGAGAAGACCAAAGCCTTTGATTTGAAACCGGGGGCAGTCGCTATTGTGGCAGAAGACTCAAAAGTCGCTCGCTCCATGCTAGAACAAGCCTTGAAGATGATGGATATTCCTGCCGTTATGCATATCACCGGTTTGGAAGCGTGGAATAAAATCAAGAAGATAGCTGATGAGGCAAGAGCAGAAGGCCGTCCGGTTTCGGATAAAATTTCATTTGTATTAACTGATTTAGAAATGCCAGAGATGGATGGCTTTACTCTGACACTGAATATTAAGCGGGATGAATTCCTGAAGAATATTCCGGTGATTATCCACTCCTCATTATCGGGTAGCGCAAACGAAGACCACGTGCGTAAAGTGGGTGCTGACGCCTATGTAGCGAAATTTGAAGCTAACGAATTGGAAGCCGCTATCCACAGTGCGTTGGACTCAAAGAAAGCCTTGAACCCGTAGCCTTGAGCATTATTTCTGGTAGTAGCCCTTTCCCGCTAAGTGAGTAGGAAGGGGCTGCTGATAATATGTGAGGGTTAAATTATGACTCTTCCCTCAGTAAGGCTTTTTTAGCCGCCTCAAGAAACTCATCCGATAATTGATTCCCAGCGGTCGCGCGCGCCAGTGTTAATGCACCTGACATCATCGCAAACTGCGCCAGTGTATGCTGTCTGCGTTGTTCGGGATCTTCTATATTAGAGACGGACTCTAATCTCGCCAGCATGGATTTCACCCCGCTAAGATAGACCTCACACACTGGATTATCATCATTCTCACGTGCCACATCACTGGCTAATGCTGTGATCGCACAGCCATTTTCGGCATGGTCACGGTGGGTCGGTGAGAGATAAAACTCCACCAGTGTGCGCAGGTTATTCTGGTCTGGCTCGCTGCTGATTTCTTGCCAGCGGGTGCTGGACTCATCGAGTGCTTTGCGGCTGGCAATCGCCGCCAGTTCATCTTTAGAAGCAAAGTGCCCGTAGAATCCGCCATGAGTCAAACCGACCGCAGCCATTAAATCGTTGACACTGACACCATTCAAACCCCGAGCACGGAAGAGTTGCGAAGACGTCTCGACGATTGCCTCGCGATTGAGTGCCATTTGTTGCTTTGATACCCGGGCCATACATTTCTCCTAATTGAACAGGCAGCATACATAAAGTATGCCATGCCAACGCATCAATAGATGTCGCCTCTCATCAATACATAATCTATTCCTGCAAGTGAATCCTCGTTGGCACTTAGATGATGTTAGTCATCTATAAATTATATAAGAGAGCAAATTTCATGAATACGATCCCCGCGGTTCTTATTACAGGTGCGTCATCCGGTATTGGTGCCACTTATGCTGAAAGCTTCGCACGTCGCGGACATGACCTGGTTTTGGTCGCTCGCGATGGTGCGCGATTAGAAATATTATCAACAGTGGATCTTGCTGACAAAAATCTGCCAGATGCTCAATTAAAGCCTGCACTCTGGCAGGAACATAGCGCTGCTGCGACCATACGGCGTAAATTTCGCGCGAGGCACCTTGCCATTCGGGTAATACCTGAATCTGTTCGCCGCGCCGTAATATGTTATGACCCAAACTGATTGGGCAAAATAGGATACCTAATCCTGCCTGTGCTGCTTGTAGCGCCAGCATGTGGGGAAAATCGTTATTAGCCATTAACCCATGAGCGCTGACAGGAACATGAGAGGTCCGTGTTCATCGGATCTAAAATACAAAAAAACCGCTTTTGCGATACGGTTTCGCTGGTAGGAATACTGAGAAGGTATGCGGATCTCTTTACCATTGAGGTAGAATCGGGGTACTTAATATTATTGATTCAATATTTGAGCCAGTTTCTTGATACCTTCAACGATTTCTGATGGGGAATGGGCGGCAAAACCTAACAGGATGGCTTGGCTTGTTGGTTCTGTTTGGCTGTAGCGTGAAAGGGGTTGTGCGCCCAAATTCGCTTTACGACATTGCTCAATCATATAAGATTCCTGAATTTCTTCCGATAACCAACAGACAATATGAATACCTGAATCCGAAGGTTCTGCGTGAATAATTTCTGGAAGATATAATTGTATGGCCTCAATCATAACCTGTTGGCGTTCATGACATGCTTTTCTAACCCGCCTGACGTGACGCGCATAATGCCCTTCAGAAATAAATGCAGCAAGTATCGTTTGTTCTAAATAAGGTGTACGTGTATCTGCATAATATTTGGCAATTTTAAAAGACTCCACTAGATTTTCAGGGATGACTAGAAAGCCTAAATGAAATCCCGGAAACATCATTTTAGAGAATGAACCAGCGTATATAACTCGCTGTTGTTTATCTAATCCTTGCAGTGCTTGTATCGGTTGTGCTGTATATCTAAATTCACTGTTGTAATCATCCTCAAAAATCCACATTTTATTTTCAGAGGCCCAGTCAAGTAGAGCAATTCTTCTGGACAAGCTTAATGTGCCGCCAAGCGGAAATTGATGGGATGGCGAAGTAAAAATCATTTTTGCGTGTGGCCAATGTTTTATAGCATAGGAGATATCCATACCATTTTTATCACTGATGACGGGGCAGACTTTGGCACCCCTCGAAGTAAATGCGCCTAAAGCGCCATCATATCCCGGTTCATCTAACCAAACCTCATCTCCTTGTTGCAAAAGAACTTGCGCTGCAAGATTTATTGCTTGTTGGGTTCCATTGACAATAAGTATCTGTTCATCAATACAATTCAGGCCGCGTGTTGTGCGAACATATTCACTAATGGCTAATCTTAATGGTTTAAATCCCAAAGGTTCATTGAGCCTCCAATCCTGATGGCGAAACTGACGCCAGATTCGCCCTAATAGTCGCCCCCAAAGCTCATGTGGGAATAAATCTATACAACCGACTCCAATATTAAATTTCATATTATTGCCGGCATATGGCGAGGTCATATCCCATATTTTTTTCATTACCTGCATATGAGGATTAATATTTTTGGTGCTATTTTTATTATTTATTTTTTCGTGAAGAGGTATAGATTTAACTTGAATAACTTCATCAGGAATTACTGATGTAACATAAGTTCCAGAACCTTTTTTTGTGACGAGATAACCTTCATCAATGAGGCGTTCGAAACCCGATAAAATAGAGTTTCTTGAAATTGACATCATTTCAGACAGTGTTCTGCTGGAAGGGAGTTTTCTTCCCGCTTTCAGCTGACCATTCAATATGAGTTCTTTTATCACCAAATAAAACTGCTCTCGAATTTTTCCTTTTTTTAGCAATATGCTTGGGAAGCTGGCAACGTTTTTTTTCATTATCAAAGTGGATCCATAAAAAATCAAAAAAGTGTGCCTTATATGATACCACTGCAAGCGCTACTCTTTCATTTCCAGATGTGTGACATTCAAATAAGGTGTTTGATATGACTGATGAAAATTTAAAAATCTCGGTAGTGCCAGTGCAAGAAGAAGATTACTCAAAATGGTTACCTTACTGGCTAAACTATCAGCAATTCTATGAAGTTCAGTTGCCTGAAGAGACTACAATTGAGACATGGAAGCGTTTTTTAGATGTGGATAAAGACATGCATTGCGCAGTCGCAAAAAAAGGGCAGACAATTCTTGGGTTCGTGCACTATGTTTTTCATGGTTCAACATGGTCTGTAAATGATTTCTGTTATTTAGAAGACCTGTTTGTTGCCGAAGACAGCCGGAGTCAAAATATAGGAAAACATCTTATTGAGCATGTTAAACAAAAGGCCAGTGAGCGCCAATGTGGAAGATTATACTGGCACACACAGGAAAAAAACCTAACAGCGCAGCGACTTTATGACTGGATAGCAGAGAAACCTGGTGTTATAGAATATAGATTACCCTGCTGAGCTCCACTTACGGAGTATTTGATTAACGAGTCATTCATATAAATATGTGAGCGGAAGGGTATTCACGATACTTTTTCCGCAGCAGAAGTAAAAAGCCCGCTCAGGTTCCCCTGAGCCTTTGTGTGACTTACCTTGTGAATAGCTGGCGATACAATCGTGGAATGATGAATGGCTATGCCTACAGTTGTAAGGGCAATACCGCTATCCGTCATCTTAATATATCTGTTTCTCGGCGAAACATTCCCGTTGAGAAAAATGCGGCGTGCACGGTAATTGTCACCGGCGCACTGATGATGGGTTAATCAAACCAGGAGAATGCGAAATGTCTGATCATCCTACGATTGCTCTTATTGGTCCGGGGGCTATCGGTACCACCATCGCCGCTGTACTGCATGAAGTTGGCCGCACGCCAGTCCTTTGTGGGCGCACCGCGCATCCGCAGTTGATTCTGCGTCACGATGACGGTGAAATTGTAGTGCCGGGTCCGGTATTGAGTCATCCGGCGGCTATCAGCCAACCGTTCGACGTGGTGTTTCTGGCAGTGAAAACCACCCAGATCGCTGACAGCGCTAACTGGCTGGCCGCGCTGTGCGATGAAAACACGGTAGTATGTGCGCTGCAAAATGGCGTCGAACAGCAAGTGCGGTTGGAACCCTTAGTCAAGGGTGCAAAGGTACTGCCTTCGGTCGTGTGGTTTCCGGCACAGCGCGAGCCGGATGCTTCAGTCTGGCTGCGCGCTAAGCCTCGCCTGACACTACCGGATGTGCCGCAGGCAAAACGGGTAGCTGATGTGCTCAGCGGCACCAGCTGCGCAGTTGAGCTGTCAGCTGATTTTCTCTCCATCGCCTGGCGAAAATTGTTGCAGAATGCGGTCGCAGGTCTGATGGTACTGGCTAATCGTCGTGCCGGGATGTTCTCACGCGTGGATATCACTGAATTGGCACTGGCATATCTGCGCGAGTGTCTGACGGTAGCGCGAGCGGAAGGTGCCGTATTGAGCGATAACGTTCCACAGGAGATCGTTGACGGCTTTCATCATGCCCCTGCGGATCTAGGCACTTCCATTCTCGCCGACCGTCAGGCCAACCGCCCACTGGAGTGGGATATCCGTAACGGCGTGATACAGCGTTATGGCCGTTTACAGGATATTCCTACGCCGATCAGCGACGTAGTGGTGCCACTGTTGGCTGCAGGGAGTGACGGGCCGGGTTAAAGTCGTTAATGGTAACCGAACTTAACATGCCACTAAGTCTGCTCTTAACCATTTATCAAAAAAACAAAAGCAAAAAGCCCGCCTAGTTTCCTAAGCGGGCTTCTCTAATTTGGCTCCTCTGACTGGACTTGAACCAGTGACATACGGATTAACAGTCCGCCGTTCTACCGACTGAACTACAGAGGAATCGTGTGAACGAGGCGAATAATAGCGAGGGTGGTGGCGTTTGTCAAAGTAGAAAAACACTAAAAATGCGCGTTTGCTGAGAGAATGAGCTTATTGGCTTGTTTTTCAGCAAACTTGTCTGCTTTTCCGCTATTTTTATCTGATTTTTATTCAGATTTATCATGACATGTTACGGTGTCACTTTAACTAACTGGCTGTTTTTTACTTGATTACCGGCATCATCAAAATAAACATACTCCAAGGTCAGTTTTCCGTTGAGCGAGGTAGGGGGATGTTCAAATTGATACTGTCGCAGAGCAAACGGGGTGATCATCATGTTCATCTGTTGCGCGATGGTATGGTTTTGTTGTGCGCTGTTGAGCTGCATCTGACCGAATGAAACATGATATGGCGTAGGATTATCAACGGTGAGGACGTATTCTTTATTTTGTTTTTGCAGGCTAAAACTGACTTTTTTCATCGCTTCATCCGGTTTAGGTACTAATCCATTGGGTCGATAAAAGATTTTCATCTGTGTGTTCATTGCCATCGCGACTTGAGCATGAGCATCGGTGTTGCGCCGTGTTTTAGGTGGAATTTCATAGAGATTAAGCCAATAAACTGACTCTCGGTCGGTGGGCAGATTGTCACCTTTATTAATAATACGCAGCGCTTGTGCGCTACCAGACTGCATTTTAAAAACTGCCGGTAACACCATAAACGGCGCTTCCGCCTGGTCCGGTGTGCTATCTACGTCGCCATTGTCAACCCAAGTCTGTACGACCACTGGGTAATCATTGGTATTCGCCAGCATCAATGTACGCTCGCGTGACTCGGGTTGATAAATCATCCGGGTTGAACTGGCAACAAGGCCCGCGTGAGCAGCTTGATTGATGTTAAACATCAATAAAAACAGGTAGAGGTATCTCATTGTATTTTAACCAAAACATAGGCTGTAGCATCAATTTTACCGGCTGTTGGTGTGCCATTCGGTAGTTTTTTTAATGTGGCAGTGAAGTGGTGCGAATAGTTGTTGAAACCCGCAGCATTACTGCCATTAGCATTAGCCCCGGTGAGAACCGGATACCAACCTGCACTGGTAGTGGAAATACAGTTGCTGACACATCCCCCCCAGCCAACAAAATTCATTGCTCTGCCGCTGCTGTCACTGAGACTGATCCCCACGCCTGTGGCAATACGTTTGTCTGTGCCATAGTGATCGGAAAGCAGGTAACTGACACCGCCCGCAGAATTGACCAATCCTAAACCTTGGGCAATCAGATACCCGGGTAATGATGTCTGGATACCGAGCGCGGTTTGTCCACTATTAATACCTGACTCGGTGCCAGATTGGCACTCAATATCAACGGTGATATCCGCGCTACGTGTCTGATTATCATTGAGTTCATTTACAGTGATAATGGGGAAAACCACATAAGGCGTTACGTTGCGCACGACGCAGGTGTTTTTGCGCGTCAGGATGGATACCGGTGAGGTATTCATACCAAACGCCATATAGCGGCCTGTTCCCCATGTCTGATAATTGGTCGCTGAATCATATCCTGTTTCTGGTACTGGCATCCCAGGGCCTTTGAACACCACATATCCATTAGGTTGATTGCAGGTATAACTGCCGGAATAACTCTCTGCCGCAGGCCCCGGGCAGCCCCAACTGGAAGGGCCGGGAGTGCGATCCACCGTACCGACCTTTTTCAGTTCGGCGCGGATTTGGCTGAAGTGCTTGCCTTTAATCTGAATTTTATTACCGACCACATCGTATTTCTTCAACGGAACCTGTTGCCAGATTCGGGTGAACTCAATACCGCTATCGACATGAATAAGTTTTAACGCGGTATAAGGGAAAAAGGTCTGAAAATAGTTGTCGCCCATATTGGTATAACCGCCGACATTACTGTCGCCGTTAGTCGCAAAGACTTCAAATAGGCTGTCTTTATCGGCGACATCACACTCATAGATGACAGCCTCGGGATCTGACCAGAAGCGGGCAGGGATCAGGCTGATAATGCTGGAGGCCAGAATGGAATCGATGGGCTGAATGTAATTACTAGTGATATTGACATTGCCTAGTTGCAATGAAGCACCGTAGTTATCACCACCGATATTCGCGCCTTTCCAAACACATTGGGCATAGCCGGGAGAGGCGAGACTCAATAATACGAGTGAAAGAAACCATCGCCAACGATGTGAGAAAAGAGGGTTGCCTTGATAATGGCAGGTTGCAAGGCGTGTTATAGGATTCATACTGTTTCTCTGATTCAATGCTGGGTAACGACACACAAGGCATCGAGTTTATACAGCTGTTTATCTTTATTGGGCGTGCCTAGATCGTAATCTAGCTGGCAGCGCTCATTATCGGTATCGCCCCATACCAGCAGCAGCGTTCCACGGGCCTGTTCAGCTCGCAAATATGCCTGACTGGCTTGCCCAACCATGCCAACTTCCCTATCTTGACGGTTATTATCGTCCTGGTTGTTGGCTGGGCCACTTGTGGTGTAAACCACCGCCCCCATCGGCACTTGGCTGCCATCAGCAAGTTTGACCGAGATTAAGAGAGGGTATCCGCTGAGGGTGCGAAAACGGACTTTGACTGCTGAACCGGCATAAGGGGCAATTTGGCGCTCCCCATCCTGAAGTTCAGTATTGAAATCCATACCATCAGGATCGAGGGTGATGGTGTTGTAGCGATATGGCGTCAGGGTCGGAACCAAGGCATAGCCGAAGCCGTCGATTTTTGCCCCTTGCCCATACATGACTTTGGCCCCACTGGCCCCTTTTGCCTCAATCAGCGCAAAGGTATCGCTCAGATACGGCCCCAGCGTGACCCCTCCGCGGTGGAAAGCAATGGCCCCACGGGTGCTCGCTGAACTTTGCCAGTAACCAGGGCTAAGTGAAGCACTGCTACTCAGGCTGGTGACCGGTAGCCGTTTTTGCAGGCTGCCACTAAAGGTATTTTCTTTGGATTGCTCACTACGGGCGAAGTCCATGCTGTAACTGGCTGACTGATCGTCGCCCATCACACCGGCCAGTGAAGTCTGATAGCTGGCACCACTGATTCGGCTATTAACAGCACCGGCAGAGACATAGGGGGCCTGAGGGTTGCCACCTAATGGGAATGAAACGGACATTTGCACCACGGTTTCATTGGTAGCGAGAAAGTTCGCCCCGTTCGCCGCCGGCATACCGCTGCCGGGGTCGACAAAGTAAGTTTCGTTGGTACCCCTACCGGTTTTTTGTTTTGAAATAGCAAGGTTAAAACTGGTATTACGCCATAGCGTATTGGCATAACCCAATTGCAACTGGGTATCCCGCTCGCGTGAATTGCGGTAATCCTGTGAGGATGCCGTCAAATACAGTGAACCGTAACTGTTAAGATTCTGATTAAGGGAGATTTCAGCCCGGCTACGCTGTTGGTAAGTCCCTGAGCTCCATACTTTACCGTTACTGGCCGCCCGTATACCCAATACATCACTTAAATCACGGTAACCTTCCGTTGAATAACGGTAGCCCGCCACCGATAACGTGGTGTTAGTGGTTTCAAAGGTACGACTGAAAGAAGCCCGTGCCATCCAGCCATTCTGCGACTTGTTCTCTGATGAGTGGGTATCGCTCGGAAGGCTGGCATGGGAATAGGTGGCATCAAGCCCCAAGGCACCTATATAGTGGGTAAAAACGCCACCCAGCATCACCGCCTGATATCCCGAGGCCAACCGCATCCCGCTATTGGCCGTAATAGCGTTACTCACCCCCTGCTGATAGGTCAGCTCACCGAACATTTCTTGACTGCTCAAATCACGGACCTGGCCTGCGGCGAAGCTATAGCGTGAATAACCGGGGCGTAATGATTCAGGCACCGAGGAGAACGGCACTTGGAAGGTGCTGAGAGTGCCATCGGCCTCTTGAATTTCAACAGTTAAGTCACCGCCAAAGTTTGTTGCGGTTAAGTCATTGAATTCAAATGCTCCTGGCGAAACGGTGCTTTGATAAATTGGCCGATTATTCTGATATACCGTGACCTTAGCATTAGTTCTGGCAATCCCCCGGATAACAGGAGCATAACCACGTTGTGACTCCGGCAACATGCGGTCATCGGTGCTCAGCGCAATACCGCTAAATCCCAGACTGGAGAAAAACTGGCCGGAACTGAATGTCTCACCCACAGTAACTTCACTGCCAATACTGGGTAGGGCACGTTGGCTGTATAAACGGTTAGATGTCCAGTTCGCCCCTCGGGTTGGGTCATAGCGCAAAGAGCCTTGTTGACGAAAACGCCACATCCCGGCATTGATACCATTATTTAGGCTGAGATAAGTCGAGTCGGTGCTGCGCTTAATCCCATCTTTGTTATAACCCACATGATATTGGTTTAAATTGTAATTACTAAAACCAATGGTTTCTCCCGCCGTGAGATTGCGAGGGTCAACATAGCCACGCGGAACATTCTTCACATACAGTTGTGGAATCGATAAATCAAAACGCAATTTGGCATAATCGAAGCGATAGTCACTGGCAGGTAGCAGGGTTTTGAAATCCAGACAGTCATCTTCCTGATTGGCATTTTTCAGCACACTGTCATTTACGCCAGCTTGCAGCAGTTGTGACGCTGATAAGCAGGGAACAACAGCATCATCTTTGGTTATAAATATCAGTTCGATACGATCGACAAACTTGTTGTTCATATAGAGATCAACTTGGTATTTGCCTGCTTCATAACTGTCTTTCTTATTAAAGCGGGAGATGGCACCTAAGCCGAGTGATGAACCGCGCAATAACGCATCCTCAAACACATATTCGTCTTGCTTACTCTCATCTGCCGCTGACACAGAGTGACTGACCAACAGACCCTGTGTTAGCAGGTAGGATAACCAGGGAGCAAACCTCACGTTTTTTCCCTGTAGCCCGGCACATTCACGATTCTCATCACGACAACATTACAAATAGTAATCGCAAGGGATGTTAGTGCCGTAATCATTGACCACGTTCAACGTGAGCAGCTCGCCTTTTTTGGCTTTAACCCCAGCGGGTAAAGCCAAATCAGTGGTTGAGTTGGGGGCAAACATCTCGCTGGTGGCAAATGAGATGGTTTTCCCGTCACTGACTAGTTTGGCATCACGCAGGCTTATGTAATAAGCCGTAGGATTGTGTATCTTGATTTTGTCACCATTGCTGCTCTCCAGCGTGACGCGGACCTTCGCACCCAAGGTATCGACGTTTTCTTTTAATGCAGCAGGGCGATAAAAGACTTTCAGTCGATTATTAACGATTAAAACCAGTTTGTTTTCAGGCTGTGTATCGGCTTTTTTTAAGGCGGGAATTTGTAAAAAATTCAGATAGAAAACGGATTCACGATCTTTGGGTAAATTGCGCTCAATATAGGACAGGCGAACCACTTGTCCACTTTTAGCTTCCATCCGGAATATTTGGGGAGTCAATGTGAAAGGGACATCACTTTTTGATGGCGAAGACTGATTATTGCCATCATCCATCCATAATTGGACCAAATTAGGGTGGTCATCTTTATTACTGAGCTGTAGCACCTTCTCCCGAGTACCTTCAGGATAAATAATACGAGTCCCTGTCATGACAACACTGGCTTGCGTCCATAAGGGTACGCCGCTAAGCAGTAATAATGTGCAGGCGATAATGTTGTGGGCAGTCAGTGTCATGGCGCTTACTTGTCCTTGGTTTTGCTGGTTTGCAGTGGCTCCGTTACCGGTTGGCCAACATATTCATGAAACAGCTCGGATTTCACGAATAGTTAGGGATAGGTGATCGCATATTGCGCGGAAGCAATAACGCTCCCTGCGGTGGCGCGACCTTCTTCTGTAATATATTGGGCAGCCAAATCCTGTGATGCTGATGTCGAACCAGCGACCAGCGTAATTCCAGGTACGGAAACGCTGCCACCAGACATACGAATAGGAGCGCCATTCGCATCAAGTAACTGAATAGCAACATTTTGTGCTGTTCCTACATTACCCAGATTACCGGCAGATGTGACGTTCATTCCCTGAAAAACAGAGCTGATTTTGGTGTCTTGAATGGCGATATTGCAGCCAGTGAGATTGATGGTGAAATTGGTTTTACCCGCGACAGCATTGACTTGATTCAAGTTACTGGTCGAGACGGTGGGTAACAGAACCACAGGTGTGTTGGCTGTGCCATTGATATCAACCATGCAAGTCTGTTCAGCAACTTCCCCCTGAAATTTGATTGTGTTATTTGAAGTCGCCGCCAACGCGATACCCGGTAGGGTCAATAGCGCCAACGTCATTAGTGTTTTTCCCATGTCATTCCCACTTAAATTTATATTTTCATTAACGGGGGTCTTCAGCATTCAACAAAATAAGCGATTATTTAGCTGAATATGATCTTCCGTTATTTATATTGGCTATCTGGTTTCGCGACCGGTGATAGTGTAAGGGGAAAACAGGGAGGACAAAATGAGAGGCGTCTTTGTTTTGTATATGAAATTTCCTACAAAAACTGTAGGAACTTGTCCTTTTTAAATTGCCAGTAATTATAAAGCATTTTTATTACAATGGGTTATGTATTATTTGGGGAGTGTGATGAGACTTCTGCTATAAAGTATGAATAATTAGCTCATAAAAAAACGCATCAAAACGGCTGACGAGTTTCAATGAAAACATTAATTTAATCCCTATTCTATGGCGACGAACTGCCTATTTCAGCGTATGAGGCTATTAATTCCACTAATAATTGGTTCGTCTTAGTTAATAGTGCCAGGTAGTCAACGCCATAGTTAATAACGGCATATTTATCCTGTGTTTGCAGTAGGGATTCGAGTTTAATACAGCTGTCCACCAGAGGTAGAGCATCAATCAATTGTACGCCGCCCTTAATTCGATGAACCAGACTGGCCATTTCTTTATAAACTTCAGCAGGCATAGCGCTATCATCATCGACGGTGAAGCGTGAGTAGAGCTGTGTTAACACCGCAGTATCTTGCTCATTACTCTCGAGCAATGATTGCAATAGCTGCAACCCCACATCTGTATTGCCTCCCGAGAGGCTTTTTAGCTTATTCTGCGCTGCAACAAGAGGAGTCGCTGATTCATTGCTAATAAAATTCGGGACGTTATTTTGTGCTGCGGCATCATCAATAGCCGGGGGAGAGGGCATACTCGCATCACTGCTAATAATTTCCTGACGCAGCAGGGTGGTGCGCAGTGTATCGATAGTGACAGGTTTAATCATACAGTCATTCATACCGGCGTCACGGCAACGGGTGGTACTCTCTTCTCGCGCATCTGCGGTGCAACCAATGATGACCAACTCTTTCATCGTGGCACTATTACGGATATGGGCCGCCAGTTCATAGCCATTCATCAACGGCATATTGTAGTCGGTGATGACGGCATCAAAACTATAATGCTGCAATATCTGCCAGGCTTCAGCGCCATTCTCGGCACTCATCACTTGCTCGATACCGATAAAGGCTAACTGTTGTTGAAGTAACTGACGGTTAGCCGGTAAATCATCTACCACCAGAATGCGCAAATTTTTCAACTGATTCAGTTGCGCTTCATCTGCGACGGCAATGGCTGATTCCTGCGGTAAATCATCGGCACTGGCAACTTCCAGCGGCAATGTAATAAACAGGCTGGTACCTTTGCCGAGCTGGCTTTCTAAGGTAATTTCCCCACCCATTTTATGAATCAGCTGATGGCAGATCCATAACCCCAAACCGGAACCCCCGAAACGCGGTGATTTCCCCTCGTTGGCCTGGCTGAATGGCTGGAATAATGTGGCTTGCGCCGCAGGCGAAATGCCAATACCGGTGTCGGTAATATCAATATTCATTACCCCATGTTTGTCGTCAATAGCTTCCCAGGTGATATCCACTGACACGCTACCTTGTTCGGTAAACTTCAGCGCGTTGCCCAATAGATTACCCATGACTTGCCGTACCCGCAGCATATCTACCATGACTAAATCAGGGATTTGATTATCCACCCAACCAGAGAACCGCAGATTACGTTCATCGGCGATAGGTTGATAAATCGTAAACATTCGCTCTATTTCTTGACGGAAATCGACAACGGCGGGGTGGACACTCAGTTGCCCGGCTTCGATTTTGGCAGAGTCGATGATGTCATCAAGTAACAGCATCAGAGATTGAGCGGACTTGGAAACTGTGACCAATGTATTTTTATCTACCGGCTGCTTACTGCGTATCTCCAGTTCCAGCAATCCCATAATGGCGTACATGGGGGTGCGCAGCTCATGGCTAATGGTCGCCAGGAAGGTACTCTTGGTGCGGTTAGCACTTTCGGCTTCGACGCGGGCGGCTTCCAGTTGCCGTTCAACCGTTTTGCGCTGGCTGATATCCAGCCAGCCACCGAGCAGACTGCGCTCAGCATTATCCAGCGGAATAATCCACAGAAAGATATCACGCAACTCACCGTTGATCTCAAGCGAGAGATCAACCATTTGCGGTTTTCGGTGGGTTAACACCTGGCGGCAATATTTATCTATTTCGCGATCCAACGGGCTGGTCATTGGCCAATTGGCTGGCTCATTATTGTGATTGAGCAGGTCGTTTAGCTTATCCTGATGCGCCTCAGCAAAGTGGCTGTTATAAACGGCCAATTCTCCAGCAGCAGTGCGAATAAATACCGCGAATGGTAGAGCATTAATAATCGACTCTTGTTGTAGCAAACGAGCATGTAACAACGCAGCCTGACGGCGTTTATTGAATACCAAATAACCCAGATATAAACCGAACACTAATAGCAGGCCTGAACTGATTTTCAGCGTTAACATCAGCCATTCGTTGTCTTGTAGACTTTCATCAAAGCTGACGGGTTTAGGTTTAAACGTGCTCCATTCGCTGATGATATTGTCCAGTTCTTCCGGTGGGATAGATTCAATGACTTTATCAACGATGGCTTTTAATTCAGGAAGCTTCGGGCTGATAGCAAATGCCATCATCAGCGGCTCTTCGCCGGTGACCGCAACCGTTTTAATATTGGGGGTAAAATTTTGTGCTGACAGATAGTTAGCGGTCATCATATTTTTGATAATCGCATCGACTTTCCCTTGTTGTAACATGCGCACCAACGTCATGGTATCGGGGGCTTCAACAAAGGTGATTTTTTGTGCCAAAAGAGTGTTGTTAATCACGCCACCGGAAGTGCTGCCCGCTTGTATCCCGACGCGTTTTCCCGCCAGATCCGCGACGTTGTTGATATCGTTACGATCTTCTCGCGTCAAAATACCCCACAACGATTGTGCGACGGGCGAGGAGTATAGGTTATTACCATATTGGCCATTGCGTACCGCAACAATCGGCAGCATATCTATCTTTCCGGCAGCAAAATCACGCAGGCCTTCACCGGTATCCTTCACATAAATTGGCTTAAATTTAATGCCAGTTCGGCGTGAAATAATGTCGATGAGATCAACAGAGAAACCGGCCATCTCACCGGTTTGACGATCACGGAAGATTAATGGAGCTAAATCCAGTGGCGCAACATAGGTCACCTCTGGATGATGCTGAATCCAATTAAGCTCTTGTTCTGTAAGAAGTAATTTAGCATCAATATTATAATGGTGTTTGCTGCCAAACCAACGTTGTTGAATATCACCTGTGGCACGGCTGGGCAGTAATTCCAGAATCTGATTAATGTAATCAATCAGTTTTTGATTTTTTTCCAGCGCCAGAAAGGTGTAAGGGGCTGGGTGATAAGGGGCAAAGTTACGAATTTGCAGTGTCAGCAGCTGTAATTGGTCAATCAAATAGTTAGCAGATGTGGCATTAGCGACAAACACATCGGCATTACCATAGGCAACGGCCAGTAACCCTTGTAGCTGGTTAGGATAGGCGACGATTTTATCAGCATGATAATTGAACAAAAACTCCGGTGAAAGCGGTTCGTTATTGACGATAGCCACTGTTTCCGGATGGGTGCGTTTGGTGGGATCCCAGTTCTTACTACGAACCTCAACATGCCGGTTAGTGAAGAAGGCATGGGAAGCAATAAGTCCTGGCTGAGCGGGCATCGGGGTGCCTGCCATTAAATCGACCTGACCATTTTCTAGTGCATTCAGTACTAAGCCGTAATCGCAATAACCAATCATCTGGAAAGAGAGTTGGCTGGCGTCACTGATGATTTTTAGATAATCCGCGACAATACCTTCGATGGAAGTATCATCGCGGTTAACAACAAACGGGGTATTGGCATCAATAACCACGCCCACTTTTACCGTACGCCGGCTTGATTGGCGGGCATCAGTCGCTGGAGGGAGTAATAAGTCTTCACTGTAACTGTTTGCAATACTGTGTATGGTCAACGGCTGACCGGTATCACACCCCTGACGACTGGTCATCAGGGCAGCATGAAGTTGCCCGCTCAGTAACACCAGGCAACACAGTAAAATGCGTAAAGGAAACCAACGACGTAGAGATAATACAGTACGCGGTAAATCAGACCTGGCTGAACTAGACCAAATTATGGGTATGCGCATAATCTGCCAGTTCAATTACAGAACTCAGTCCTAATTTAGTCAGGATGCGCGTTTTATAGGTACTGACAGTTTTGTTGCTGATAAACATCTCGTCGGCAATTTGTTTATTTGACAAACCATTGACCAGATAACGTAAAACATTAATTTCTCGCTCTGACAACAAACGAGCCCGATTGACGGGATCATGGCTTGAAGGCTGCCCGGCTAATTGGGTCAAGGTTTCAGATGGAAAGAAAGAATACCCGCGTAATACGTTCTGTGCGGCAAATAGAATTTCGCTAATATCTTTATTTTTACTAATGAAACCGTTGGCTCCAGCCTGTAATGCTCGCACAGCAAAAACCTGCTCATTCTTAGCTGACAAAAATAACGATTTACCGCTAAAACCACGTTGTTGCAGTTTTTTCAGCAATGAAAAACCATCAAAGTTTGGCAGTTCAATATCGATAATAACCAGGTCAACCGTATTATTTTTTAATGTTTCCAGGGCTTCACTGCCATCAACTGATTCGTAAATAGTTGAAAATTCGTTGCTTTGTGAAAGCAATGCACGAATGGCAACACGAATTGCCGGGTGGTCATCAACTATCATCACTGATTTAGTCATGTTATCTCCGTAAACCGTTATATCTTGGGATTCGCAGAGTTAATTCACTGCTCCTCGCTCGCACCGATCGACTTCAAATGATTACCCAAGACGAGATAAACAAGAACTGCTGCTGCCGATGCCCAAAGTAATAATTATGTAAGGTACTATTTCGGTGATTTTAATCTCTAATTATAGATTATCAAGAAAAGATTCTTACTGATCGCCTTGTTGTGTAGTCCAATTCATCCTATAGACATTCTTCTGTTTAGAGAATTGATTATAAACGAATTAGGATTTTTTTTATTGAAATGCAATTGGTTGACTCAGTAAAAAACATAAGAAATAGTAAAGTTATCACTCTAAATGTAAATATATAAGATTTTTCGACGCCTTACGTAGGAAAGTTCCGGGGTGCATTGCCTAATTTATTCCAGCATAAATATCAGAGAGATAGCCTCTGATCTGATAATGCCTCGTCAAAATGGGAAAAATGAATAATGATGCTTTAAGGATCTTGCAATCACGGTAAAGGTGATAGCAAAAGTCGTAGCAAAACAAAAGCAAAAAGCCCGCCTAGTTTCCTAAGCGGGCTTCTCTAATATGGCTCCTCTGACTGGACTCGAACCAGTGACATACGGATTAACAGTCCGCCGTTCTACCGACTGAACTACAGAGGAATCGTGTGAACGGGGCGAATAATAGCGGGGTATGAGGAACATGTCAAAGGGGGAAACAGCAAAAGTAGATCGTTTGCTTACAGTTTGTGCAACTTGTTGAGATTTTTGGCTTTTCGTTCAACATTTACCCGTAAAAAGGGTCTGATAGCCGGAAAAATGGCGGGCAGCGGTGTTGGTTCTCTGCCCGCCAGGGCGCTTACTGCGGCGCATCCGTTAGGACAAACATGCCATACGGGTGAATTTGCAGATAATAGCTATCGCCAGGAGCGGGTTGCAATTGCGTCGCGTTGACTTGTAATAGCAATGATTGACCCTGCCAATCGACTAATACTTCATATTGCGGCCCCATATAAGCCACTTTATTGATAGTGCAGCGCTGGCTGGGATCACCTTGCTGGCTTAACGTAATGGCTTCTGGCCTTACACCGACCGTAGCTTGCTGATATCCATCAGCAAATCCTTGTGGGCGCGGAATGTGATAACCAAAAATTTCAACGCTATCACTGTTGATTCGTGCAGGGAATACGTTGGCATCACCCATAAAACTGGCCATAAAGTGAGAAGCAGGGTGGCGGTATAACTTCTGTGGCGCACCGATTTGCATGATTTTGCCTTTATTCATCACCAAAACGGTATCAGAGACGGCAAAAGCCTCGCTTTGGTCGTGCGTAACATACAACGAAGTAATATTAAACTGCTGCTGCAATTCACGAATTTTATCACGCATACTGCGGCGTAGGTTGGCATCCAGGTTACTGAGCGGCTCATCAAACAATAGCACTTTAGGTTTTAGGATAAGGGCCCGAGCCAGTGCCACTCGTTGCTGTTGCCCACCAGAAATCTGATCGACAAAACGATCAGCAAACCCGTCTAAATCCACCAACGCCAGTGCTTCTTTCACCCGCTCGCGAATTTCATCTTTCGGCCGCCCTAGCATTTTCAAGCCATAACCAATGTTCTCGCCCAGTGACATATGCGGGAACAGGGCATAGGACTGAAACACCATACAGATATCTCGCTGCTGGATAGATCTGTCCGTGACATCTTCACCATCGATAAAAATTTGCCCGCCAGTGGGTTTTTCCAGCCCAGCGACCAGCCGTAAGACAGTGGTTTTACCACAGCCAGATGGCCCCAGCAGCGTGACCATTTCGCCTTTGGGGATAGCCAGATTTAAATCATCAATAACGGTATTAGTGCCAAAACGCTTGGTGACATGTTTGAGTTCGACAAAATGCTTTTTATCAGACTCATGATTTTTATCAGATTCATAGCTTTCGTTAGTCATTATGTTAAGCCTTATCAGTGCGCCGTTATTCAGCATTACTGGCTTTCGAGCGGGCAATACGCGCTTCGCCAACCAGGTAATCAAACAGGAAGATGATGGCAAGCATCACCACAATCAGGATGGAGCCATAGGCAATCGCGATACCGTATTCGCCATCTTCTACCCGGTTAAGGATGTAAGAGGTGGCGACTCGGGTGTCCGGCGTTACCAGGAAAACAATGGCACTGACAGTGGTCATCGCCCGCACAAAACTATAAATCAGTGCTGATAGAATTGCCGGGCGCAGTAATGGCAGCAAAATGTAAATCACGGTACGTAGCGAACCGGCCCGCAAGCTGAGTGAGGCCTCATCCAGCGATTTATCAAGTTGGCCCAGACCAGCAATCCCAGCGCGTATCCCGACGGGCACATTGCGCATCACCATTGAAATAATGACGATAGCTGCCGTACCGGTCAGGTACACCGGCGCACTGTTAAAGGCCAGAATATAGGAGACGCCCGCCACGGTTCCGGGTACGGCGAAACAGAGCATGGTGCTGAATTCGATGGTTTTTTTGCCACGGAATTGCTGACGTACCACGATATAGGCAATCAGCAGACCAAAGGCGGCGGTGATAGGGGCGGCAATACCGGCGTATAACAGCGTATCGAGCAGCGAAGGCCATGCGCCATCACTGAAACCTTGCCCAAATAACTGGTTGAAGTTATTTAGCGTCAGGGTGTAATCGACTCCCCAGTTGACAGTGAAACTGCCATAGAAAATGCTGCCGTACAGCAATACGTTAAAGGTAATCCACACATACAGCATGGCTGTTGTGCCCCAGACTAATGAGACCGGCAAGGGTTGAACATCACCGCGCGAAGATTTACCGGAGATGGTGACGTAGGAGCGTTTGCCTATCCACATATACTGAATACAGAAGATAAACAGCGAGAACATCAGCAGGATGACACCCAGTGTCGACGCTGCCGGATAGTCAAGTTGTGCGCCGGTAATATAGAAGTAGATTTGCGTGGCGAGCACGTCAAAGTTCCCGCCTAATACCAGTGGGTTACTGAAATCAGCCAGTGATTGCACGATGACAATTAAGAATGAGTTCGCCAGAGCCGGTTTCAATAGCGGCAGAAATACCTGCATAAAGGTCTGCCAACGGCTGGCCCGCAAGGTATAAGAGGCTTCTTCCAGCGACGGGTGAATCGTTTTTATCGCGCCATCGAGGATCATAAATGACATCGGCGTAAAGGCCAGTACTTGCGCCAACCAGATACCGGTAAAACCATAAAGCCAGTTAGTATTTGTCAGCCCGAACCAGGTGACCATTAATTCGGTCACGTAACCGGAGCGGCCCATCATCAAGGTGACACCCAAGCCAACCACAAAAGGCGGGGTGACAATCGGCAAAATCGAGAAAATTCGCCCCAGCAATGCGGAGCGTTTAGCAATTCGCGTGGTGTATATGGCTAACACCATGCCAAAGAAGGTACAACCGATACCGACCGCCACCGATAGCACAAATGAATTCCAGATAACTTGCAGGATATGAGCCTGCCCAAGGATCGCCATAAATTGCCAGGGCGCAAAAGCCCCACTTTCATCCGTAAAGATGGGAATGAAAATAGCGATACTGGGAAACAGGATAAACACGGTGATCAGGGCAATAATGGTGACTAGCGAACCGAGGACAAAACGATCGCCTCCCAGCCATTCCAGGCGAGCGAGCGCCAGTGTGATGACGGCTCCCAGGGCAATAAACAAGCCAATCGTGGCAAAACCCAGCCCGCGTTGCAGCCAGGCCGAAGTGATGACCACGAACAGAGCGCAGAATAGGGCGAAACCGGCATCAAACAGATGTCGGGTGCGGTGTTCGCGTCCTTGTGGGGACAGTGGCCGGAAAAGCAGCACTAATGGTAAGGCAAACCATAATGTGCTGATGTTCAGACTGGACCAGCCATAGGCGGCCAGTAGCTCAGAACGGCTGGCCTCAAGCAGACCATAATCCAGACTGAACGCGGGTAATAAGGCAAAAGCAGCCACGGCAAAGGCCAACCAATAGAAAATGGTATCCCGTGTCTGCGGGAGCCGCAGAGCATGTGAGTGAGTCATGGTGTTCCCCAGATCTAACCTTCGCCCTTGACGTTGTAGCAGTATTAGCTTGCTGCAACGTCAAGGTTTCGGTTATAGAAAAAGCGCTAAGTTATTTATGGTTCGCTTATTGTGTGGGCTGCTATTTGCCCATCTTGACGTCATTAACCCATTTGGTGATCAGCTTCTTACGCATCTCGGTAGCACCGTAAGTGTCCATGTCGTAATTAATCAGTTTCAGATCATCAAGTTTGAGTGAGTTAGGGGAGGTCGCCGCAGTGGTATTGGTTAGGATCTGATAGGACTGACCTTTCTGCCATGCTAACTCTTGCGCGTCTTTTGACAGCACCCAGTCAACGAATAACTTGGCGTTATCCAGATTACGCGCGCCTTTCAGAATGCTGACACCACCAATTTCATAGCCAGAACCTTCGCAAGGTGAAATCAGTTTCAGGGGCGCGCCTTTCTCTTTTTCCAGTGAGTAATCGTGCAGGAAACCAATACCAATGGTAGTTTCGCCGCGTGCGGCGTTACGCGCCGGGGCAATGCCGGATTTGGTGTATTGCGACACGTTGGCATTGAGTTTTTTCAGGTAATCGAACGCAGCATCTTCACCCCATAATTGAGAGAAAGTGGCCAGCGCGGTGTAGGCAGTACCCGAGCTTTGCGGGTCGGCAATCTGGATTTCACCTTTGTAGATAGGGTTGGTCAGGTCTTTCCAGCATTTAGGTTCTGGCAGGCCCTTCTCTTTCAGGCGGTCAGTATTCACGCCCAGCCCTAAAATACCGATATATACCGCAGAGGAGTAGTTACCTTTGCGTTTGGCCGGATCACGGAATTGCGGCATGATTTGCGCCAAATTTGGTGAGGCATAAGGATAAAGTAAATCCATTTCACCGGCCTGAGATTGCGGGTCCAGAGTACCGCCATACCAGACATCGGCCTGTGGGTTCTTTTTCTCTGCGTCCACTTTTGCGAGTGTGCTGCCGGAGCCATTGCGAATAAAGCTGGTTTTGACATCGTATTTTTCGCCAAATGCTTTGGCTTCTTCTTCACACATGGCATTGGTGGCGCTGCAATAAATAACCAAACGGCCTTCCGCTTGGACGACGGTGGTAACGGCACTCAGTGCGAGGCCTGCGGCTACCAGTGCTGAGAGAGGTAAGAGTTTCATAACATTATCCTTTTTATCCCCTTTATGCGCCCATTACTGGGGCATATAAGGATTGTTGTTGTAGGTAGAGGTATGACTAACTTTGTTAACGTCCTTTTTTACGTAACGCCCTTTTTTACTTAACGTATTGCTTTCAATCGATTAATACCGGTCATTAACAGCGGCATTAATAACAACCCAACGCATGCCGATGCCAGTGTTAGCAAAGCAAAAAAACCTTGCCAGCCATAATGTTGCAACACTTGCGCCAGCGGCCATCCCGCCAGCGCCGCCCCGAGATAAGCAAATAAGCCAAGAAACCCGGTGACTGTACCGGCAGCATCTTTATGGGTATATTCGGTGGCTGCCAGGCCAATGAGCATCTGTGGCCCAAAAACAAAAAAACCAATACTGAAAAATGTCACGGACAGTAGCGGATAGTTATGTACCGGTGCCAGCCACAGGGCGGTCATCGTCAGAAACAGCCCCAATGCGAATAACAAAATCATCGGTGCGCGCTGACCGCGAAATAGCAAATCTGATCCCCAACCGGCAAATAACGCCCCAAATAACCCGCCTAACTCAAATAGCGATAAGGTGGCATTGGCGCTGAGCAAATTGACTCGATGACTCTCCGCTAACCAAATATTGCCCCAGTCATTGAGGGCGATGCGGATCAGATAGACCAGCACATAAGAAACCCCTAATAACCAGATGGTGCGATTACGCAAAATGGCATCGCGAAAAATACGCCCCATCGGCATGGGGGGGGCTTTGCTGCTCTTGCCATTGATCCTGCGGATCTCGCCGCCATTGGCCGATGGTCGGTAAACCTTGCTGTTGCGGCTTGTCGCATAATTGCCAACATAACCAAAGACCTAACACGATACCAATAGCCCCAGGTACTAACAGTGCGGCTTGCCAGCCATAATGCGAGGCCAGAAAGGCCGATAACAGCGGTACTGCCGCCCCGCCAATACTGATGGAGGTATTCCAACATCCCCACCAGGTTCCGCGCTCGTTGCGCGAGTACCAGGTACTCAGCAATTTGGCGCAGGGGGGCCATCCCCACCCTTGAAAGAAACCATTTAAAGTCCAGACCACCAACAAGGCGGGCAGGGAGTGGCACAGGGTAAACACCACATTCAGTATCCCGGTCATCATCAAACCGATGCCCATGATCCAGCGGGCCTGGGTGCGGTCACTGACAATGCCGGACACAAATTTTGAGCCGCCGTAGGCCAAATAGAACAGGGTGCCCAGTAAACCGATATCTCCTTTATCCAACCCCAATTCCAGTTGCATCACTGGCATGGCGTAGTTGACACTTTTACGTGTCAGATAAAAAGCGGCATAGCCCATCACCATTGCGGCCATCAGACGCGGTCGCCAGTAGCGGTAACGCGCATTCACCTGTTCCGGCGTCAAAGGTTCAGGGGGTAAAGTCTTTGACGACAATGGCGCTGCTGACATGGATTCCTCCGGTAATTGTGTTGAGTGTAAGGAAGGAAAAAGTAAAAGAGATGAGACAAGGTTGTAGATGCTTAGGAATAATGCTTAGTTATGAGGTTTTTTGATCCCGTTCTGTGGGCGGGTTCACAGAGTCGTTAGTGCGGATATGAGTTGGCAGGTTAACCACTACGCGGGTTCCTAAACGGCGTTGCAGTAGCCAGTCACCGCCCAATGCTCGTACCCGCTCTTCAATCCCGCGTAGACCCAATCCTCCGCCTTGCGGTTGCACAGGGATCCCCATGCCGTCATCGCGCACTTCCAGGGTGATGATATTGTCGGTCAGGTGCAAACTGACCTGAATATTGCGGGCATTAGCGTGTTTGTTAATGTTGTTGAGCAACTCTTGCACTAATCGATAAAGCGTAAACACCACCACATCCTCACCGGGGGGCGCGGGCAGCGCATAATCCAATTGGAAATGAATCCCTTGCTCGGCGAAAGCAAACTCTTCCGCCAAATGGTGTAGGGCTTGATCCAGTGGCATTTCATCCAGCACCGGCGGGCGCAATTGGCGTAGCAGTTGACGGGTGGTTTGATGGATTCGTTGCGATAAGCTACTGATTTGATTAGCCGCAGATTGAGCCGCTGGCGAGGGTGCGCTGCGGTTGACCAGCATGGCCTGAATTTGAATAGCGGTGATGTTCTGGCCAATTTCATCGTGCAACTCACGGGCAATTTCTTTGCGCACATCTTCCTCGGTGCGCACTAACCGTTTCATTAATTTACGCCGGGTTTGCAGCTCTTGCTCCAATTGATTGCGATAGCGGTGCAGATGTTGAGCCAACTGCTGTTGGCGGCTGATGGCAATCCCCAGTGTCAGCCCTAACAGTGCCTGAGTGGAGAGGAACAACTCCAGTTCGGCCAAATCATGAAATGCCCCACTGGCCTGACGGGTCACGGTAATCATCAGACTGCCTAACACTGCCGCCAACACCCCGCCTTGCCAGCCAAATTTATAAGCCATAAAGACATTGGGTAGAAAGACAAAAATCAGCAATAGCCGCTCCATATTGGGAGCAATGGCTATTTGCACACAAACCCCAATGGCAAAAATCAGCGAGCACCAAATCAGCAGTGAGGTGCGCAGCGGTGGGTCTGGCATCTGTTGCGAGAACAAGTTGCGGATATGCTGCTGTTTTAAATATTCGTAGATGAGATAAGTAAACGGCACTAACAGAATGCCCCCGGTAAAAGTAGCAAGCAGTGTCTGGGTTAATGGCAAAGGCAGCCAGAAGCCCAGTACCAGCCCATGCAACACACTGTTACCGGTGACGGCGGCGAGTAACAGTAATAACCGCTGCCAGTAAAGGGTGTAATGGTGCCAAAAACGCTGGGTCAGTTCGGCGGGCAATAAACTGAGGAAAGGTGACAACATAATCAACACAATGGGCTGCAACTGTTCACTGTGCAGCCACCACAAGGCTACACACTCGGTCAGCAGCAACACTGACCAGTAGCGGCGCGGCAGCAATATCATTAATGCCAGCCGCAGGCCTTGTGGCAGTAATAGAACCGCATGTAAACCATCATCACTGAGATAAAAACTGATGGTCCACAGCGCCAGCCAACTCAGTGAGAAGAAAATAGCCAGGAACAGCGATAGCCCCACTGAGCGCAGTTGCCACATATCAGTTTCCCGCCAGCAACTGATGTTGCAGCGCAAAATGCACCAGCTCGACGGTGGTTTCGCAATTCAGTTTGCCCAGAATATTGGCGCGATGAACATGGACGGTTTTGTGACTAAGTGACAATTGTTCGGCAATAGATTTGACGCTGATCCCATTGATCAGTAACTGGAATACCTCTTTCTCGCGTGGCGTCAAAATCGCCAGTTGTTGCGGTTGCTGTGGCATATGGCGCAGGGCGCGCAACGCATCAGCGCACAGATAGAGGCCGCCACCATGAACGGTCCGTAGGGCTTGCACCAATTCATCCGGGCCACAGCGCTTAGTCAGGTAGCCACTGGCACCGGCATCCATAGCACTTTGTACAAATGCGGTGGTGTCATAAATACTCAAAATAATGGCGCGGAAATGTGGCATTTTCTGGCGCAGGCGTTTGAGCAGACTTAGCCCACTTTCGTCCGGCATCGAAATATCCATAACAGCAACATGTACATCGGTGTTGGGTAGATTGGCCCAAGCCTCTGCCGCCGAACCATACTCACCAATAATACGTATATCCTTTTCCAGTGATAACAACTGGGCAAAACCCGAGCGGACAACAATATGGTCATCTATCAACGCGACATTAATCATGATTTTTCATTATTACGGAACCCATACTGCATGATGCTGATCAATCATTTGCGTAGCAATAATTGTTATCAAAAATGTAAGAGGCTTAACAGATGCGGGCAAAATCTGATGTGGAAATAGGTAGTTTCCGGTGAAAAGCGCAGCGCTCCACAGGATAGGTGTGGAGCGCGAAAGTGTGGTGTGAGCGGAACTCAGTGATGGTTATAGCAATTTTTTACTGCGGTAGATCCGCTGCGGCCGGCCCACTTTGCCATAAATAATCTCTGCTTGTAGCGCTTGATTCGTAGCACAGAATTCCAGATAACGGCGGGCGGTAGTGCGGCTCAATCCAAGCATTTGCGCGACATTTTCAGCCGTGTATTCATCTGCATTATCGCTGAATAACGTCTGGATTTTATCCAGTGTCATTTGGTCGATACCCAGCGGTAATGTCACTTTTTGCTCGCCACGAGCATAGGTGTTGTACATTTCATCAATCTGGCGTTGATTGACCTTGGTACCATCTTGCAAGACTTGATGACGATGGCTGTAACGAGCCAGGGATTGCTCCAACCGTTCGTAAGCCACTGGTTTTATGAGATAATCAAAAACCCCATAACGGATAGCTTCGGAGACAGTTTCGCTGTCGCTGGCTGCGGTGACAAAAATAATACCGCCAGAGAACCCTTGTAAGGTCAGTTCACGCAATAATTCTAAACCACTGCCATCGGGTAGATAGTTATCCAGCAGAATTAAATCAGGGTGAAAGCGAGCCACCATGCTGCGGGCTTGCTGCAAATTGCCCGCCAGCCACACTTCATGGCAATGGCTGCTTTGTTTGATAAATTCGGCATGCATTTCTGCCAGTGGTGTTTCATCTTCTACCACTAAAATATTAAGACATTCCATGGGATCTCCCTGTCTTTGAGATCAATGCGTCTTCGGAATAAAGACTGTAAATAAGGTGCCGCGTGGCGGATTCTCTTCTATTGTGATGGTGCCACCACTTTGCTGAACATAGGTGGCCACCAAATACAGCCCAATACCATGTTCATCTGAATTTTTAGTACTGATACCCCGTTCGAACAGGCTATCTTGTAACTGTGGCTCAATACCGCAGCCATGATCGGCGACCTCTAAAATCACCTCATCGCCTTCATCCGACAGATAAATTTCAATTTGTTTATCGCCCTCAGGGTTTTTTAGGCTGGCCTCAAAGGCATTATCGAGCAGATTTCCCATGATAGCGGCCAATTCATTCTCACCGATATTGGCAGGCAACTGACCTAACTGGCAGCCGGGGACAAAGTTCAAATTCAGCCCTAACTCTTTGGCCCGATGGTATTTACCAAATAATAATGCGGCAATCTGCCGATTATTGAATGCGGTGCGCAGCATATCAATCAGCGCCTGATGGGAAGACGACTCGGTTTTCACCATCTCCAGCGCCCGGTCAAACTCTTTCATTTGTAACAACCCACTCAGGGTAGACATCCAGTTCAGATGCTCATGGCGCACCGTACGTAGATTCTCGACATACTGCTTGATCTGGCTGAGTTGAGCACTGAGAGTATGAATATCATCCTGACTGCGAAAACTCACCACCCAACCCTGAAACACGCCATCCTCTGACCAAATACCCGCCCGATTGGCGATGGCATTTAAGCCATTAAAGGTACAGAGTTCATCCTGGCGATTTTCACCACTTTGATCGAGGAAGAAGTGGTCAGGAGAGACGACCTCACTGACTTTACGACCAATCAGTTGTTGTGGCGTGGCAAGAATATGCAGCATTTTACGCGCATTTTGATTGATTGCAGTGATCTTACCCTCAGGATCAACCGCTAATAACCCTTCAAATACTGCACCGAACAATGCTTCTTGTTGGCGCAACACTCGCGCTATTTCTTTGGGTTCCATTCCCATCATCTGGCGGCGGATATGATGAGAAAACAGCCATGACAGTAGCAATAATACGCCGAGTACCAGGATAAAAGAGTGAGTTAGTGGCAGCAGATAAATCAGCCGCCAGTGGTCTATTTTACTGATCAGATACCCCAGAGAGACGACGCCAATGATTTTTCCCTGTTCATCGCGGATAGGGTTTTTGGCGCGCATGGCTTCACCCATTGAGCCTTTGCCAAAAATAATATAACTCTCGCCCCTTTCCAGTGCGCCGGGTTTGGTCCATTGCATTGGGTGACCAATCATCTCGGGATTAGGGTGATACAGACGAATGGATTGAGTGTCACCAATGACGAGGTAATCAAGGTCGGAAGTGCTCCCGAGTCGGCTGACGATTTGGGCCAGTTGCGCCTTATCACGGTGCTTCACGGCATTTACTACGGAATCCATCGACGCAATAATTTTTGCCTGATTCATCGCTGTTTTGCTGACTTGATCGAGTAGATATTGCTCAAAATTATGGCTGAGAAAGCGATCCAGCGCACCGACCAGCAGAATAGAGACGGTCAACAGCAGCAGAAATATCCGTAGTGGGAAGGCCATGTTTTGCAACCGGCTCCATATTCGGCCACGCCATTTTAATTTGCCTGATAGGGAAACATCGGCAGCGGGGATCGACACATTACTCACCTTATTTAACATATGGGCTATGTACTGGCGTTAACATAAGTTAATTTAAGAAATAATTAAATAGCCAAGAGAAATAAAAATAGTTATTAATAATTAAGAAAATTAAAACCATTAAATAACTTATATTTACTCTCTTATATGTGAAATAGGTCAATTAACCACACTATTTTTATGTTTAGCATGTGCCCATAGAATAATTAAAATTAAAAACAAACCGAAATTAACTTATTTTATCTTGTTGTTTTTATGTGAAATTTATATTTAAAAATAGAATTATTATTTATTTTGTTGTTGGTAACTCAACTTGTTCTTTATTTGTTATATAAACGTTATGGCAGAGAGTGAATTATGGATACGGTATTTAATCGAATTAATCGTTCAGACCATCAGCAGATTGCAGAAATAACGCGCTTCTTGCGTGCAAATGATCTGAATATAGATACCACTGTTGAGGTGTTTATTACCGTAAGCCGTAATGAAAAGCTGGTGGCCTGTGGTGGTATTGCGGGCAATATTATCAAATGCGTGGCCATCAGTGAGCAGGTGAGAGGTGAGGGACTGGCGCTGACACTGGCCACCGAGCTGGTCAATCTGGCCTATGAACGCCATCACAGCCATCTATTTATTTATACCAAAACTAAAAACGAGAGCTTATTTAAAGCTTGTGGCTTTTATCCTATAGCGAGTGTCCCTGGCATTGTGGTGTTGATGGAAAATAGCGACTGCCGTTTGCAGCGCTATGCCAAACAATTGAGTCAATTACGTCAGCCAGGGCAGAAAATTGGCAGCATCGTCATGAATGCCAACCCATTTACTCGCGGGCACCAATATTTAGTGCGGCAGGCCGCCGCGCAGTGTAATTGGCTGCATCTGTTTTTGGTGAAAGAAGACAATTCACGTTTTCCGTATGAAGACCGGCTGCAATTAGTGCTTGAGGGCACCCAAGATATTACCAATCTTACGGTACATCCCGGCTCAGAATATATGATTTCCCGTGCCACTTTCCCTTGTTATTTTATTAAAGATCAAGGCGTGGCCGATGACTGCTATACCGAAATCGACCTAAAAATATTCCGCCAATATTTGGCTCCGGCACTGGGTGTGACGCACCGCTTGGTCGGGACTGAGCCGTTTTGTACCGTGACCGCTAAATATAACCGCGACATGAGCTTCTGGCTGGAGACGCCGTCATTGCCTTATCCGCCGATTTCGCTGGTGGAAATTGAACGTCTTAAATATCACAACACCGCTATTTCCGCCTCCTGGGTACGCAAACTACTGGCGCAGGGAGATAGCGAAACCATTGGTAAATTAGTCCCTCCCGCTACCTGCCATTACCTACAGCGATTGTTGACACAACGTGCACAAAAAGCGGCCAGCACGGAGAAAAACTCAGCATTAGCAAAGAGTTCAGCCCCGTTTTAACTGATTAAAGAGAACTGATTAAAGCCGGGCGCAAAGAAAAATAGGGACTGATACCTAAGTCAGAAACCACGAATTTGAAGACAAGTTAATCAGGTGAAAAATGAAAATTATCAGAGAGGCCGTCGCCGGAACGTTGGAATCGAGCGACGTTATGGTGCGTATCGCGCCATTAAATCCACCCGAAATAGATCTGCAAATACACAGCAGTGTAGACAAGCAGTTTGGTGACGCCATTCGCTACAGCGTACTGGCGTTGCTGGAACAGTATCGGGTAACCGGAGTGCAACTGATTATTGACGATAAAGGTGCGTTGGATTGCGTTTTACAGGCACGACTGGAAACCGCATTGCTGAGAGCCAGTGATGAAAAAATTCTGCCATGGAGAGCGCATTGATGAAACCTGAAATGAAAAACAGAATGCGCCGCAGCATGTTATTTGTCCCCGGAGCTAATGCTGCGATGGTCAGTAATGCGTTTATTTATCAATCCGATGCGTTGATGTTTGATCTGGAAGACTCCGTCATTCTGCGCGAAAAAGATGCTGCTCGTCGCCTGGTCTATCACGCCTTGCAGCATCCGCTTTATCAGGATGTAGAAACTATCGTTCGGGTCAATGCATTGGACTCGGCTTATGGTCTGGCTGATTTAGAGGCCGTGGTGCGTGGTGGCGCGGATATCGTGCGTTTGCCGAAAACCGATAACGCGAAAGATGTTGAAGATATGGCACGTGAAATCAGCCGTATTGAATCGGAATGTGGCCGTGAAGTGGGTAGCACCGGCTTGCTGGCCGCCATTGAATCAGCACAAGGTATCACTCAAGCGCTGGCTATTGCGCAGGCATCACCGCGTTTAATGGGTATTGCGTTGGGAGCTGAAGATTATGTCCGCAACTTGCGCACTGAGCGCTCACCCGAAGGGATTGAGCTGCTGTTTGCTCGCTGTTCAATATTGCAGGCCGCCCGTGCGGTAGGGATTCAGGCTTTTGACACCGTGTATTCCGATGCTAATAACGAAGCGGGTTTTTTGCAGGAAGCCGCACTTATCAAGCAACTGGGTTTTGATGGCAAGTCATTGATAAACCCACGCCAAATCGAACTGTTACACAACCTCTATGCGCCAACCGAGAAAGAAGTCCGCTATGCCCAGGCGGTAGTTGATGCGGCGGCGGCGGCAGAAGCCGAAGGGCGCGGTGTGGTTTCTCTGAACGGCAAGATGGTGGACAGCCCGGTGATTGAACGGGCGCGGTTGGTTTTGCAACGTGCGGTCAGCGGCCTGCGTGAGGAATAAGAGATGAATAGGCAACAACGAGTAGAAAGTTTAAGCCACAGTCAGGATAACGGCCCGGCATATCGCCCGTATCAGAACACCTCTAAAGCGAATTTACAGGCGCAGAAGCCACGCAATATCAAGATGTGTGATTCATTGGAAAATGTGATTCGCCGTAGCGGGTTGCAAGATGGCATGACCATTTCCTTCCACCATGCTTTCCGTGCCGGTGATTTGACTTTAAATCTGGTGATGAATGCGATTGCCGCGATGGGCTTCAAAAATTTGCGTCTGGCTTCCAGCTCTTTGAGCGACTGCCATTCGCCACTGGTCGAGCATATCCGCAATGGTGTGGTCAGCGAAATCTACACCTCGGGTATGCGCGGGCCGTTGGCGGAGGAGATATCGCGCGGATTATTAGCCAAACCGGTACAGGTTCATTCCCATGGCGGCCGCGTTAATTTGATTGAGTCCGGCGAGCTGACCATCGATGTCGCTTTTATCGGGGTGCCGGCTTGTGATGAATTCGGTAATACCAATGGTTTTAGCGGTGCTGCCTGTTGTGGCTCATTGGGCTATGCGCGAGTTGATGCTGAATATGCCGGTTGTGTGGTGCTATTAACGGAAGCAGTGGTGGCTTATCCACATCATCCGGCGAGTATTGCTCAGGATCAGGTTGATTTGATTGTGCAGGTTGAGCAAGTGGGGGATGCCGACAAAATTGGCGCTGATACCACCAGAATGACCTCCAATCCCCGCGAGTTACTTATTGCCCGCCGTGCTGCTGAGGTGATTGCCGGTTCGGGTTATTTTGTCGATGGTTTCTCTTTGCAGACCGGCACTGGCGGGGCATCGCTGGCGGTAACACGTTTTCTTGAAGACAAAATGCTGCGCCGCAATATCACCGCTGCTTTTGCACTGGGTGGTATCACCTCAACCATGGTGGATTTGCACGAAAAAGGGCTGATTACCAAGCTGCTGGATGTGCAAAGTTTTGACAAGCAGGCCGCTTCTTCGCTGGCCCGTAACCCACGTCATATCGAAATCAGTGCTAATCAATACGCTAATTTTAGCTCGAAAGGGGCATCAGTCGATCGGCTGGATGTGGTGGTGCTCAGTGCGCTGGAAATTGACACCGGTTTTAATGTCAACGTGTTGACCGGTTCTGATGGTGTGCTGCGTGGCGCTTCCGGCGGCCATTGCGACACCGCGGTTGCCGCTCGACTGTCAATCATTGTCGCGCCATTAGTCCGTGGCCGTATTCCAACCTTGGTCAAGGAAGTGACCACTTGCGTCACGCCGGGTTCCAGTGTCGACATTTTAGTGACCGATCACGGTATCGCGGTAAATCCGGCACGGCCAGAACTGGCCGAACGTTTGCAGCAAGCGGGTTTGCCGGTAGTCACCATCGACTGGCTCTATCAACGCGCGCTGATTCTGACCGGTGAACCACAACCGATCAAATTTACTGATCGGGTGGTGGCGGTGGTGCGCTATCGCGATGGTTCCGTGATTGATGTTGTTCATCAGATACAGGAGTAGACGATGAATACACTTTCCCCTGCATTAGCCGCTAACCGGCCGATCAGTTTGCCGGAATTGCTGACCAGCCGTGAGTCGCGTCAGAGCCGGCAACTGGCCTGGTTGTCGCGTCATCAAGTTACGTTGATTTCACTGACACTGGTGGCTCCGGGAGCGGTCAAAGATAACCCATTGACTCGCAAGCTGTTTGCCCTGGCGTGGCAGGCCATTACCGCATTGAGCCAACAGCAATATTGGCCGGTGTTACAGCAAGAGGTGTTCCCGCTGCCAACCGGCTGTGAGGGCTTGATAGCGGTTGATTTGCCCGCCGAGCAAGTGAAAGACGCAGCATTGTTGCTGGAGCTAAAGCACCCACAGGGCAGGTTATGGGATATCGATGTGCTGGATGTTTCAGGGCGAATTTTGTCACGCCGTGATGTGGGTTTAGCGCCACGCCGCTGCTTGCTGTGCCATCGTCCAGCTAATGTGTGCGCCCGGGCACAGACGCACACCATTGACGAATTATTGGTTCAGATGGAGTTGATGCTCAATGCTACCTCTGCAACGCACTGACGAGATGGCGGTTTCGTCGCCTGCCTTTTGGGCAAGCGATGATTTCAGCAAAAAGTTCGGCGCATTGGCTTATCGGGCGATGTTAGCTGAAGTCAATCTGACACCCAAACCCGGCCTGGTGGATTGCGTGAACTGTGGCGCGCATCAGGACATGACGCTGCAAGATTTTTATCACAGTGCTGATGCTATTGCGCCGTGGCTGCCCCGTTTTATCGAACAGGGTATTCGTTACAGCCATTTGCAGGGTCAGGCGGCGCTTAACAGCTTGCGGCCGTTAGGATTGGCTTGCGAAAACAGCATGTTTCAGGCGACCAATGGCGTCAACACCCATAAAGGCAGCGTTTTTTCTCTGGGGCTGATTTGCTGCGCACTTGGGCGATTAAAGGCGCGAGCGCAATCAATCAGCGCCGAGGCGGTGTGTCAGGAAGCCGCCAGCTTATGCCGTGGGCTGACTGAGCGCGAACTACGTCAATCGAACCCACAACAAACCGCCGGGCAGCGCCTGTTTTATCAATATGGCCTGACGGGCGCTCGGGGGGAGGCTGAATCCGGCTTTGCCACGGTGTTAACCCATGCTTTACCCGCGTACCGGCGCTTATTAGCCGACGGGGCGCAACCTGATCATGCCTTATTGCACACTTTGCTGATTTTGATGTCCGTCAATCGCGATACCAATGTGGTTTCTCGTGGCGGTATGGCGGGTTTGCAATGGTTACAACAACAGGCAACAGAACTTTTGGCCTCACTCTCGGCGGCAGGGATGAATGATCCTCTCAGCCTGTGGCGAGTGCGCATGTTTGATGCCCAATGTATCGCCCGCAACCTTAGCCCTGGCGGCAGCGCTGACCTGCTGATCCTGACTTGGTTTCTGGCGCAATTTCCCCATCATCTCCCTCACAAAAATAATAACGTTGCTATTGAACCAATAACAGCTATTGGGCCAGTAACAGGTATAGGAGTCTCTCTATGTTGAAGTCGCAAGAGAAATTATGGAAAGCGCTCGCGCCTTTTGTGGTGCTGGCCGTTCTGCTGTTGATCCCAACCCCGGAAGGTATGCCACCACAAGCCTGGCGCTATTTTGCGATTTTTGTCGCCATGATTGTCGGTATGATTTTAGAGCCAATTCCTGCCACGGCGATAAGTTTTATCGCGGTGACAATTTGCGTGCTAAGTTCTGACTGGGTGCTATTTAGTGCCGCCGAAGTGGCGGATGCCAGCTTCAATAGCGGTAAAGAGTCATTGAAATGGGGGCTGGCAGGGTTTTCCAGTACCACTGTCTGGCTGGTATTTGGGGCATTTATCTTTGCGCTCGGTTATGAAGCTACCGGGCTGGGCCGACGTATTGCTTTGTTCATGGTGAAATTCATGGGCAGGCGGACACTGACCCTGGGTTATGCCATCGTCATTATCGATATTCTGTTAGCACCCTTTACGCCATCGAATACTGCCCGCACCGGCGGCACTGTATTTCCGGTGGTGAAAAACCTGCCGCCTCTGTTTGACTCCTATCCCCATGACCCGTCGTCACGGCGCATTGGTGGTTATCTGATGTGGATGATGGTGATTGGTACTAGCATCAGTTCCTCCATGTTTGTTACCGGCGCGGCCCCTAACGTGTTGGGTATTGAGTTTGTAAATAAAATAGCCGGTGTTCATATCGGCTGGATGCAGTGGTTCCTGGCATTCCTGCCGGTTGGGTTGATTTTACTGATTGTCGCGCCGTGGCTCTCCTATGTGCTGTATAAACCCGGTGTTACCAAAAGTGATGAAGTGGCGACCTGGGCACAAACAGCACTGAATGAAATGGGTGGCCTGACTCGCAAAGAGATGATCCTGATTGGCTTGGTGCTACTGAGTCTGTGTTTGTGGGTGTTTGGCAGTAAGTTCATTGATGCCACTGCCGTTGGTTTGCTGGCGGTATCGTTGATGTTGGCGCTGCATGTGGTGGCGTGGAAAGATATCACCAAATATTCCAGCGCCTGGAATACGTTGGTGAATCTGGCGACCTTGGTGGTGATGGCAAATGGCCTGACTCGCTCTGGTTTTATTGATTGGTTTGCCAATACCATGAGCACTCACCTTGATGGCTTCTCGCCGAATATGACGGTGGTGGCATTGGTGCTGGTGTTCTATTTCTCTCACTACCTGTTCGCGAGTTTGTCCGCTCATACCGCCACCATGCTGCCGGTGATTTTAGCTGTCGGCAAGGGGTTGAGTGGCGTGCCAATGGAGCATTTATCCATGCTGTTGGTGTTATCCATCGGGATCATGGGGGTGTTGACGCCGTATGCCACCGGGCCAGGTGTGATTATCTATGGCTGCGGCTATGTGAAATCCAAAGATTACTGGCGTTTAGGTGGGATCATGGGGGTGTTCTACATCAGTATGCTGTTGTTGGTGGGGTGGCCAATCATGAGTCTATGGTATTGATTTTTTCAGACCAGAGTGTGAAGGAGCGACCGTACCTGGGGCACTCCGGCGGCTCACGCACTCGTATTTTAAATAAATAGGGCCCCCAACGGTACGTTTCCCCTTCATTTGGATTGATTATTTCAAAAAACCATCTTGATATAATGCGTCGGGCCAGTCAGCGGCCCGACTTATTTATGCCAGATGATGAGCTGATTTGTTAGCCGGTATAAACGCCAAAGACTCTGGGTAGCCACAGGGATATTTCCGGAATATAAGTCACCAGCATTAACACCAGCAACAGCGCGCCGTAGAACGGAAGCATCGCTTTCACCACTTGCTCGATTTTCTGTTTACTCACCGCACTGGCTACAAACAGCACTGATCCCACTGGTGGTGTTATCAGACCAATCCCCAGATTGATCAGCATAATCATGCCGAAATGAACCGGATCAATCCCCAATGAATGGGTGACCGGCATTAAGACAGGCGTCAATATCAAAATCAGTGGTGCCATATCCATCAAAGTGCCAATCAGCAACAGCATGATATTGATACACATCAGAATGACGTATTTATTATCAGAAACCGAGGTAAAGAACTCAGTGATACGCTCGGGTAATTGCATGTAGGTCATGATAGCGCCAAAGCTGGCAGCAAAACCGATTAAAATCATCACGATAGTGACAGTTTTTACCGTGCGATACATCAGCTTGGGTAACTCTGACCATTTGTAATCACGATAGATAAACATAGTGACGAAAAACGACCATAAACAAGCGATTGCGGCGGATTCAGTGGCAGTAAATATCCCGGAAAGTATCCCGCCCATAATGATGACGACGGTCATCAACCCCCATAAGGTATCAACGAAGATTTTCAGCGCCTGACGGAATGGCACTCGCTCCCCTTTGGGATAACCTCGTTTATAAGCAAAGCCGACACACATTAGCATCAGGGTGAAACTGAGCAGCAGGCCCGGTAGGATCCCGGCAATAAACAGTGCAGCAATAGAAACCGTACCGCCGGTTGCCAGCGAATAAATAACCGAGTTATGGCTAGGGGGCGTCAATATAGCCTGAACAGAACCGCTGGCGGTGACGGCAGCAGCAAAATCACGCGGATAACCTTTCTTATCCATTTCGGGGATCATCACTGAGCCAATAGAAGCCGTGTCGGCTACTGATGACCCTGAAATTGCACCGAAGAAAGTTGAGGCCACAATATTGACCAGTGACAGACCGCCACGGATAAACCCAACGAAAATATAGGCAAAACTCACCAGCCGCCGCGCTATCCCTCCTTCGGCCATAATGGCGCCCGCCAGAATAAAGAACGGAATTGCCAATAATGAGAATTTATTTACGCCGCTGGTAATTTGAATCATGACCGCTTCCAGAGGTAAATCAATCCAAAATGCACCAGCAATCGCACTTAAGCCGACGGCATAAGCCACCGGAACGCCGATAGCCAACAAAATTGCCAGGGTAAAAACTAAAATAAATGCATCCATAAGGCAAAGTTCCCCAAATTATGAGTTGCCAATCATGACTACCGGGCGGTGGGTCTGTGAGCCGAAGAACAGGCGCTCGATAATAAACAGTAGGGTAATAGCGGAGCCGATAGGCAGCGGAATATAGGTCTGCCCAGCCGTCAGTAATGGGAATTCAGCCACCGGTTGTGACCAAAGTTCGCTGCACAAAATATAGCTGTAAACCAGAATAAACAGGCTTATCAATATCATCAGCAAATCCACCAATATAAGGCAGATTTTTTTACCCATTTCTGAGAGCCGGTCGGTGACCATACTGACGGCTATATGTGAGCCAGAACGGTAACTGGCGGCAGCGCCAACAAAGGTAAATGTCACCATGCATAAAATAGCCACGGGTTCTGGCCAGGATAAGCCATCATTTTGTACATATCGGGCGAATATCCCCATAGGAATAACCGCAACCATAATAATCAAAGCAATACCAGCTACCCAGATTGACAGGCGATATAAAACATCCATCGTTGATAGATAATAGCGAGCCATAGCGGAGACCTCAGATTACCCTTTAGCTTTGACGTTGTAGCGGTGTTAGTCGCCTTACTACAACGCCAATGATTCTGGGTATATATCGATGGTATTAAAGTTATTAATACCGCCAAAAGAATATTATTGGACAGCACTTATTTGCTGAATGAGGTCTTGATAATCTTTGCCAAACTCATCACGTACTGGCTGCGTGGCTTGGTAATAAGCGTCATGATTGATTTCATGATATTGCACACCGCCAGCTTTCATTTTGTCATGAGATTGCTGCACATAGGTTTGCCACAATACACGCTGTTCCGCCTGAGCTTCTTTTGCCAGTTTCAGAATGGTTTGTTGATCTTCAGATGATAATTTATCCCACTTGGCTTTAGAATAAAGGAACAATTCTGGAATAATAAAATGGCCGCTCAAAGTATAGTTTTTGACTACCGGCAGATAGTTATGAGCAACAAACGTCGGTTCATTATTTTCAGTACCATCAATAACGCCAGTTTGCATACCGCTGAACACTTCACTGACGCCCATGCTGAGCGAGTTAGCGCCCATGGCTTTCAGCGTGGCTAATGCAATCGGGCTACCTTGTACCCGGATTTTCATGCCCTTCAAATCTTCCGGCTTAATAACCGGTTGCTTGGTTATCAGATTACGGGTACCCGCATCCATCCAACCGAGGAAGACCAATTTTGAGTTTTTATTGTTAGTAATTTTATCGCCAATTTCCTGGCCTATTTTCCCATCAAGCACTTTATGTAAGTGATCTTCATCGCGGAACATATAGGGCAGAGTAAAGACACTGATCTCCGGTAAAATAGAGGCAACAGGGGTCATAGAAACACGAATAATATCAATTGCTCCCATTTGAGCCTGTTCTATCATTTGTTTTTCATCACCCAAGACCCCGCCTGGGAATGTTTTAATTTCCAACCGCCCGTCGGTTGCCGTTTTTAGTTTGTCACCCATATTTTTAACCGCAACAACATTAGGGTAATCTTTAGGGTGAACATCAGCCGCTTTAATTTGTTGAGCAGCGGCTATTTGGCTAAATAAAATGGCAGAAATAGCCAGACAGAGTGTTGGTAGTGGCTTAGGAAATTTCATTCAGTGGTCTCCAGAAGTCATTAAAACAATAAATAAAAAGGCGATATTTCTCATAGCGGAATAGTTATATAAAGGGCTTTTCCTTTATCCCTAGGGTATTCAACCTAGCTGTTTACATTTGTTTTTAAATTGACCATTGTCACAGAAAAAGAAACGATAGGAACTGCGTTTCAATAATTGTGAAGTTGCATTTCATGATGAGGTAAACCTCATTAAATGCGGGGTAAAAGATAGAATTTATCGAGCTATAATGTGGTGCAACTTGAAGTGGCTAACGTTTTAGTCCAAATGGCGGGGTTTTGATATTGTGGCAAAAGAGGTTAGCTACTACTATACCCGTTATTCTGCAAGCTGCATGTGCGTTGGCTATCTTCATTACTCGGCCCGTCCATGGGCCTCGCCTCTGCGAGGCCGCTGCAAACAGCGTTCAAATCTGCTCCTGGCGGATTTGTCACCCCAGTCACTTACTTGTGTAAGCTCCTTGGGACTCACTCAGTTGCCGCCTTCCTGCAACCGGGATTATCCAGGGTACAAAACGCTATAAATCAACCTGAATAGGATAACGCGTGACCTCGGTATTTATCCGTAATTTTACCTTTGCTGCACTCCCAGCCGTCGGTTTGAATGACCAACCTCTGTTTCATGGGCTTTTGGCTAAATGTGATTTTGATGTAAATGAATATCGGGATGAGCTATTTGCCGTGTATGGCATCGCGTTTCCTGGCAGTTTACAAAAAGCCGTTGCAAAACGGCGTGCTGAATATCTGGCAGGGCGCTTTGTTGCCAGACAGGTGTTGAATATGCTGGAAGTACGCGATTACCCATTGGCAAATGGCATCGACCGCGCACCACTGTGGCCGACCGGTTTGATTGGTAGCATTAGCCATAATAACCAACGCGCTTTGTGTACTGCACAAATAATCACACCCGCCGGAGAGCCTATTGGAGCCAGTTCCCGTCGGCATGGTATTGGTCTGGATATCGAAAGTTTAATTGCTGTTGAAAGAGCGGCTAACTTATGGCCGGGTATTCTCAGTGAAGAGGAATATCATTGTTTCCTGGATGGACTATTACCTTTTAACCACTTGCTGACATTGGCTTTTTCCGCGAAAGAGAGTTTATTTAAAGCAGTCTATCCGCAACTTGGGCGTTATTTTGATTTTCTTGAAGCGAAGCTGTTGAGTTATTCATTAGACACCGGGCGTTTTGAATTACAGTTGTTGCGAGAATTAAGTGAAGACTTCCCCGCAGGCCGTTGTTTTACTGGATGCTTCACGTTAAATGGTAGTGATGTGCAGACGTTTATTGCTTACTAATCATAATATTATTACTTTATTCATTATTTTTAATATTTTTAAGTTGGAAAGTTCAATGGGAATAGGCTAGATATTTAGCTATCTAAAATATTTATTGATAGGATATCATGAAATATATCGCCTTATTTATTTTCATCTTATGCGTAGCTTATGTGCATTTTCGCGGAAAGGTTCGTTATAAATTCTGGCGTCAACTCTCAGACCATTCGACATTTGTCTCACCAATCAATGTTTTTATGTATTTATTCTCGCGCGTTCCTACCACGCCTTATTTAAAACAGGACTTGTTCCCTGAACTTGCCGTACTGCGAGATAACTGGTTAAAAATCAGGGAGGAAGGTAAGGCATTAATGGAAGTCCAGCAAATCAAAGCATCGGATAAATATAATGATGCCGGTTTTAATTCTTTCTTTAAAACGGGGTGGAAGCGTTTTTATTTGAAATGGTATGAAGATAGCCACCCATCAGCAATGACATTGTGCCCCCACACCACCACCTTATTGAAAGGGTTACCATCGGTGAAAGCGGCGATGTTTGCTGAGTTACCGGACGGCAGCCGTTTGCCTCGCCACCGAGATCCTTATGCGGGTTCCTTACGTTATCACCTTGGTTTAATCACTCCGAATGATGATCGCTGTTTTATTGATGTTGATGGTACAACCTACAGTTGGCGTGATGGCGAGGGTGTACTGTTTGATGAAACTTATATTCATTATGCTGAAAATCAGAGTGGGCAGGAGCGGCTGATTCTCTTTTGTGATATTGAACGCCCGATGCGTTATCGTTGGGCACAATGGGTTAACCATTGGTTGGGGCGCAATTTGATGAGTGCCGCCACTGCCCCCAATGAAGAAGGGGATAGGACTGGTGGGGTTAACCGTGCTTTCAAATATATCTATGCAGTCCGTAAGGTAGGTAAGCGCCTGAAAGCCTGGAATCGCAGAATTTATTATTTAATCAAATGGCTATTATTTGGTGGCATTGCCGCATTGATTTTTTATGCGTTGTAGCTCCAGGTAAGTAAAAAGTGATCAAATAGCACAAAGCCCGCTTATCTTTCTTCATGCGGGCTTTCTCATTAACATCCAATAGCTCCCACTTTTAGTCCTCCAATCGTGTTATTTGGCCCAGGTTTCGGCCAAATTGCACGGCAAAACCTCAGCAGTGAGCTGTTAAACTTCAAATGCAAATTTTTATTCCATAAAAAATTATTTTTGAAATAAAATAGTTAACAAGGTCACAAAAGAACCAACTTTCTTTACTACTCCTTCACTAAAAACCCACCCGTTTTGTCATCTATTTTTCATTTTTTCCATTTAATATCAAATGGATATTTTTTATTATTGCTGTTGAATAGAGTGTTAGTCCTGTTCTCACTCACGCTAAGTTAGAATTTAAGTACCATATTGTGATCGATATAGAATTTTAATTTCAATATGAATGATATGTTATGTCACAGTTAAGTTATTCAGGTGTTACTGGGAGTTGTCTGTGGTGGACAGGCTAGAAATCGAAAATGTAAAAGGGGCGTGCTAAACAGAAAAACACATCATAAGTAATATAACGTCACACTCTGTAAGAAAGTTTATTTGGCTTCAATAACTGCATTTATCTAATTAATAAATCAGAGTGTCAAAAAGTTTTTTCACTTTCTCTTTTGAAAGTACGGGGACGTTTTTTTAAAAAAACCTTTTTGACATTAAATGGATACTCAAATAAAAGGTAAGGATATGTCATTAATGATGAATCTCAACGCACAACAGAGAAAACGATTACATCAAATAACATTAGTCGCTACCTTTGGTGGCTTGCTTTTTGGTTACGATACGGGGGTTATTAATGGTGCATTTTCGTCATTGAAAGAAAACATGGCGCTGACACCGACAACAGTTGGCTTGGTAATGAGTGTACTTTTGGTCGGTGCCGCTATTGGTAGTATCTTGGGCGGAAAACTGGCTGACTTTTTTGGCCGAAGAAAATATTTACTCTATCTTTCCTTTGTTTTCTTCTTTGGTGCATTATTGTGCGCATTGTCCCCTAATATTACCTGCCTGTTAATTGCCCGATTTTTGCTCGGTTACGCAGTCGGTGGTGCATCGGTTACTGCGCCCACATTTATATCCGAAGTTGCGCCAACAGAAATGCGGGGCAAACTGACGGGATTAAATGAAGTAGCCATTGTGTTTGGTCAATTAGCGGCATTTGCTGTGAATGCGGTGATTGGAATTGTTTGGGGACATCTTCCTGAAGTCTGGCGCTATATGTTATTGGTGCAGACTATCCCCGCGATTTGTTTATTGGTTGGAATGTGGCGTTCGCCAGAAAGTCCTCGCTGGTTGGTCAGTAAAAATCGCCGTGAAGAAGCATTAGCCATATTAAAACAGATTCGCCCCGAACAGCGTGCGATTAAAGAATTTGAAGATATCGTAACGTTGATTGATGTTGAAAAAGAAAAGCACTTATATGCAAAGAAAGATTGGGCTATTATTTTTCATACACCGTGGATCTTAAAATTAATCTTGGTGGGTATTGTTTGGGCAGCATTGCAGCAAACAACTGGGGTTAATGTGATTATGTATTATGGCACCGAAATACTGAAGACTGCCGGGTTCTCTGAAAGAATGTCTTTGATCTGCAACGTGTTAAATGGTGTCTTTTCTGTTGGCGGTATGGTCATTGGGGTGTTGTTCCTGGTGGATCGTTTTAAACGGAAGACATTGATTATTTATGGTTTCGCACTCATGGCAACATTACACCTGATTATCGCTGGTGCAGATTATTATCTGATGGGTGAAATCAAGGCGACGGTCATTTGGTTGCTTGGCGCGTTATTTGTCGGTGTTATGCAAGGGACGATGGGCTTTCTTACCTGGGTGGTATTAGCTGAGCTTTTCCCGTTAAAAATTCGTGGATTATCTATGGGGATTTCGGTGTTTTTCATGTGGATCATGAATGCAATAGTTAGTTACTTATTCCCGGTATTACAAGCGAAGTTGGGCCTGGGCCCGGTATTCCTGATTTTTGCACTTATCAACTATCTGGCGATTATCTTTGTGGTCGCAGCCTTGCCAGAAACAGCTAATAAATCATTAGAGCAACTTGAAGAAGAACTGTCTTCCGGTAATTAATAGGTACTGCTTTATATGAGACAAATGAGTCATAGCGCAAAGGGGACAGGTCATGCTAGATAATATTACTGCTGAAAATATCCATTTAGGATGTCATGCAAAAAATAAGGCTGAAGTTTTATCCATGGTAGGGAAAGAGTTTAAAGCTAAAGGCTATATTAACCAGGATTGTATTGCTTTCCTTAATGAAAGAGAGCAGCAAGTCTCTACGTTTCTGGGCAATGGTATTACCTTACCTCACCTACCAAAATCAGCTACCAATATTATCGTTAAAACAGGTGTTGAGATCTTCCAATTCCCGGATGGTGTTATTTGGGATAGAAGCAATGTGATGTTTATTGCCATTGGCGTTATCGCAAAAGAAAAAGAGCATATCGATGTGCTAAAAGATATTGCCTCGATCTTTAGTGATGAAATTATTGCTAATGCACTTTCGCTGATTTCAAGTAAGCAGGATTTTCTGCGTATTCTTAATCGAAAATAGCGGTGAGTTTATATCGGTAATACTCAAGCCAGAACAAATTATCAGATAGCCAAAAGCCCGTTTAAGTTTCCTTAAGCGGGCTGTGAAACTCTCAAAAATAACAGGTATAATACACAAATTATTCAACTGACTTAGAAACGAAGATGACAAAACTTACCTTACAAGAGCAGATGCTAAAAGCTGGATTAGTGAGCAGCAAAAAAATGGCTAAAGTCCAACGAACAGCTAAAAAGTCACGAGTTCAGGCTCGTGAGGCGAGAGAAGCTGTGGAAGAAAATAAAAAAGCACAACTTGAGCGTGATAAACAGCTAAGCGAACAACAAAAACAAGCTGCTTTATCTAAAGAGTATAAAGCTCAGGTGAAGCAGCTTATTGAAATGAACAGAATCAACCTTTCAAAAGGCGATATTGGTTTTAACTTCACAGATAATAATTTAATTAAAAAAATAGTTGTGGATAAGATGACGCAAGCTCAGCTGATTAGCGGTCGTCTCGCTATTGCTCGAGTCGTTACGGATAACAATGGCGAAAGTGAATACGCTATTATCCCCGCGAGTGTCGCCGATAAAATTGCGCAGCGTGATGCGAACAGTATTGTCTTAAATAGTGCGCTAAGTCAGGAAGAGCAAGATGAAGAAGATCCGTATGCTGATTTTAAAGTGCCCGATGATTTGATGTGGTAATTAATCGTTCTCAGAACGGGCTGGCATTACTGATTTTGATCCACTCCTCGCTAATGGGATGAACAAAATGTAACTCACTGGCGTGCAGCATCAGTCGTGGTGTCTGTTCGGTTCCCGGCAGCAAGCGGCCGCCATACAGGTCACAGCCCCAAATCGGGTGGCCCAACTGCTGGCAGTGGATGCGCAGCTGATGAGTACGCCCGGTTTCTGGGATGAGCTGTACCCGCGTCAATGGTAGTGACCTTCCGTCTTCCAACTCATGATAAAAACGTTCAACGACTCGATAGCCGGAGCGAGCGGGCTTGCCATGAGTTGCGCAAATCAACATCAGTGGGAACAGCGCCGGATCTTTGGCAATTGCTGCGTCTATCACCCCTTCGTTGTCATCCAGATGCCCGCAAAGCAAAGCGCTGTACACTTTGGTCACTGTGCGCTGGCTGAACTGTTGGCAGAGTGCGGCATTGATAGCCTTATTGCGCGCAATGACCATCAGCCCGGAAGTACCGAAATCGAGGCGGTGAACCAGGGTGCAGCCGGGGAATATCTGAACCAGCCGATGATGCACCGAATCGAGATTTTGCGGGTTTTTCCCCGAGAGGCTGAGTAACCCTGTGGGTTTATTGATAAGTACCAGGTGATCGTCCTGATAGAGCGTCTCTATCTTGTCATGGCACAGCGGGGCAATAAAAGTATCGACGATCTTAGACATCATATAAGCACACCCGTTTAGTTCCACTCATTTTCTGAGACTGCCACATTTTCAACCATCAGGCGCTAGTTTTCTGATATCAGGCTATGAGTAAAGCAAAAAACCCGCTTAGTTGCCTAAGCGGGTTTCTCTAATTTGGCTCCTCTGACTGGGATCGCCTTTGCCAATAACTGGCTAATAAGTAAGCTAAATCAGAAGTTCATTTCTGTCAAGACCACCAAAATGACCACCATTAATGAATGCGAAAAGGCAAACATAGTCTGATTATTTTTTTATTAAAAACTGATAGAAAAATACAAACGTTATGTAACTGAAGTATAGAGCTTTTTTCCAGCCGTTCTAACCCCAGACAATTTGCAGTGAACTGGCCATCATGGACATAAGTTTCCTAGCTTCCTATCTGCAATCACTTTAGAGAAAAGCGAACACAAGAAATTAAACGCTGATGTTAAAGGATAAGCCTAGAGCCAGCTTAAATGACCCTAAGATAAAGGGGTTGAGTTTAACTAGGCTGGATCGCCTCTGCTCGCAAGTGGTTAATAAATGAACTTAATCATGATTAAATTTCGTTTATGACCTTCAAGATGGAAAATCACACATTGAGTTTGAGGAGAAGTGACTCGAGAATTATCAAGCGTATTCCATAGTTTTGAATAGAAAGCAATAGGGAATTTTGATAAAAATGTATCATGAAGGTTGAATAACACATTGTTAATGCTTAACTATAAGATTTATAAGGTTTTATGATATGAATGTTTATTTAAATGACGCTGGTAATGGTGATTGCATAATAGTAGAAACACCAAACACAGTAATCATGATTGATGGAGGAACTGCTTCCTCTTACAAGCTCTGGAATTGTAACCTAGAAAGATTGAGTGAAATTGATGCTTTGTTTGTAACACACATTGATAATGATCATGTTAATGGTCTAATTTGCATGTTTGAAAAACGGCGTCATCCTGTTATAAAAGAGGTCTTCTTCAATGGAATTGAGCAATTAACTAATTCTAAACTGATTGAGGAAAGCATATCTCATGAGGAATCATCTACGCTTGACAAAATGATATCAAACTTCTCGGATGTTGATGAAGGAGGAGTAGATATAGGATTTTCAGAAGGGACCTCTCTTTCTTACATATTGAAAACACTCAATTATAATATTAATGAAAGGTTTAATGGTGAAGTATTAACAACTGCGACCGTTTTAAATGAATTTTCTATAGGTGACATTACATTTGAGATCATTGGGCCTACAGTAAAAAACATTGAGAGAATTAATAATAGTTGGTTAGAGGTTCTTTCAGAATATGATCTAAAAATGAAATGGTTACATAAAAAGCATAGTGTTGCATTTGAGAAGTATATTGAAAGCCTAAAAAATGAAATCGGTTATAGCAATATATGTGAGGAGATGGATGACAGCATCGAAGTATTAGCTGATAGAGAGTTTGCTGATGACAACTCTTTAAATAATATGAGTAGTATATCTTTTTTAGCAACTAGTGACGGGAAGAAAATATTATTTCTTGGAGATAGTGATACAAAGACAATACTAGAATGGATGGATCGTAAAGGATATGAAACACTTGAGGTAGATGCGGTTAAGTTACCACATCATGGTAGTAAACATAATTATAATAAAAGCTTATTAGAGAGGGTTCTCTGCAAAAAATATTTAATTAGCACCAATGGGAAAAAGCATTCACATCCAGATATTGAAACTTTAGCTCGAATTGTAAAATATTCAAAAATACAGCCAGTTGATATTTATATTAATCACTCTGTCGAACATATCAATAATGCATTTAAAGAAAATTTCTCAAGCTATAGTTCTGAGTCAAATATTTTTTCAATACAAAAGAGATTTTTATATGAAAATGGATGATTACCCTAAAGGTAAAATATATATATTCAAATCTCAAAAAGACGCATCAATTCGAAGAGGTACGTGTTTTAGCATTAGCAATCGTGTGGTTTTGACTGCTAAACATACAGTTGAAACAGATGGCGAGTATAGCTTGTTTTTATCACCGGATGACTTTATGTCTGGAGTAGGAGTTAAGTTAAAATTGCTTGCTGGATATAATAATGCACAAGCTGATTTTGTCCTGCTAGAATGTGTTGATTATGAATTTCCATCATATATACAAGCTGGAGTAGTGGATCTGGAAGTAGATGAAAAAATACATGTTTTTGGATTTCCGGTAGAAAAAGATCAAATTCCAGCTGCTTTTACATCGACTGTTAGCTGCATAACCGGAAATATAACTACAGCTAAACACAGTTTTGAAATCGCTCAAGTTTCAACAGTATCTAATTATAAAGGAATGTCGGGTTCTCCTGTGCTTTTTAATGGATATGTGGTAGGAATGCTGATTGTGCAACATGGTAGTACAACATTGCATGTATTATCTATTTCTGACATATATAGTAAACTTGGAGTTTCATTCCATCATTTTCGTTTACAAGCGTCAGTACGTGAAGAAATTGAGTATATGCCGCCTGAACATCCTGATACACCATTTGAAATATGCATTGATTGCAATAAAACCGTTCCAAATGTTAAAGGGATTGATATTGGATTTGAATATAATGAATGGAGAAAAAGTGACCTCATTGAGTATACTAAAGATTGGTTAATTGACTATTCTTTAACTGCGCAACATAAGAAAGCCATCGACAATCGGCCTGCAAAACAACTTGCAGAGGCCATTAAAAAATATCCAATTGATAACCAAAATGCATTAGGTGATCTTTTTCTACATATGGCAATTAGACAAAATCACAAAACTATTCCCGTAATCAATGGCGTATATCATATCAATGGTGAACTATTATTTTCTTGCTCGCATATAGTGATTAATGGCGGACAAATTGAATTATGGCTTGGTGCTTCGTCAATAAAAGATTCTATGGATGAAGCAATATTGTCTGTTATTGAAAATATTAATAATCTGATCAGTGTCAATGAGATTAAAACAAGGCTTCTAGTCATTACATCTGAAATAGATGAAGATTGGCCTTTCAAAGAAAAATTACGTAAGCTTGCTGATAATCAGCTTCCAATAGAGAATCGGGTAGACAAAATAATCCTTCCAATATTCATTGTAAATTCTAGCGAAATAATAAAAAACTATAGTAAAAATGATTTCTTATTAAAGTTTAGAGAAGAGATTGATACTTGTCGAACATTGTTATCTTCAGGGTATACTAATAAAATTGTTCAACTAATAGATGTTAGGGTTTTTCTTTACCCTGTGGACGATATCGTGTCATTGTATGATGATTTTAAAAAGGAAGTTTCAAAATGAACATTGACAAGTACAATTACTTAAAAGATAAAATAAATTCTGAGAGCTGTGTTTGGCTAGATATAATTCTAGAATTGATTAATGAATATAATAAGCATGTAAACCATTTTTTGATTCAAGATTTAGTTTTACGAATGTTGGATAAAAAAGAGCTATTCAGTTCGAATGTTAACTTGTTAAATAGATTAGTTTTAGAGTTAGGGTTGTTTCCCTATGTTGAAGGTAAGGGCCTAGATTTTAAAACTAAGTTAGGGATGGATATCTTTTTATCTCCAATAAGCAAAGGGACTACATTTCACGTTAAATAAGCCGAAATATATTATAGGATTATTAATGGTGAGAATATTGTTTTAAGCGCTCCTACAAGCTTTGGTAAAAGCTTAATAATTGATGCTTTAATTAGTTCACAAATATTCAATAATATTGTTGTGGTTGTGCCAACAATAGCATTGATGGATGAGCTTAAGAAAAAGTTTCATAAACATAAATCAAGATTCAAAATAATAACTCAGTCCAATCAAAATGTTGCTGAAAGAAACATTTTCATCTATACGCAAGAGAGGGTAATCGAACGTGATTTCGAAAATGTAAAGGTTGATTTTTTTATTATAGATGAATTTTATAAACTTGCACCTAACAGCGATACAGATTATCGATGCGATAGATTAAATATTGCATTTCATAAGTTGTATCATAAATGCAAAAGATTTTATATGCTTGGTCCAAACATTGATGGAATTATGGATGGCCTAGAAGATGATCTTAATTGTTCATTTGTGAAGTTTGACAAATATAAGACGGTAGCCGCTGATGAGTTTTATTATAAATTAGAATCAGACGGCAAAGATGAGTTGGTAGATATAGAAAGGGATAAACATTTAATAAAAATATTAAATACTATTAATAAAGAAGAACAAACAGTAATTTATTGTAAGTCTCCTAAACGAGCTAATGGTTTGATGTCAAAGATACTGTCAATGGGACTTACTAATAGATGCATAGATAACGAATCATTTACTAAATGGTTGAGAGATAATTACCACCCTGAATGGAATTTAGCGAATGCTATAGACTATGGTATAGCATGTCATCATGCAAAACTTCCTAGAGCAATTGGTTCATTTCTTGTTGATTCTTTCAATAAAAAAAGAATTTCCATATTAGTTTGTACATTAACCCTGATTGAAGGGGTAAATACTAATGCTAAGAATGTTATAATTTATGATGATTGTATTACTGGCAGAACAAAACTAGACTCCTTTACTTTTAATAACATTTCAGGGAGGAGTGGCAGAATGTTCGAGCACTTTGTTGGTATAATTCACATTATAGGTAATAGACCAAACCAACAATTGCCATTAATTGACATACCTATCATTACTCAGAGTGATAATGCCTCTGATTCTATGCTTCTCCAAATACAAAGTGACTTATCAGAAACTAGTTTATCAAAAATATTTAAATATACACATCAGCAAATTTTACCAATTGAAGTGATTAATAAGCATCAGGGTGTTCCACCTGAAAGATTATTAACATTTGCAGAAGCATTGATGGAACACTGTGGCAAGTGGCAAGTGGCAAGTGGCAAGTGGCAAGTGGCATAAGGATATGGTGTGGGATTCGCTATATCCAACCAAAAATCAGCTTAATCATTTATGTGAAATTTTATTTAAATATTTTTCTTTATCAAGAATGGGGAATGGAGCTGTAAAATCAGCCTCACAACTTCACACAAGACTGAGATCTGTCATGAATCATGAAAGTGATCTAAAATTGATTGATGATGAATATTCTTATTGGGTAAAACGTAATTCAAACTATACTGCAGATGATGCTGTCCAAGTCATTTTTGATTTCAAAAGAAACTTAGTAAGTTATAATCTTCCTAAGATAATTCTCGCGATCAATGATGTTCAGAAGTTAATTTTTTCAAGGTTTAATTACACTTTTGGTGATTATACTAGTTTTAGTCATGCCTTAGAAGCTCACTTTGAAATCCCTACGCTGGTGACACTTGAAGAGTTTGGTATTCCAATGCAAATATCTAAAAAAATCACAAAATTAGCTAACGTTACTGTTGATGATGACATTGATGAAGCCTTAGAGAAAATAAAGAAATTTTCAGAAGAAAAGAGAATTTCTAATTTGTTGGATGATTTTGAAATTTCACTTTTAAAAAATGTAGTATATTTTATATGAAGAGTAGGCAGCATTTCTGCCACTCTGATATTAATTTATATGTATTATTTCAGAGCTTATCTGACAGTTATCGGTTATTTATACAGGTGTCTGTCAGGTTACATCTGGCTTAAATTTTTCTCAGTCCAGATGCACTTTTCATCCAGTAATTTTTCCATCGACCTCCGCCCACAGCATTTTTTCTCCTGATGAGTTTGCTCATCTTATATTAAGCGAGCCATTCATCAAGATCGGATTGTAATGCGTCGAGAACACCATACATCTTTTACGGAACGTTACCTGATAAAACTCGTTCAGTATCGTTTTAAGGAACAGCTCGCAGATACCGTTGATTTTTGGTGACATGAGACATCTAATATTATTAGATGTCTCATGTTTAAAATTTAACTGTTTTTTCTCTTGCGAGAAATAATTGCTTTTGCAATTATAGCTGAATATGCAACGGCACCATTAACACCCATAACATCTGAAATATATAACAAATGACTTCCAATTACATTCTCGTCGAAGTTGTGTTTAATCGCTTCCGTTGTTAGTTTATCGAGGTCTGGTTCATTTTTTTCTAAGGTTAAGGTTGACTCAACTGCGCTCTTTGATTGATTTCGATAATCAGCTGGTATTTCTGTAAGTATCCCGCTTAAACGGCCCATTCACTTTTAGAGATCTTCCGACATACTGATGATGTCACCTGAGAAGATCCTTATGCGTAAAATCCGATTCACCGAGCACCAGATCATCGCCGTACTGAAATCAGTCGAAGCGGGTAGGACCGTCAAAGATGTGTGCCGCGAGGCTGCTATTTCCGAAGCCAGCTATTACAACTGGAAGGCGAAATATGGCGGGATGGAAGCCGCTGATATCAAAAAGATCAAAGATCTAGAAGACGAGAATCGCCGTCTGAAGCAGATGTTTGCTGATCTGAGTCTGGAATGCCGTGCGCTGAAAGACGTCATCGAGAAAAAGCTTTAAAACCAGCGATAAAGCGTGAGCTCGTCAACTATCTGACCACGCAGTTTACGATGAGCATACGCCAGGCATGCAGGACGTTATCGCTGAGCAGGACGGTGTTTCGTTATCAACCGAATAAACGACGTGATGAACCGGTGATCCAGAGGCTGACTGAGGCGGCTGAACGCTATCCCCGCTACGGATTTAAGAAGCTTTTTCAGGTGCTTCGCAGGCAGGGACACGCCTGGAACCACAAGCGTGTACACCGGATTTACTGTCTGCTAAAACTGAATTTTCGTCGTAAAGGGAAACAACGCCTGCCGGTGCGTAATCCGGCTCCGCTGGCCACGCCGGAAGCCCTCAACCAAAGCTGGTCGATTGATTTTATGCACGACGCGCTGACATGTGGCCGACGTTTTCGGACTTTCAACGTCGTGGATGATTTTAACCGCGAGGCTCTGGCTATCGAAATTGACCTGAATATCCCGGCGCAGCGCGTTGTGCGGGTGCTGGACAGAATAGTGGCAAACCGTGGCTATCCGCTGAAAATGCGGATGGATAACGGGCCAGAACTAATATCACTGGCGCTGGCACAATGGGCTGAAGACCATGGCGTGATGCTGGAATTTATCAAGCCCGGCAAACCGACGCAAAACGCATTTATCGAACGGTTTAACCGAACGTATCGGACCGAAATACTGGATTTTTATCTGTTCAGAACGCTGAATGAAGCACGGGAAATAACGGAACGCTGGCTGAATGAATACAACAGTGAGCGGCCCCATGAATCCCTGAATAACCTGACGCCGGAAGAGTACCGGCTGATGAGTGAAAAACTGGAAATCTCAAAAAGTGTGTGGAACTAAAGCTGGGATACTTACATTTCAATCTGCTGTTGTTTTGGGGAAGAAGAATCAAATCTTTTATTTTTCAGTAGCGTGGGGTTTTGACTTAAATTGTTTTAAAGTTGAGGTATTACGACGTTTAAGCAAAAATGATTGATTAAACTCAGATATCATCCATTGATAAAAGTATTGGTAAGTATCCGTGCTATTACTTCTGAATTCTTCTGATATTGGCTTTATTTCACCAAAAGGTGGAAACACAATTTTTCCATCCTGTATACCAACAAAATCTAATGAAGAAGTAGGAGCATTCCATTCCGATGTATCGGGGAATGCAAAACTATTACACTCATTGCCTTGAGAAAGAGCATATAATCTCTCTGCATCATAAATTAAGTATGATTGATCCTGTAATTCTTGAGGTGGTCGTGTTCCTTCAATGTATCCTCTTAACGCACCAACCATAGTGGCAATTGAGTCGGTATCTGTACCAAGTTCATTAGCAATATCAAGCATTAATGAAGATAAATTATTCGGCTTTAAGTATGATGCAGCCAGTGCTGCAATTGCAGTTAATGTGCCACTTCCTCTTGTTTTTTTATCTTTTAAGTTAAGAACTTTTACTAAAGAGCTATATGATGGGTTTTCTGCCGTTTTCCACTGTTCGACAACATCAAGAAGGTTTACTAATTCTTGGTATACTTCATCATATGCTTCTTCAAGGTTTGTTGATGTTTGGGATTCGAAAAATGGAACCCAGGCAGTATTAAGGTTTATGTCACTATATATTTTTTTCGGAATTTCATTTATCCATTTAAGTAAAAGCCGAACATCTGAAATTGATGGTATCTCTGTATTTGTCAAAATATGACTTAAACATAAAGCATGAAAAACAGCTCCAGCAATAGCTCTGGGATGCCCATGTGTTGTAAGCGAGTTTTTGATTATATCAAGAAGGAATGATTCTACTCTTTCTGGTGTTCGACTTGCCCAAACATGAGGCTGGATTCGCATTGCTGCACCATTACCTCCAGAGTATACATAATTTGTTTTCTTTGACTGATAAAAATTGTTATACCAAGTGACAGTTTTTTTTCCAAGAGATTCAGCTGCCAGCTTTGAAGATATACCGGCCCCTAAAGCATAAGAAGACCAAATAGGGAGCTCTACTTTTGAAAATGCATTTACGTCAAAATAATTATTATGATTAATTGCTCGCGACGTCGATAACCGAAGTTGGGTATCATCTGAATAAGCGCCACAAGGTATTGATATTAAAGGTCCATACACTCCGCCAACTTGTCTTCTCCATTCAACTAAGCCAGATAAATGGTCTTGACCTGTTCTTTTTACCAGCAAACTGCGGTCTGCCAGTTCAGATATGAACCCCAGAGCATCCCCATAAGCAGCCCAAAGACTTGAGTTAACAGTGTTTTCGATTTTGTTAATTGTCATTTATATCATCTCTAAACTTGTTGGGACAAACATCTACTGACCTGCCCCCAGGGTTAGATACAACGCTCAGTTAGTAATGTCGGATCCTTCACTCTCAGAATTACCCTTTCTCCAGGCCGCCGCAAATTCAGACGGCGTCTGATAATTCAGCGCGGAGTGCGGGCGACACTCGTTATAATCCTGACGCCATTCACTGATGGTTTTCCTGGCATGACTGACGTCACTGAACCAGTGTTCATTCAGGCATTCATCGCGAAAGCGTCCGTTAAAACTCTCAATAAATCCGTTCTGTGTCGGCTTGCCAGGCTGGATAAGCCGCAGCTCCACGCCATGCTCAAAGGCCCATTGATCAAGCGCGCGGCAGGTAAATTCCGGGCCCTGATCAGTTCTTATCGTCGCCGGATAGCCGCGAAACAGCGCAATGCTGTCCAAAATACGCGTGACCTGCACGCCTGAAATCCCAAAGGCAACAGTGACCGTCAGGCATTCCTTCGTGAAGTCGTCCACGCAGGTAAGGCACTTGATCCTGCGACCGGTGGCCAATGCGTCCATGACGAAATCCATCGACCAGGTCAGATTGTAATGGTCTAATCATTCCGGACATTTTGTTAGAGATATAATGAGCAACACTAACGAGGTGAGAATGCGAAAAAAATCATTTACTCATGAGTTTAAACAAGAGTGCGTCAACCTGGTTCTTCAACATAAGTACCCGGTGACTCAGGCTGCTGAAACAATGAATATTGGCCTTTCAACCTTACAACGCTGGCTACGGCAGTATCGCGGAGAGAGCCGCGGAAATACACCGATAGCCAGTGCTATAACACCGGAACAACGCCGAATACAAGAACTTGAAAAGCAGGTGCGGCAGTTACAGAGCGACAATGACCTGTTAAAAAAGGCTTCGGCCTTCTTCGCCATGGAAATGAACAACGACAAAAAGTCGCGGTAAAACTGAAGAAGGCTGGTGCAAATATCCAACAGGTATGCCGCTGCTTGTCGCTCACGCGCAGCGTGTTTTATGCCCGTAGTCGTCGGCTAATGATCAAGCCCGATGTTCTGATGTTGCACGCGGCGGCTAAGCATGTTCACGCTGAAATGGATGCCACATATGGCAGCCGGCGCATGTGCATCGAGTTACGGGAGCAAGGTTTTAACGTGGGCAGATACCGCGTTCGGCAGATAATGAAAAACTTATTACTGGTAGCTAAACGACCTGGGCGTCATCGCTATCCAGGCGGTGGAAAACCCGCTGTCGTGGCCGCTAATCTGTTGAACCGGCAGTTTAATCCAGAGACATTGAATACCTGGTGGTCAGGTGATATTACCTATCTGCGTACCGCTCAGGGCTGGTTATATCTGGCTATCGTGATGGACTTATGTTCAAGAAAAATAGTGAGTTGGGCCTTCTCAGACAAACCGGACAGCGACTTGACTGTCCGGGCCTTAAGGCTGGCCGTAAATAAACGCCGACCCACAGGGTCAGTGGTGTTCCATAGCGATCAAGGGGCGCAATATACCAGCGCGCAGTTCCAGTCCTGCCAGCAAGAACTGGATGTTACAGGTAGTATGAGTCGAAAAGGTAACTGCCTGGATAATGCTGTTACGGAAAGGTTTTTCCGCAGCCTGAAAGCAGAGAGGGTTAACTATCGTCGTTATGAAACCCGAAGTCAGGGTATCGCTGATGTTATCGATTATATCGACAGCTTTTATAATCTGAAAAGGCGGCATTATCGGCTGGGAAATATATCGCCGGATGAATATGAACGCCGATTACAACAATGTGCCTAAATCCGTGTCCGGTTTTAGTTGACCGTTACAACATTACTAATATCGGGGTGTACTAATCAACGGGGAGCAGGTCAATCTCAACTGCTTCCGTTATAGTGACCCATGTTGACATATAATGAGTCATAAGCAATGGCTGATATTTTTTTGACATAATATTATCTCCTTCTACACAACTATTCGCTCCGTTAAGGAAAAAGATTGGTGTCACAAGTATTTATTTATGATTAATCAGAGGGTTTCTGACAGAGAAAAGGATGTATATTTCTGAGTGAACATTGTACAGGGCTATGGGGTGACTATTTAATGAGTAAATGCCGAATGATTTTCGGGGTAATGATTATAACTTGAGGAAAAATCGCGACGTGGTTTGAGTAGTGTACCTGAGTGATATTTGTGTTATGTATGCATTGATTGCAGCAGAATAAATATAGTTCAGGCTAGTATAGTTTGTGGTAGCTATGAAAATATATAATCTATTTTACCTATAAAATAATTTATATGTATGGGGTGGTTAATGAGATGGTCACCCCCACCCTGTGAGCGGTAAGCTGACAGGGTTTTCTTTTTGGAGGGATCATCATGCAAAACGTTACGCTCATCGGCATCGACCTTGGTAAGAATTCATTCCATATTCATTGCCAGGAAAAACACGGCAACACATTATTACGCAAGAGGTTTTCCCGCATTCAACTCACCCAGTTTCTCGCCACCTGCCCGCCTTGCATTGTCGCGATGGAGTCCTGTGCCGGGGCGCATTTTATGGCCCGTCATATCAGCCAGTTAGGGCATCAGGTCAAACTCATTTCTCCGCAGTTTGTCCGACCCTTTGTTAAAAGTAATAAAAATGATTTCATCGACGCTGAGGCCATATGCGAAGCCACTTCCCGTCCCTCCATGCACTTTGTGACACCCAGAACCGAAGACCAGCAGGCCATGTCGGCTCTGCATCGTGTCCGCGATGCACTGGTGAGGGAGCGGGTCAAAGCCACCAACCAAATGCATGCTTTTTTACTTGAGTTTGGCATAAGCATGCCACGCGGTATTGCGGTGATAAAACGACTGGCGACTGTGCCTGAGGAGCACGAGCTACCGCCTTATTTGGTGCGACTGCTCACCCGACTTCATCAGCATTATGGCTATCTCTGTGAACAGATCGAAGAAATCGAAAGAGAGTTAAAAAACCATCTGGCCGATGATGAAACAGCACAACGCCTGCTCACCATTCCCGGTATCGGGACAATCACTGCCAGTTTGCTCGCCACCAAACTGGGAGATGGGAAAAACTACCTCAGCAGCCGGGATTTTGCTGCGTCAACGGGATTAGTACCCCGCCAATACAGTACCGGCGGGAAAAGTACCCTGATGGGCATCAGCAAGCGGGGGGATAAAAATCTGAGACGGCTACTGGTGCAGTGCGCGCGGGTCTATATGCAACGGCTGGAGTATCAGTCAGGACGACTGGCGGAGTGGGTTAATGGGCAACTGACACGACATCACTCGAATGTGGTGGCCTGCGCATTAGCGAACAAACTGGCGCGAATAGCCTGGGTAGTCACCACACAAGGAACCGTCTTCAGTAAATAAAAGAGCCAACAGTAAATCTACTGTCAGCTCAATGAGTTACCAAGTGACTTTCTGGTTTTGCGACGACTGATTATTGATGACATGAACGGCACAGCGGCCTGATGATGAACCTGACACAAAAAATGGCTCTTTGAAGCCGACGGGTTTTTTAAGGTTCATCAGGTGCGGAACTCATCATGGCGCGGACATTTTTGTCCACCAGACGCCGAATAGATTTAAGCAAGCCCATCATAAATCAAAATCGGTGTTGCAAAAACGGGGGTGACCATAGATTTTTTGTGGCGAATTAGTTTTACTGAACCCTAACTTTTGATTTTTAAGTTTGCACTTATTGAGATGTTAATATGATAAATGCTTTATATCAGTTTCACTCTGCAGAATTTCAAAAAAATAGACGTGTTGATGACTGTTTTTTCCGATGAAATCTTTGAATTTTCGAAATTGTTTTGAGTTGAGGGTGTGTAATTGTAAAGGTTTCATTAATTCGGGTTGTTTGTTTTTTTATATGTGATTTTATTGTTTTTTTAGGTTGTTTGTCTGTGTTTTTATATTCTGGAGATGTGCCTTGTATATAGGATTGTTTGTTGCTTGTATTTTAAATGTTGCACTGTTGTGAGTTTTTATTTTGATATGATTATTTCTTTAGTATAAGGAGTGAAAGGAACGAGAAAGTTAAATCTATTTGTCCTAATCGCAATTTCATTGTTTAAATAATCACTATGAATTAATATTTTTTGCGACTCTGCTGAGTTACTGGTTTTAACTAGTGGTGTAAAAGGGATACCTTTTCGGTATCCCTTTTACAATAATCAGAAGAAATCAATTCGCGTATTGATACCGACGGTGCGACCCATATTGACCTGCGCGACGGCGCTGCTGCCGTTCATGTAGCCATAGGTACGGTAACGACGGTCGAACAGGTTATCGACATGGACGGAAATGTTTATCCGTTCAGTCGCCTGCCAGCCCAGGCTGCTGTCCAGAGTGGCATAGGTGCCTTGCCGCAACTGGTTGTCGCCATCGAAATAATGCGGCCCGACCAGATTAACCGCCAGTCGGGGCATCAGTGCGCCATAGCGCGTATCAATCACACCGTTCACGCTGCTTCCCGCGCCATAACGTGGTACGAACGGCACCCGGTTGCCGTGATACAACTCACTGTCATTGGTGAATTCGGAACGGATCACGTTGCCATTGATATCCCATGACCAGCCTGGCGCAAACCGCCATTTCGCTTCAAGCTCAACGCCGGTGGCGTCGGCTTTACCCGCATTGCTTAATGTCTGCATCTCGACCGGGCCAGAGTAAAGCTGCATGTCTTTGGTGTGGGTATAAAACGTCGCGGCTTGCAGCGTGACGTCAGCGGTTTCGTAGCGGGTGCCAAGTTCATAGTTGATGGATTTCTCGGCGACGAACGGTTTAGCATCAAGACCCGCAGTAGGCACGATGTTGTACCCGGAAGGTTTATATCCCTGAGCTATACGGGTATACACTCTCCAGTCGTCGGTCAGCATATAGCCTGCGGATAGCTGCCCGAGCACCTGATCGTCATTGCTCTTACCCTGGTCGCCAAACGGGTTGCCGAGCATGCTGCCGTGATATTGTGTACTGGATTTATCATGCGAGAAGCGCACGCCGCCGCCGATATCAAAACGATCGGTTAAATGCCAGGTCAGGTCACTGTATGCGGCCAGCGTTTCAGCGGTGGTATAGCCGGTACTGCTTAAATAAGGCATTGTCGGCATGTTGTAGGCTGAATTTAACTTCTCGCGGGTGTTCTGCCGGTACAGCCCAAACACCATATCAACGGTACGCGCATCGCCCAGGGTTGCGGCGCGCAGCTCCTGCACATCCTGATTCCAGCGCTGAGGCATATTGACGATTAACGAACCGGAAGGGAAGGTGCGCGAATAATGCTGCTGCTGCCAGGCGCTGATCAGGTTGAAAACCCAGTCATCGGTGGTGTATTTCCCACTCAGGGTCTGGCTGTCAGTGCAGCGCCGCATGTACGGGTCTGGTGAACCATCGCTAAGTGAGAGCTTACGGCCCTTAATATCATTCCATCCCACATAGGCGTCCTGGGTGGCGCGGGTACATTCGCGTGAGGCGGCAAAGCCCATTTCCCAGGGCTGATCGTCCGGCGCCAGACGCAGTTTCACATTCCCTATGCTGGCGCGGGTGCCGCCTAAATCATCGCTTCCCGTCGCGGGGTTAATCATGTCGCCGTCATCAACCTGGCGTAACAGGGTGACGCTGCCGTACAGCAGGCCATCCTGAATGGGGCCGCTCAGGTTGAACTTACTTCGATAACTGTCGCGGCTACTGACGCCGCCTTCAATATAGCCGCGCGGCGTGCTGTCCGGCTGCTGGGTGACGATGTTGATGATCCCGCCCTGAGCGCTTTTGCCATATAACGTTCCCTGTGGGCCACGCAGCAACTCCACGCTTTGCACATCGGTAAGCGCCTGGATGGTGTTGGTGGAAAGCTGAGGGACGCCATCGACATACAGGGTGACGGCGGGGTTATAGAAGTCCTGCGCCGAAGAGACGCCGCGTAGCGAGATCGTCGAAAAAAGCATGTTGCCGCTATTTTCAATATTGAGCCCAGGCAAGACTCTGGGGAGTTTGTCGCTGGCGGTAACGCCGGCGTCGCTTAATTCCGGCGCGCTGACAACGGTAGACGAGACGTTGTTGGCTGATGCCGAGCGGGAAGATTGTTTACTGGCGGTAACCTCCAGCGTGCTTTCGTCTTGCTGTGAAGTCTGGGCATTAGCAATGGCGGGGAGCAATAATCCCCCCAAGGCCAGAGGATAAAGCCGTGTCATTTTCATTGTTGTGAGTCCCTGTAAGACGGCGAAACGCCAAAAATACCGACAATGGTGAATTGAAAATGATAACTATTTCTAATAGTGGTGCTACCCGAAACGGGTTTATTTCAACCTGTTTCGGGTCGGTTTGCACTTATTGGGCAGAATGGCGATAACGGTCGACGGCGAGAGCCGTCAGGCGTTTTTTGTCTATCTTGCCGACGGCGGTGAGCGGCCAGTGGTCCAGAAACTCGATTTGGTCAGGAATTTTCCACGCGCTGAGCCCCATACGGGTCAGTTGTTGACGCAACTGCTGATAGTCAGTTGGCATCTGCTGCGCGATGATAAACGCGCAAATCCGCTCGCCAAGCAGCGTGTCCGGCGCGGCGACCACCGCGCAATCTTGCACTTCCGCTAAACGCAGCAGTGCCGATTCCACTTCAGCAGCGGCTATTTTTTCTCCGGCGCGGTTGATCTGCTCTTTTATGCGCCCCTCAACGTGCAGGTTCCCCGCCTCATCCAGCCTGACATTGTCGCCTGTGCGGTAAAACCCTTGCGCAGTAAAGGCCTGCGCGTTGTGAGCAGGGGCGCGGTAATAGCCCGAAATGGTATAAGGGCCGCGCGTTAACAATTGCCCGGTTTCGCCCGGCTCGACGTCGTTCTCGTCTTGATCAACGATGCGGATTTCATCCAGAGGGGACAACGGTCGCCCCTGGCTGTGGAGAATAGTGGTATGCGGATCGTCCAGCCGGGTAAAACAGAGCAGGCCTTCCGCCATACCGAAGACCTGTTGCAGGGTACAGTCAAAGGTGGCGATAACCTGCTCAGCAAGCGTCGGGTCGAGCCGGGCGCCGCCTGCCTGAATGACGCGCAGCGACGAAAGGTCGCTGTCTTCCCACTCCCTGGCCTGCACCCATAATTGCGCCAGCGCCGGAACCAGGGCGACGTGAGTCACCCCTTCCTGCGCGATTAAAGGCATCACCTCATCACAGCTGGCGCTGTCGGTCAGCACCACTTTTCCGCCGCAGGCAAGCGTTCCCAGAATGCCGGGGCAGGCCAGCGGAAAGTTATGCGCCACCGGGAGGACGGCGAGATATACGCTCTGTTGACTGATGCCGCACAGTTCAGCAGAAGCGCTGAAGTTATAGCTATAGTCGGCATGTCGGCGCGGGATGAGTTTGGGCGTGCCGGTTGTGCCGCCTGAGAGCAACAACAACGCGGTGGCTGAAACATCAGGCTGCGGCCATGCCTGTCGCTCACCGTGAAGGGAGAAGATCGGCGTAAAATCGTCGCTCATGGTCTCTCCTGCGACCAGAACATGACGCAAGCAGGCGTGTTTGTGCGTCATCTGTCGGGCCAGCTCTGCGTGGTTTTCCCCGTGAATAACGTAAGCGACGGGTTGCGCCAGCTCAATCAGCGCGTCGATATCCAGCGCCCGTTGCGAGGGCATCGCCAGCACGGGGATAACGCCCAGTCTTAACAAGGCGAACAGCAGGGTAACAAACGCGTTGCCGTTGGGAAGCTGCACAATTACATGCTCCCCCGAACGCAAACCCAGTGATGACAGACCTGCGGCAAGTTCGTCAACCCGTGCATCAAGCGCGCTATAGGTTAACGACCCCTTTGCATCAACGACGGCAATTCGCGAGGCATAACGGGCCGCCCAGTGGCGCAACTGTTCGGCAATGGCTAAGGGATACTGTTCAATCAGAGATTCAAAGGAAGAATTCATGCGTCACCTTTCTGAAGTGCTGGGCTGTTTTTGCAACGCGGTCATTGCAGAAAATGCGTGGGGAAAATGGCGGACAATCTGCGTAAAAAAGGACCGGGCTTGTTGAATGGGATAGAAATGATCGCCGTCAATCACCACCGGGCCTGTAACGTGGCTCAGCCACTGACGCCAGGCATCGACCTGCTGCCAGGAGGCTTCGCGATCGTGGCTGCCGCACAATAACAGCGCAGGCGTGCGCAGCGGCGGACAGACGTCGGGCGAGTCGTAGTGATAGCTCTCGGTGGCGTAAAAATCAGCGCGCAGAAGAGGAAGAAACAGCGACATTAATTCCTGGTTTTCCCGCAGTTCAGGAGAACATCCGCCAATGTCTATCAGTTCAGCGATAAAGTCGGCATCATCGCGATGGCTGAGCTGGCGTTCAGAATGCAGATGCGGGGCATGGCACCCGGAAATAATCAGTCCTTGCGGCGCATGCCCCCGTTGCTCCAGAAGTCGGCAGGTTTCAAACGCCACCTGCGCCCCCATGCTGTGCCCGACGAGTAAAAGCGGCGTGTCAGGCGATACGGACGCTTCCAGTTCGTTCGCCAGCAGTGCCGCCAGTTGCGTAATGCTTCTGACCGGCGCCAGATGGCGAAGGCGATCGCGCCCCGGCCAGGTCACCAGAGAAAGCGCGCTGTTCGCCATTTGATTGTCTCGCCAGTGGCGAAACGCGCTACTGCTGCCGCCAGCGAAAGGGCACATGACCAGATGCGCAGTATTGCCGTTCCGGGCGGGCCACAGCGGGATGCACATTGCAGATTGCGTCACAGCGCCTCCTTATCATCATCGTTGTAGAAACCGGCTAACCGGTCGTGGTGCGGCGGCGTCAGGCGTCTGATCTCCGCATTGCCGGTCTTACGTAAAATCTGCTGCCATAAACGTGATAACGCGATCTGATGTACGTTTTGGCAGGCCACTGGTGGATGTTCGCCCGCCAGATGGCTGCGCAACTGGTGTAGCAACCAGCTGACGCCCTCCGGCCCGACGGTTTCGCAGCAGTCACGCCAGCTCAGAGGCGCCGCGCTGCGCGTCAGACCCGGCGGATCGCGCAGGATCTCCGGTCTGCGGTAGAGACTGTGGGCGTTCTCTTGATGGTCTGCGACAAACAGGCTGGATGACCAGATGACGGGGCCGTAGCTCGCCTCCAGCGAAAGATGACCTTCCGGCCAGCCCAGCAGCAGGCGGTGCATGATAAGGCTATGCATATCTGGATCGTCAGGATCGAGATAGCGCTGAAGCAGCAGGCAGGCTTCTCCCTCCGGCCAGAAGAGTCTCAGGCAGTGAAAATCGCTAAAGCTGCCGACCACGTCGCACTCCACGGCGGCGGTATCAACGCCCAGAGCCAGCAACAACAAATCCAGCGTGGAGTAGAGCAACTGTCGGCTGGTGGTGGCGTGGACTACCGGCGGCGTCTTAGCCAGGCAGCGACGCAGCTGCTGCGCATCGCGAAGCCATGTACGTCCTGCGCGCGTATGCGGATAAAACGTGTTTATCCAATAGCAGCAGCCCTGTTCCTGCGCCAGCGTTTGTAAGGAACTGATGTCATCCGGGTGGAGGGGATGCTCCTGAATAACGTGTACGCCGCGCGCCAGAAAGTGTCTGGCAAGCTGCGTACCAGCTCCTCCGGCGACGGTCGAACGCACGACAATACAGGCGATATCCGGCATCCCGGTTATCTGTTCCGGCGAGGTATACAGCGGAATGCCAAACGCATGGGCCAGCTCTCTTGAGCGGGCGCTTCCCTGCGCCAGCAGGCCGACCAGTTCCAGCCCCTCCGGGGGCTGCATAAAGGCATTCAGGTACATTTCGCCAAATTTGGCGCCCACAATCAGTACGCGTTGTTTTGGGGAGGCGGACGGCATCATAACGTGTTCTCCGGTTGCGTTGAGGTTGCGCAAAGCCAGCGCGTAATGTGTTGCGCACAAACCTGAACGTGAGGGGCTTCCATCATGATTTGCCAGTGGCTGGCTTCAATCACAGCGTCGTCGGCGTTGTTTATCCAGCCCTGCCACTCGGTTTCTGCTGGCGTCCAGCGCGCGGGTCTCCCGGCGGCATACACCATGAGACAGGGGACAGGAACGTTTTCGCCCGGCGTATGCTCAGTCAGTAAACGCAGCAGATGCGCGATGTTGTCGAGCCACGTTTCTGCCGCTTGCAGCGTCAGGTTTTGCGACACCATACCGGCCGTTTTAGCGAGGCTGATAAAGTCGGCAAGCTGGCTGTCGGGCGTCTGCTGGTCGAAATGTTCGGGCAGTGCCAGAGGCGTTTGTCCTTCGGCTAACAGGCGCAGCAGGGCCGCCCGGTTTTCGCAACAGAAATCCTGTCGGCACACGGGATCGATTAACGCGATCCTAACCTGCTCGCCTTTGGCGTACAGGCGCTGTGCGGCGCCCGCCGCGAGAAACGCGCCATACGACCAACCCGCCAGTACATAAGGGCCGTGAGGCTGCTGGCGACGGATGCACCCGACATACTCATCGATCATCTGGTCAAGCGTGGCAAAGCGCTGCGGCGATTTTGCTTGCAGGCCGAAAACACGCCTGTTCAGCGCGCTGGCGAGCGGCAGCCAGGCGCTGATATCGCCGTCCGAAGCGTGGAAGACGAACAGGGTTTCGTCGCCGTCGCCCTGGCAAAGGGGAATCGGGTTGTCCTCTCCTGATGTAGCCGCCTGTAGATGGGCGCAGAAGTCGCTCAGCGTCGAATGGCTGAACAGATCCTGAAGGTTAGCCCTGGCAATCCCTCTCCGGTTTAGCTGCGCAACCATCCTTGTCGCCATCAGGCTGTCGCCGCCCAGTTCGAAAAAGTCGTGATGCCTTGCCACGGGGCGAGACAGCAGCGATTGCCAGAGTTCAGCCACCTGTTTTTCCAGCGCCGGATTCCCCCCGGCAACTGGCGTGGGTTTGGCTGGCTCAATCAGCGCATCAGACGGGGCATGCAGCGGCGTAAATAACGCTTCTCTTTGCCGGATCTGTAAAACGGGAAGACCGGTGCCAAAGCGCTGCTGTAAATAGCGGCTCAGGGCTTCTTTATCCGGGCGATTTACGCCAGGCGAATGCGCCACCAGCAGATGCTGGCGCAGCGGCGACGATTCCTGCGCGGGCCACGCCAGCTCGTTTGCAAAACCGGCCTGAACGAGAACCTCCTGCCATGCGGAGCGGGTGAGCATCGGTTTCTCATCCCGGCGGCGGAAATCGCGGTATCCGCTTAATCCCTCAATAAAGCCCACGCTTGCCAGCTGGAATACGCTGTTTCGCTCCGTCGCTTCAACGATCAGCAAACGTCCGCCGGCTTTCAGCAACAGTTTTAATCTGCGCAACGTCTGGACGACATGGCTGGCGTCGTGGAGCACATTGACGGCAACGATCAGGTCGTAACCCGCCTCCGGGTGGGCGGTGAAATCCAGCGGCTGGTTGATGTCGAACAAGGCATAAGACACCCGCGATTCATCATGGAAACGGGCTCTGGCGTCATTGAGGAACTGCGCGGAGACGTCCGTGAAGTGGTACGACTTCCGCGTGTTCCGCGTGGCCTTCAGCACCGGCGCGGTAGTGGCTGCGGTTCCGGCGCCGACCTCCAGAATCCGTTCTGCGCCGCACAAGGCGGCAATCTGCGCGGTATAGCGATTCAGACAGGCGCTGGCGGGGTTGTCGCGATACAGCGCGTCGGTCACACGATGCTGCTCGTTGAACAGCAATTCCAGCGGTGAACACTGCCCGGAGAAGAGGGCGTCGTGCCGGGCGATGCAGGTTTCCAGATACTGCGCCAGCGCCTGGCTCCATTGGCTTGGCGGGCACGCTTCCTGAGGCTCAGGAATCTCGCTGAGCGGAACGCGGCAGCGCCAGCTTTCACCCTCGCGGATTAACCACGCTCTTTCCGTCAGACACTGTAGCCACTGGCGCAGCAGACGCTGGTGAGACGCTTGCGCGGACAGCGCCTGTACTATTGCGCTAAAGCGATGGGCGATCTCCGGCGTGGTAAACAGGCCGTGACGATTTAGCGTAGCCGCGATCCCCTGTAGCGCACGCGCCTCCAGCCAGCGCCAGGTCGCCTCCAGCTCATCAAGCTGCGCCTGCTCAGGCAACGACAGCGCCAGTTGGGTAAGTTCGTGCTCATCAGGCGTCGCCGCTGATGGCGACGGATCGTCGGCCATTACGATATCCAGCGTCAACGCGCCCTGTTCGGTTATTTCCGCTCTGGCCTGCCGGATGCCGGGGTATTCGAGCGTCGCCTGCTCAATATCCCGCAGGTCGTAGTCCGCCTGTGCGTTCAGCGGCCAGCGTCGACGGGGAATGTGCCCGGCGATACCGCTGGCGAGAGTCTTCAGGCTTTCAGGGGCGGCGATGACGGCTTGCAGGATGGCGCAGTAGTCATTAAACATCGCCTCGGCAGCGCCGGGTTCCAGCACGTTGTCCATGCAGTACCAGCTAAACATCAACTCGCCGTCGCTCTCCATGACCTGATGATCCAGCCAGACCTGCGGCGTTTGCGTGAATACATAGCAGGGTTCGCCGAACAGATGGCTCATCGCCTGATCGATAGTCATGCCTTCCAGCGTCATCCCCAGCATACTGGTAAACACCACCGGCATCAGCGGTTGACGTTGTGACCCGCGCAGGCGGCCCAGCTCACGGATCACCTCAACACCGTTCATTTCACTGTGCGCCATGTTTTGCCAGAGGCGCTGTTGGGTCTGTTGCATCTGCTCTTGCAACGTCACCAGCGTTGAGAAGTTAAAATCAACCAGCGTGACGGAGGTAAAATCACCAATCAACTGGTTGATTTGCGGATGGATCGGCTGGCGATTGAAGAACGTCAGGTTCAGCGTAAATGCCGTGGTGCGGCTCCAGCGCTCAAGGGTGGCGGCAAACAGCGTGAGCAGCGCGGCAGACGGTGTGACGCCTTGCTGCTGCCAGCGCTGTTTCACGGCCTGCCATTCTGTCTTGCCGATCGTCGATTTGAAGGTGGTGAAGTGTGGCGTTTCCGGGCGCGTCTCAACCACCGGCAGCTCTGGCGCTAAGGGCAGTTGCGGCAGTTTTCCCTGCCAGTAATCCCAGGCATCGTGCCATGCCGATGTCTGTCGGCGCGCCTGTTCAGCCATCACATAATCACGGAAGGTAATAGCGAGCGGCGCCAGCGTTTCACCGCGCCAGACCTGCGCCAGATCGTCCATCATGACTTTAAAACTCTGCACATCGAACTGCAAAAGGTCGAGGTTCATGTGCAGGCGGTAATGGCAATCGTCGATTTCGCTGACCACCAGCTCAAAAAGAGGCCACTGGTCGGCAGGCAAAACGCGATAGCTCATTTCATGCCGCCGTTTTTCCAGCGCGATGCGTTGTTCTTCCGGGGAAAGCGCGCGCAGATCGTCACGCTGGATGTGATACTCCGGCGTTGTCCCCAGGACTCGCTGCTGCCCGTCGGCATCAACCACCATGCGCAACATATCGTGGCGTGCGATAAGCTGGTTCCATGCTTTCTCCAGTATGGCGAGATCGAACTCATCGTGGCGTTTATCCCACTCAAACAGGACGTGACAGGCGACGCCGCCATAGCCAATGAGGTGGGTTCGCCCCAGCCAGTAGGCGTGCTGAATGGGCGTCAAAGGGAAGGGCGCATAACGCTTGTCGGCGTCGTGCTGCAACACTTCCGGCTGCGAAGCGGCAGGCGTCGTCTCTGGCTTAGAACAGATAAGCTGCGTGAGTCCATGAGGAGACAGATCCTGCCACGCCCGTTCCGCATTGATGCGTACACCCAGGTAGTGCTGAATATCGCTACTGAGTTCAAGGAAGAGCAGCGAGTCCATGCCGAGTTGCAACAGATCCTGGTTTGGGCGCAGTGACGCCGGATCGCTCAGCCTTAGCTGAACCGCAATCCGCTTTTTCAGCCATGCTATCACCGCCGTTTCATCGCTCAGGCTGCCGTTAAAGGCGTTGTCATCAGCAGGAGGAATGACAGGCATTGCGGCTTTTTCTGTGGCGCTGATGTTAAACAGAGCCTGTTGTAACGGGGGCATTTTGTCGGTAAAAACGCGCATCGCCAGTCGCCACGGGGCGCCGCGCATCACCGCCTGTTCCAGGTGCCAGCAGCCTTCGGCATCGCTTAACGCGCCCATACCACGGCTGGCGAGCGTCGCCAGCATTTCCGGCGTGGCCGCCCGACCGCTTTCTCCCCATGCGCCCCAGGCGACAGAGAGCGTTTTCGGCGCATCAAGGGTGGAAAACTGCTGTGCCAGCCCGTCCAGGTAGCCGCAGGCCAGCGCATGGGCGCTCTGACCCGGCGCGCCGAGGGTGGCGGCAGCGGAAGAGTAGAGAATAAGATAGCGTCCGTCGTGGTTGCGCAGGGTTTGCAACAGCTGGTTTGCCGCCTGCGCTTTTACCGCAAAAACGGTGGCCAGCTGGTGGTCATCAAGCTCCTGCAAGGGCGCGTCAGCCAATACGCCAGCGGCATGAATCGCTCCGGCAATGCCGCCGTTGGCCGCCAGATCGTCAAGAACCGTGGCCAGTTGCCCGGCATCGCCCACATCACAACGGCAGACGCGCGTCTGCCCGCCCTCCACGTCGCGTAGCCATGACTCATCCACGCGCTGCGCCAGCAGGGCGATGCGTCGCGCGCCTTTTTCTCTGAGCCAGTTCACGGCAAGGCGGCCTAATCCGCCAAACGCTCCGGTCACCAGATGCCAGCGGTTATCGCCGGTAAACACGTTTGCCGGTAATTCAGCGGCGCATCCCGTATTGAGCGCCAGTGAAGGGAGCCAGAGGGTGTTACCCCGCGCGGCGAGCCAGCGCTGTGATAGTGAGACTGCGCTCAACCCTTGATGCAGTGTTTCCCACGGGGTGTTTTCGGCGAGATCGATGGCGGCAATCAACCGTTCCGGCTGTTCGTTGGCCGCGACGCGAAGCAAGGCCCATAGCGCGTGATGGGACGCAGAGAGTGCCTCATTTTCCTCGACTCGCCACGCGCGGCGAGTGACCACAATCAATCCGGCTGCGCTGGCGATGAGCGCTGCTATCACTTTCTCCGCTAAGGCCAGCGTATCCTCGCTCTCCTCAACAATCATCAGTCGCGAAGAGGCGTGCGGATCGTGAATGATGCCGTATTGCGCCAGCTCGTCGCTGCGCGCAAGCGTACCGGCGCTGAAGGTAAGCGGATGGTCAACGCTGGCGACGTTGAGGGGCGTCCAGCGCCATTGATAATGCGTCTGCGGCGCAGGAAGAGGCGCGGCGGGCGATAGCGGCAGCCACTCGCCATCAGGATGACGGGCTTCAACGTGCATCTGACCGCGGGAAAAGGCTTCGTTTTGCCAGCTTAAGCGAACCTCCCCCAGCCACTCCGGGGCGGCGACGAGGGGCGGTTCCACAGGCAGAGCGTCGCCATGACGCTGTGAGAGCAGACGCCAGGCCTCCTGCCAGCGGGCGTTAAACCGTTCGGGCTGACCTGCGCAATCAGACCAGTCGGCGAGATAATCACCGTTATCCGTCAGCGCCTGCCCCAACACGGGTTCTGATGGCGCGGTGAATGTTACGGCACTAACCGCCTGACCGGGCAGCGTGGCGAGAATGATATGTTCGCTCATCCCGGCGGTTGGGCTGCCATCCTGCGGTAGCCATGCCACTTTGCTGAATCCGGCGTGGCGGCACTGTTGCTGCCACTGAGCGGTGGTGAGGAATAATTCACCTTCGCGGGCGTCGAGATCCTGTAGCGGAAGAACCAGCGGGCCGAAAACGAAGTCAAACAGACGCATTGGCTGGGTGATTTCGCGCATCAGCAGGCGCCCGCCCGGCTTGAGCAGGGGGCGCAGATTATCGAGCGTGCGGCCAATATGGCGGGTGGCGTGAATCACGTTCGCCGCCACGATAAGATCGTAAGACTGTGCCTGGAAACCCTGAGACTGCGCCTCTTTTTCGAGATCCAGCTCGCTATACTTCACAAAATCATAGTCGGCGAATTTCTGCTGGGCGCGGCGGGTGAACAGCGCTGAGATATCGGTGAAGTGGTACTCCAGCGCCGGAACGCCGTTGAGTTCCGGCAGCAGCCACGCGGTGGTGCCGCCGGTTCCGCCGCCAACTTCAAGAATACGCAACGACTGGCGGGGCTGACGCGTCTGGACAATGCCGCGTAATACCCCGGCGGCGATTTGGTTGAAATAGCGGCCAAAGCTGAATTCCTGATACAGCACTTCCACGCCGTCGGAGGCGCTTTGCGGGAAGATAATCGCCACCGGTTCTTCCGCGCCGCTCATCATGTCATATAACCGATCGCCGGCACGGGCGATGGTGTCGGGAATAGCCTGAAAACCTTCACAATAACCGGCAAGTTCCGTCAGCAGTGATTCCCGCTGTTGATGTTCAATGGGGTGGGCGCGGACGTATCGCCCGTCGGTGCAGCGGTAATCGCCGTCGACCACGCAGTTATTCAGCAGGCGCTGGAGTAGCTGCTGGTAGCGGGGCAGCAGACGTCCACGGCGTATGATGGTTATGGCGTCCACGCCGTTTTCAATGGCATCGCCGGTACAGCGTTGTACCAGTTGATCGACGTAGATGGCGTGCAGTCGCGTGGCGCACTGTTTAAGCGCTTCCAGACGGGGGAGATCGAGCGCTGTCGCGGCGCGACTCGCCACCTCCAGCCCGGCAGACAGCGCTGCGTCGGCAGGTTCGCAGGCCGGGGAGACGCGCTCTTTCCAGTAACGCTCAGTATCAAACGGATAACATGGCGCAGCGATACGTTGTCCATCACCCGCCAGTAGGTCGGTCCACGGTAAGGCGACACCGGCAGCGTAAAGCTGGAGCAGGGCCTGATTGAGGACATCGCTCGCCTCTTTGTTACGCCGGGCGCTGGCTATCCAGTATGCGTTATCGCGGTATTCGCGCTGCCCGGAAGCAACCAACTGGGCATCGGGCCCCATCTCCAGAAAAACGCGGGCGCCGAGCTGATGCGCCATCTGAATACTCTGGATAAAACGCACCGGCTGGCGCATGTGTCGGCGCCAGTAATCCGCCTGGTTGAGCGTTGACTCATCAATGACGTCGGCGGTGAGCGTGGAAATAATCGGTATTTGCCCCGGCTCCGCGTGCAGCCCCGCGCAGGCGTACTGGAACCGATCGAGTATCGGTTCCAGTAAAGCGGAGTGCGCCGCGCCGGTTACGCTCAGGCGACGATAGTTAATGTTATGCTGCGAGAGCGTGGTGCAAAATACCGCGAGACGGGCTTCCGGCCCGGAAAATACCGTATGTTGCGTACCGTTGTTGGCGGCGAGATCCAGCTCAAACTGGCGAGCCAGCGGCATCAGCGTGTCTTCGTCTGCAAATACCGCCACCATTGCGCCGCTTGCGCACTGCTGCATCAGTGCGCCGCGTCGACAAACCAGTGGCATGACCTGTTCAATCGTATAGTGTCCGCAGACGACGGCAGCGGCAAATTCACCGACGGAATGCCCAATGGCGAAGTCTGGCTTCAGTCCTTCAGCGTGCCAGTGCGCCGCCATCGCGATTTCAAACGCGACAATCGCCGGCTGCGCCCAGGCCATATTGTCCAGCTGCGCCGAATCGGGGTTAAACATCGCTTCGCGCAGTGACGGCGTGAGCATTTCGCTACAGGCGGAAAAACAGCGATCCAGCATGTCGGCAAACGCCGTTGAGTGCTGGTACATCGTTTGACCCATAGTGCGCCAGTGCGAGCCCTGGCCGGTAAACAGCCACACCTGCTTGCCGCTGGCGCCGTGGCCGCTATAAACCAGCGCCCCCGATTTCTCACCGGCCCAGTCGCTGAGCGCCGCGGCGGTTTCACGGTTTAATGGCGCCGCCAGGCGAAAGGGAAGATCGAGACGGCGCGCGTGCAGGGCCGTGAAGGCCAGATCGCTGGCATCCGTATTCTCTCTCAGCGCCCCGGCATAATCCGTCGCCAGCCGCCGCAACGCGCTGTCGCTGGCGGCGCTGAGCAGCAGCGCGGTACTTTTTCTGCTGCTATCCGTATTGGGGAGGCGCGCGTTGAGCGCGTCGGGCAGCGAGGCGACGATCATATGGCAGTTGGTGCCGCCAATACCAAAGGAGGAGACGCCCGCATAGCGCATTTCATCCTGCCACGCCTGCGCCGACACCGGTATGGTAAAGGGACTCTCTTCAAGTTTCAGCGCCGGGTTGGGGGTATGAAAATTCAGTAAGGGTGGAATTTGCCCGCGGCTGACTGCCAGAACGGTTTTCAGCAGTCCGGCAATGCCCGCTGCGGTATCCAGATGGCCCATATTACTTTTCACGGAACCGAGCGCACAGCGCTGATCCTGCGGGCGAGGCGCATAGACGTTGCGTAACGCTTCAATTTCAATCGCGTCGCCCAGCGGTGTGCCGGTGCCGTGGGTTTCAATGTAACCTACCTGCCTGTCGTCGATGGCCGCCAGCATTAACGCCTCTTCGATGACTGCCTGTTGCCCTGCGACGGAAGGGGCGGTATAGCCGACCTTTCTGTTGCCGTCGTTGTTGACCGCGCTGGAGAGGATCACCGAGATAATCGGATCGCCTGACAGCAGCGCGTCTCTCAGGCGACGCAGTACCACGCAGCCGAGACCGTTACCGGCCCAGGTGCCCTCAGCCGAGGCGTCAAAAGGACGACAGTGACCATCGGGAGAGAAAATCATTCCGGGCTGGTAGCGGTAGCCCGCCTGCTGGGGGAAAGAGAGCGCCACGCCGCCGGCAACCGCCATATCGGATTCGCCTGCGCGCAGGCTTTCACAGGCCAGATGCACGGCAACCAGCGAACTGGAGCAGGCGGTCTGTACCGATAACGCTGGGCCGTGCAGGTTGAGTTTGTACGCGGCGCGGGTGGCAATATAGTCTTTATCATTGCCCATCAGAGATTGCAGACCTTTTACCTGCGCGACTTCTGTCACGTTCAATGCTTCGCGACCGGGGTAGGTACTCATCCGGGAAGAGGCGAAAACGCCGGTCTTATGGGGGACGGCGCCGGGGGCATAACCGGCATGTTCCAGCGCATGCCAGACCGCCTGCAAAAACAGGCGCTGCTGCGGGTCCATCGATTCCGCTTCCTGTCGCGAATAGCCAAACAGGGTGGCGTCGAAGCAGTCGGCGTTGTCTAACACCGTACCGATATTGACATAATGAGGATCGTCAATGATGGCGGCATCCAGACCGACGGCCAGAAGTTCTTCGCGCGTAAAGCGTCGGCTGCATTCACGACCTTCCAGCAGATTTTGCCAGAACGTTTCGCCATCCGGCGATTCAGGAAAATGGCAGGCGTAGCCGATAACCGCGACAGGTTCGCAGTCCGGGTAGTGTTGAGCGATCGATGCATCAATGGAATCTGCTGTCGGCGCAGAAGAGAAGCGCAAGTTATCCATAATCGGTCCCGTTTCCTAAGATTCACAAAGTCAATGGAACGCCATGCGTTCGCGATGGCGTTCCGGGGAAAATCAGTTTGCTTCGCGCTATATCCGCCGCTGACGACGGCGAACAGGGCGAGGACGTTTTGTTTTCTCCACCGTGGCGACGCCGGCCAGATAATCGGCCAGGGCAACAGGAGAAGGGTGGGTGAAGAGGTCAAGCAACGTCAGGGTGGAAAATTCGTGACGTTGTAACAAAACGTGCAGTTGCACCAGATTCAGCGATGTTGCACCCGCCTCAAAGAAGTTTTCTGCGGGTGTGACAGACTCGCCAACCACCTCGCGGAAGGCGTCGCAAATCAGGCTGACGGTGCTCTCGTCCGCCGCAATGTGTGGCTGAGAGTGCTCAGGGCATACGCGCGGTGGGCGCTCTGCGCATTGCCCTGCGTGTTTTACGGGAGGCACCAGCGCGGCGAGCGGCAGTTGCCAGCTGCTTTCATCCTCGGCCATTCGGTTTAGCAATGCGCAATACTGTTCAAACTGGCGCTCCACCTGCCCGGCAGGAAACAGCGCGGCGACAAAATCCCAGTTAAAGCGCAGTTCGCCTTCGGATTCATAAACCTGGTGATCGAGCCAGACCTGCGGCGTCTGGGAGATGCCCCAGACCGGCTTGAGCAGATTACGCCGGGCGAGGAAGTTATCCTGCTCAAAGCCCAGCGCGCTGGTAAAGACGACGGGCATCGGAACGGCAGGCACGTTTTGCCGTTGCGCCAGTTGACGCATCACGCGGATGGCTGACACATCGCGGTGGTTGAGGTTCTGGCTCAGCCGCTGCTGTAGTGACTGCGCGCTGTGCAGCCAGCTTTCGCCGGGGTGCCAGCTCAGCAACATCAGCGAAGTGAAATCGCCCAGAATCTGGTTGATTTGCGGGTGCAGCGGTCGCCTGTCGAAAAGCGTAAGGTTAAGCGTGAACTCAGGCTGCGCACTCCATGCAGAGAGAACCGTTGACCACACCGACAACAGCACGGCCGACGGGGTGAGATGGGCGTCAGCCGCCCGTTTTTTCAGCCGATGCCAGCGCGTGCTGTCCAGCGCGCCGTTCAGGCGGGCGAAGCGCGGTGTTTCAACCTCCTGAGGCAAGCAGCGCAGCGGCAACGCTGGCGCCGGAGGAATATCATCAAGCTGCGCCTGCCACCATGCCAGAGAATCTGGATTGGGCGACTGTAGCGAGGGCTGTTGCAGATAATCCCTGAAGGTGACGGGCAGCGGCGGAAGCAGCTGTTGCGGGTAGCGGTAGCCGTGCTCCAGCTCCGCCAGCAGGATCTGCATGCTCAGGCCGTCAAGCAACAGGTTATCCAGACACAGCCACAGGCGGGCGGGCATCCCGTCCACGTATCCGACCTGGAGATCGAATACCGGCCACACTTCGGGGTTGAGTACCTGATGCGCCAGTTTTTCGCGTACCCGCAACGCCTCTTCAGGCGTATGAAGGGTGTGTGTGGGTATCACCCAGGGGGGGCGTCTGTTCGAGCACCTGTTGCTGTCCATCAAGCACGACGGCGCGTAGCATATCGTGGCGGGCGATTAATCGGTTCCAGACCGTCTCCAGCCGGGTGAGGTCCAGATCGGCAATTTCAAATTCAACAAAGAAATGTGAGCCGACGCCGCCCAGGGTAAAGCCCGGCTGACGCCCCACCAGGTAAGCCTGCTGCACGTCGGTAAGCGCAAAGGGCTGGTAGCGTTCTTCAGGAGAGTGGACGAATGGTTGTTCGACCGGGACGTCGATTTTACGCAGCGTGGCGGCAAAATCCGCCAGCCGGGGATGATTAAACAGGTCGCTTAATTGCGCTTCATAACCTGCCTGATGAAGTTGCCCGGTCAGACGGGTCGCCAGCAGGCTATCGCCGCCTTGCTGGAAGAAGTCGGTTTCTCTGGTGACATTGCCAGTCGATAAGAGTTGCTGCCAGAGGGCGGCAACCTGTTTTTCAATGTCGCCCTGGGGTAAATCCGCTTCGGCCTGGTTTTCCGCTTTAGGGGTATGACGACGCTTCAGCGCCTGGTAGTCAATTTTCCCGTTAGCCGTCAGCGGTAAGGCGTCGAGGAAGACGATCCGTTGCGGCACCATCCACCCCGGCAGACGCCCGGCGAGGGCGGCCTGAAGTTGACGGGGATCGCGGCGCACCTGCCTGTCAGGACATTGTACGAGGAAGCGTTGTAACCCCGCGACCTCATCGCTATGCTGACAGTTGAAGGCGGCCGCGCTAAATAATGCCGCCCAGTCGGCGCTGTTATGCAGCAAGGCCTCCGGCTGCCCATTGGTTAACAGGAGCGTGCTGAGCAGGGCGGACGGCGTTAACTGGCGAAACTCCATCACGTAGAGCAGCGCGCCGGGAACGGCAAGCTGTTGTAATGTCGCAAGGAGCCCGGGATCTTCCGGCAGCAGACGATGCAGGGCGTTATTAAGCCAGATAATGTCCCCCGAGTGAGCGTGCGCCGCCAGCGTGTCTGCATTCCAGGGGGACAGACGGGCACCAGGCCAGGAGGCGAGCCTCTGCCGGGCGCTCAGTAGCATCTCCTGGCTCTGCTCAAGCCCGACATACTCAATCTGTCCGGCGTTGAGCTGTGCCAACAGCGATTCTGCGGCGCGGCCGGTGCGGGTTCCCACCTCAAGCAGGCGTACCGGGCGCTGTAAGCGCTGTGCAAGCTGTTGGCAAATTGTCGCCAGTTCCTGAATATACGGGGCGCTGGCCGGATGGTTAAAGGCCAGGCTTTCCGGCGACCACTGCGCGTCGTTCAGTAACGACAGTTCGTTACGGGCACCGCGAAGAATTTGCGATAACGTTAAATCATGTCCGCTGAAGTGCGGGTGCTCATCCTCGCGTTCTTCACCAGCGCAGACCTGATAACCTTCAGCAGCGGGCTTCAGTCGCCGTTGCGTCACCAGAAATGCTAACCAGCGTTCCACCACGGCCTGCCAGCGCGGCTGGATAGCGAGTGAATTCATCAGGGGGATAGGATCGGCGCCAGCGGTGTGACCCGGCTTCAGTTTTAACAGGCGATGCTGAAGGAAATCGGCTACCTGTTCTGCGGAGATCTCTGGCGAGATGGCGCAACAGGGCAACGTTCCCGCAAGCGTGTGCCACGCCTTCGGCAATGCCGGGTTCCGATGATCGGTAACGCAAAAAGCCTCGCTCTGAGGAACCACGTATGCCGCCAGCGTTTTTTCTTTTTCGCCGATCGCCAGAACGGTTGCTTGTTTCACCCCCGCCAACTGGCTGAGCGCGCTTTCGATTTCGCCCAGCTCGATGCGATATCCTCTGACTTTGACCTGCTTGTCGCGACGACCGAGGAACTCGATTGTGCCGTCTGGCCAGTAGCAGCCGAGATCGCCGGTGCGATACCAGCGCTCGTCCGAGAGCGTCAAAAATTGCTGCTCGCTGCGCAGGGAATCGTTGAAATAGCCTTCCGCGACCCCGATGCCGCCAATCCATAATTCACCCGACACCCAGTCAGGGCAGTCCCGGCCCCGTTCATCCACCACCCGGTAGCGTTGGTTGGTTAGCGGAAAACCGTAAGGGATGGAACGCCAGTGGGCAGGGACGTCGTGAATTTCGCAGGCGTTAGACCAGATAGACGCCTCGGTGGCGCCGCCCATCGCGATAAATTGTCCTTGTGGCCGGAAGGCCCGATAACGGGCGGGGAGGTCAAGTCCGATCCAGTCGCCGGAAAGCATCACTGCGCGCAGGTTTTCCGGCGTGGCGTCGGCGAAACCTTCACACCAGGTCAGCAGCATATCGAACAGCGCCGGGACGCTGTTCCAGAGCGTGACCTGATGGCGCTGGATCAGCTCACACCATGCGTGAGGATCGCGCCGTTGATTTTCCATCACCATCACCAGCGCGCCGCCCGCACGCAGTACGCCAAAAATGTCGTAAACCGATAAATCAAAATGCAGGGCGGAGAGGGCCAGCACCCTGTCATGCGGGCCAACCTGATAGCGGGTATTGATATCGCAACAGGTGTTGAGCGCTCCCCGGTGAGAAATGACTACCCCTTTCGGCGTGCCGGTAGAGCCGGAAGTGTAGATAATGTAGGCCGGTTGCGTGGGGGCGCGTACCACCGGGTTGACGATCGGCTCCGCCTCAATGGCCTGCTGCCAGGCAAGGACGGGAATATCGTCTGACCCGGCGCTGGCGTCGTGCTGGCAAATGAGCACCAGCCGGACGCTGGCGTCAGCGTAGATTTTCTCGCGCCGTGCGGCAGGCTGGTCCAACGAAACCGGAACGTAAACTGCCCCGGCCAGCAGGACGGCCAGAACCGCAACAAGTTGTCCTGCGCCTTTCGACATCGTGATAGCCACATTATCGCCGGGCTGAACCCCGCACTCGACTAACCTGCCTGCGCAACGGCGGGCATAGTCTGTCAGCTCATGATAATTCCACTGATAACGCATGTCCGTTACCGCCAGCGCCTGCGGCTGTTGCAGAGCGATACGGAAAATGCCTTCATGCAGCAAGCCTTCGGGAATGGGGGCGCCGGTGGCGTTGACCCGTTCGCGTATCGCGCGCTGGCTGGCGGGCATCATATCTGCGAACGGCTTTTGCCAGGCGCTTTCGTCATCGCAGAGTTGGTTAATCAACTGGCAGTAGGCGTCGAACAATGTTTCGACTAACGCCGGAGGGAACAGCGCGTCGTTGCTGTCCCATTGCAGCCAGACCTCGCCGTGATGCTCGAACGCCAGATGATCTATCCAGACCTGCGGCGTTTGCGAGATGCCCCATTCCGGCTCGCCCAACGGCGATTCTGCGCGGCTGCTGTAGAGGGAACGCCCCAGATTGCTGGTAAATACCACCGGGGCGCCGTGGGGGTAGCGCTGCTGGCGTTTGAGTTCACGGAGTAATTCGACGCCGGACCAGTGGCGATGCTCCCAGTCCTCCGTAAACGTGAGCTGGTTTTTACGCGCTAGGTTGCTGACGGTATCGCCATCGCAGGCGGTATCCAGCAGAAGAATATTGGTGAAGTCGGCAAGCATCGCGCCAACCGCTGGGTGCAGCGGCTGGCGGTCGAATAAGGTGATGTTAAGCAGCAGACGCGTCAGGCCGCCCCAGCGAGCCAGCACGGCAGAAAAACAGGTCGCCAGCGCCATTGTTGGCGTCACGCCATATTCGCCGGCCCGGTTGCTAAAGGCGTGCCAGCGTGTTGCTGGGACAATCATGCGGCGCCGGGTATTACGGACTTCACGTAGCGTGGCGGGTTCGCAGACCAGCGGCAAGACGGGCGCGGGGGGAAGCGTCGATGCTTTCGCCAGCCAGTAAGCGCGTGCGTCGTCTCTCAGTGGTTGATTGATCTTCTGCTGGTGCAGCAAATACGAGCGGAAATCATAGCGGGTGTCGATAGCCGACAGCGATTCTCCGGCCAGCAGGGCGTTAAGCTCATCGAAGAAAAGCGTAAAGCTGGAGGCATCCATAATCAGCAGGTCAATATTGACATGGAGGCGGTGGCGATTGTCCGGCAAGAGCGTCAGCTGAAAATCAAATGTTTCGCCGATCTCCACGCGTAAAAGACGGTGGCTGAGGCGCTGGCGCAGTGCGTCCAGATAGGCCTGGCGGCTTTCAGCGTCGTTATGGCGTAAATCATGAACGGTGACGCCGTTCCAGTAAGGTTGCGGTAGCCAGACCTGCTGCCCGTCGGGGCGAAAGGCGATATGCAGCATTGGGTGGCGTTGCAGCAAGGTCGTGATGGCCTGCTCCAGTTGCGACGCCGTCAGACAATGGCCTTCAAACTCCTGATACAGGTGGCAACCCACGCCGCCAAGCGTCTGCCCCGGCATGCGGCCCGTCAGGTAGGCGTGCTGTACCGGCGTCAATGGGAAGGGGGTACTTTCGGTCATGTTCGGCCAGGATGATTCGTCGGGCAGCGTTTCTTCTTCCGCGTTCTCCGGCGACCGGCTGAGCATTAACTGGTTCCATGCCGCCAGCGTGGGGGCGGCATACAGCTCGCGAAGGGTAAGGCGGTAGCCATTTTTACGAAACCAGTGTAACCATTTCATCAATCTTATTGAATCCAGGCCGGCCTGGATCAGGTTGCTTTCGTCATGTAACTGCTGCGGCGTTAAATTCAGTTCCTGTATAAGCCGCTCGCGTAATTGTTGGTAATCAGCCGCGTGGCGGTTGTCCGGTAACAGCGAATCCTGAGATGGTGCGCCAGAAATCATTTTTCCTCCTGATGGCACGTCTTACCGAAAAGCATTTCTCATATGAGAATAATAATTTGAGAATAATAATTATTAACAATTATATGCTACCCGAAACGGGTTTATTTATGCCCGTTTCGGGTTGGTAACAGGCGGAAAGAACAGAGGCCCGGATGGGGTATCCGGGCCTCTGTCAGGGAGGAATTTAGGGGGGCGCGACCCCGGTTACATCACGCGTTTAAAGGTCGAAGGGGTTACGCCAAACTGTTTCTGGAAGGCGGCAGAGAAATGACTGGCGTTGGCATAGCCCAGATCGGCCGCCACCGTCATGACGGAGGTATTGCCGTTAGCCAGGCGTCTTCTGGCTTCCTGCATTCGTTCAGCCTGAAACAGGCCATAGACGCTGTTGTTGAACAGAACGCGGAAGCCTCGCTTAATTTTGAGAACGCTCAGACCGGACTCTCTGGCCAGCTCCGCGACGCCCGGCGCTTGCGTCAGATCAGCCAGCAGCAGATCCTTCGCCCGCAGCAGTTTCTGACGTTCCATCGGGTTGAAGTGGCAGGAGAGGCAACTGGCGTCTTCGCGATGTTCATCCAGCACCAGACTGAGCATGACCAGACTTTGCCCCTGCAACCATAGCGTCGATGGCTTTTGTTCATGGCTGAAGCCGCCGTGCATGCGCATCAGCGCGTGACGCAAAGCCTGAGCCGTTAAATGGGTTTCAGCATTACAACGCTGCTGCAGGCAACAGCAGTGGGAATCGATCTTATTCTTAATGACCGCGCTAATATCCGGCACCCACAGCGCGAGAGTTTCAGGGCTGAAGGAGAGGGTAATGCTCTCGAATCGGCCACAATAGGAGGCGCTGCCACGGCAGTCTGGCGTATGGGTAATGTAATGGCGATTGCGCGCAAGCTCCCAGTCGGTGCGGCGTCTGAGTCCCTGAATCGCAAAGCGCGATGTGCCTTCCAGGATGCACGAGAAGTTAATCCTGCCCAGATCGTCGTGTAGCTGCAACGTCTCAGGCCGCGCAAAATGGCCCCTCCAGAGCAAAATATCCATACCTTCCTGCAACGAACAGCGCAGCAGTTCACACTGAGCAGGAATATTGCCATCGTTTGCAGGTTTCCCGACCACCAACTGGTTAATAGAGATTTCGGATTGCGTTTGCGGTGACTCCGTCATGACTTGGTTATCTCCCTGTGGCTTAGACCAATGCGTGCATATACCCGTCATATTTCAAGTTGCATGTGCGTTGGCTGCGCTCACTCACCCCAGTCACTTACTTCTGTAAGTTCCTAGGGCTTCCCTCGCTTACCGCCTTCCTGCAACTCGAACTATTTAGGGTATAAATAGAACCGAATGGGGTAGATGAGTTATTGATAATGGTTATTATTCACATTAATTCTCAGAACGCCACCCTGAATTGTCGCTTTTGGTGTCCGTAAAAATTTATCAGGAAATTCAGTTACTCCCATGTTATCTCAATCATCCAATACTGAATCGATGTCCCGATTTCCTCTCTGGCAGGTGATTAAACCGGTTCGCAGGAAGGTTATTTTAGCTATGGCGCTGGCGGGGCTGGCGGCATTAACCAGCCTGGGGGCGCTCCTTTTTCTGGCGTGGAGCCTGCGCGACATTCGCGCGACGCCTGACACTATTCCGGTCTGGCTGCTGGGCGGCGTGATCGGCTGCGTGGTCTTAACTTTTGTTCTGCGCTTGCAGGCGTTCAATACCTCTCATTACGCGGCTTTTCATCTGGAGAACATTATGCGCAGTAGGTTAGCCCGTAAAGCATTGCAGCTTCCGCCTGGCGTGTTACAGCAAATGGGTAGCGGGTCAGTGGCGAAAGTGATGCTGGATGACGTGAAGTCGTTACATATCTTTGTGGCTGACAGCACGCCACTCTATGCCCGCGCGATCATCATGCCGCTGGCGACAATCGTTATCTTGTTCTGGCTGGACTGGCGGCTGGCAATCGCGACGTTGGGGGTACTGGCGTTTGGATCGGTTGTTCTCGTGCTCGCCCGCCAGCGCTCGGAAGATATGGCTCAGCGTTATCATAAGGCGCGCGAGCAGGTCAGTGCGGCGGTTATTGAGTTCGTGCAGGCCATGCCCGTGGTGAGAACGTTTGATAGCGGCAGTACCAGTTTTTTGCGTTATCAACGCGCCCTTGAAGAGTGGGTCGATGTGCTCAAAACCTGGTATCGCAAAGCCGGTTTTTCAGCGCGTTTTTCCTTCTCGATTCTGAATCCTCTCCCGACCCTGTTTGTCCTGATCTGGTCGGGATACGGCCTGTTGCACTATGGCAGTCTCGATTTTATCGCGTGGGTGGCCGTTTTACTGCTGGGCAGCGGAATGGCCGAAGCCGTAATGCCAATGATGATGCTCAATAACCTGGTCGCGCAAACGCGTTTAAGCATTCAGCGTATTTATCAGGTTCTCGCGATGCCGGAGTTATCGCTGCCGCAGTCTGACCAGCAGCCGCAAGAGGCGAGCATTACCTTTGAGCAGGTGAGCTTTCATTATCCGCAAGCGCGTACTGGCGCCGCGTTGCAGGAGGTGAGCTTTCATGTGCCTGCCGGGCAAATTGTGGCGCTGGTCGGGCCAAGCGGCGCCGGAAAAAGCACCGTAGCGCGCTTGCTGCTGCGTTACGCCGACCCGGACAAAGGCCATATCCGTATTGGCGGCGTGGATCTGCGCGATATGCAGACGGACACCCTGATGAAGCAACTCTCATTTGTGTTTCAGGACAACTTCCTTTTTGCCGACATGATAGCCAATAACATTCGTCTGGGCGCGCCGGATACGCCGCTGGAGGCGGTAATAGCGGCGGCCAGAGTGGCGCAGGCCCATGATTTTATTAGCGCGCTGCCAGAAGGTTACAACACGCGAGTCGGGGAACGTGGGGTATTTCTCTCCGGCGGCCAGCGGCAGCGCATCACTATCGCCAGGGCGATTTTGCAGGATCGTCCCATCCTGGTGCTCGATGAGGCGACGGCGTTTGCTGACCCGGAAAACGAAGCGGCGCTTATCAAGGCGCTCGCGGCGGCCATGCGCGGCCGGACGGTCATCATGGTCGCGCATCGTCTCTCAATGGTGACTCAGGCCGATGTGATATTGCTGTTTTCCGACGGACAGCTCAGGGAAATGGGGAACCATACGCAACTGTTGGCGCAGGGCGGCCTGTATCAACGGCTCTGGCAACACTATCAGCAGGCGCAGCATTGGGTGCCGGGTGGAACACAGGAAGAGGTGGTGGAAAATGAAAGACAATAATCCTGCGGATAACCTGGCCTGGCGCGTCATCTGGCGCCAGCTTATCTCCAGCGTTGGCAGTCAGGCCAGGATGCTGCGGCGCAGTATGCTGGCGCTGTTGCTGGCGGCATTCATGCAGGGGATCGCCTTTGCCTGTCTTTATCCGATCATTGATGCGCTGTTACGGGGAGACGCGCCGCAACTTCTCAACTGGGCTGTGGCCTTCAGCGTCGCCGCGATTGTGACGCTGGCGCTACGCTGGTATGGCTTGGGCTTTGAATACCGTGGTCATCTGGCGCAGGCCACCCATGAGTTGCGCCTGCGACTTGGCGAGCAGTTACGCCGCGTGCCGCTGGAGAAGATCCAGCGTGGCAGGGCGGGCGAAATGAACGCCTTGCTGCTGGGCTGCGTGGATGAAAACCTTAATTATGTTATTGCGATAGCCAATATTTTGCTGCTCACCATTGTCACGCCGCTGACGGCGTCGCTGGCGACATTGTGGATAGACTGGCGGCTGGGGCTGGTGATGTTGCTGATCTTCCCTCTGCTGGTGCCGTTTTATTACTGGCGCCGCCCGGCGATGCGGCGACAAATGCAGACGCTGGGGGAAGCGCACCAGCGTCTGAGCGGCGATATCGTTGAATTTGCTCAGGGGATGATGGTATTGCGCACCTGCGGCAGCGATGCCGATAAAAGCCGGGCGCTGCTGGCGCATTTCAATACGCTGGAAAACTTACAGACCCGCACTCACCGTCAGGGCGCTGGCGCGACGATGCTGATCGCCAGCGTCGTGGAGTTGGGCCTACAGGTGGTGGTGTTATCCGGGATCGTCTGGGTGGTGACGGGCACTCTGAACCTCGCCTTTTTGATTGCCGCCGTCGCGATGATTATGCGCTTCGCAGAACCGATGGCGATGTTTATCAGCTACACCTCGGTTGTGGAACTGATCGCCAGCGCCCTGCAACGGATTGAGCAGTTTATGGCGATAGCACCGCTTCCCGTCGCAGCGCAAAGCGAGATGCCGGAACGTTACGATATCCGCTTTGACAACGTCAGCTATCGCTACGAAGAAGGCGACGGCCACGCGCTTAATCATGTTTCTTTGACGTTCCCGGCGGCCAGTATGAGCGCGCTGGTGGGCGCCTCCGGCGCAGGCAAAACCACGGTCACTAAACTGTTAATGCGCTATGCCGATCCGCAGCAAGGGCAGATTTCTATTGGCGGCGTCGATATTCGCCGCCTGACGCCGGAACAGCTCAATAGCCTGATTTCTGTTGTTTTCCAGGATGTCTGGCTGTTTGATGACACGCTGCTGGCGAATATCCGTATCGCGCGCCCACAGGCGACGCGACAGGAGGTGGAAGAGGCAGCCCGCGCGGCGCAGTGCCTTGAGTTTATTTCCCGTCTTCCGCAAGGCTGGCTGACGCCAATGGGGGAGATGGGCGGCCAGCTATCGGGCGGCGAGCGCCAGCGGATTTCCATTGCCAGAGCGTTATTGAAAAACGCGCCGGTCGTCATTCTCGATGAACCGACCGCCGCGCTGGATATTGAAAGCGAGCTGGCGGTGCAAAAAGCGATCGATAACCTGGTCCACAACCGGACGGTGATTATCATCGCTCACCGTTTATCCACCATCGCCGGGGCCGGAAACATCCTGGTGATGGAAGAGGGACAGGTGGTTGAGCAGGGTACTCATGCGCAATTGCTCTCTCATCATGGACGTTATCAGGCGCTGTGGCAGGCGCAAATGGCCGCGCGCGTGTGGCGCGACGACGGGGTTTCCGCGTCTGGAGAGTGGGTGCATGAGTGATGTTCAGTCGAATGTGAAACCGCTGACGTTGACGACTGGGCGGGTGATTTTTGCTATTGCCGGCGTCTATGTGACGCAGAGCCTGGTATCGGCGCTGTCTATGCAGTCCTTACCCGCGCTGGTGCGCGCTGCTGGCGGATCGCTGGCGCTTGCCGGTGCGACAACCCTGTTCATGCTGCCCTGGGCGCTGAAGTTTATTTGGGCGCCGTGGATCGAACGCTGGCGGCTTCCGCCCGGTAGCCCGGAACGCCGTTCCCGCATGTTAATCCTGCGTGGTCAGGTCGCGCTAGCGGCGATCCTGACTATTGCCGCAGCGATTGGCTGGTTTGGGCGAGAAGGGGGATTTCCTGATACGCAAATCGTCGCGTTATTTGTTCTGTTTATGGTGGCAGGCACGGTCGCCTCCACCATTGATATCGCCAGCGACGGCTTTTGCGTCGATCAACTGACCCGCGCGGGTTACGGCTGGGGAAACAGCGTGCAGGTCGGCGGCAGCTATCTGGGAATGATGTGCGGCGGCGGGGTGTTCCTGATGCTGTCGGCAGCATCCGGCTGGCCTGTCGCCATGCTGATGATGGCGATGCTGATTATGGCGCTGTCATTCCCGCTGTGGCGCATTACGGAGCCGACGCGAACAGCGACTATCCCGCATATTCCGGCGTTAGGTTATGCGCTAAGGAGGAAACAGGCGCACCTGGGCTTACTGCTGGTATTGATGCTGAATTCAGGCATGCGGTTTGTGCTGCCTCTTCTGGCACCGCTGTTGTTGGATCATGGGTTAAGCATGTCAGCGTTGGGCGCGCTGTTTAGCGGCGGCAATATTGCAGCGGGCATAGCAGGAACGCTGGCCGGCGGATTGCTGATGAAATACACCTCACCCGGCAGAGCGCTGTTGACGGCTTATGGCGTCCAGGGGATCGCGCTGCTGGCGGTGGTGATGACGCTCATGATGGCGCCGGGTCATCTGCTGCTGCCGATTCTCCAGTGTCTGGTCATTGTCCAGTCCATTTCGCTGGCCTGCGCGCTGGTCTGTCTTTACGCCACGCTGATGTCGCTTTCATCGCCTTTGCAGGCCGGTGTCGACTTCACCCTCTTTCAATGTACTGACGCGGCAATCGTCATTCTGGCAGGCGTTATCGGCGGCGTTGTTGCTCAACATTTTGGCTATGCGGCCTGCTTCCTGTTTGCTGGGGCATTCACGTTGCTGGCGGCGTGGGTTGCTTATATCCGGCTGCATTCGGCAAGAGAACTGATGACAAGCGCAATTGATTGATCCGGGAATAACACAGAGAGGTAAGGGATGAAAATCAGTGAATTTCTACACCTGGCGTTACCAGAGGAACAATGGCTGCCGACGATTTCTGGCGTTTTACGCCAGTTCGCAGAAGAAGAGTGTTATGTCTATGAGCGCCAACCCTGTTGGTATTTAGGCAAAGGGTGCCAGGCACGGCTGCACATTAATGCCGACGGAACGCAGGCGACATTTATTGATGATGCCGGGGAGCAAAAATGGGCGGTGGATTCCATTGCCGACTGCGCGCGTCGTTTTATGGCACATCCTCAGGTGAAAGGACGTCGGGTATATGGACAGGTTGGGTTCAACTTTGCGGCGCATGCGCGGGGGATTGCCTTTAACGCCGGGGAGTGGCCGCTGCTGACGTTAACCGTTCCCCGTGAAGAACTTATTTTTGAAAAGGGAAATGTCACCGTTTATGCGGACTCCGCCGACGGGTGCCGACGTTTGTGCGAGTGGGTAAAAGAGGCCAGTACAACGACGCAGAACGCACCACTGGCGGTGGATACCGCCCTCAATGGTGAGGCGTATAAACAACAGGTTGCGCGCGCCGTTGCGGAGATCCGCCGTGGCGAGTATGTCAAAGTGATTGTCTCGCGCGCCATTCCCCTGCCATCGCGGATTGATATGCCCGCCACGCTGTTATACGGGCGACAGGCAAACACGCCAGTGCGCTCGTTTATGTTCCGTCAGGAAGGACGCGAAGCGCTGGGCTTTAGCCCGGAACTGGTGATGTCAGTGACGGGCAATAAAGTGGTTACTGAACCGCTTGCGGGCACCCGCGATCGCATGGGAAACCCGGAGCATAATAAGGCGAAAGAGGCAGAACTGCTGCACGATAGTAAAGAGGTGCTTGAGCATATCCTTTCTGTCAAAGAAGCTATTGCTGAACTGGAGGCCGTTTGCCTGCCGGGCAGCGTGGTGGTTGAAGATTTAATGTCGGTTCGCCAGCGCGGCAGCGTTCAGCATCTGGGGTCTGGCGTGAGCGGTCAGCTTGCGGAAAACAAGGATGCCTGGGATGCGTTTACCGTGCTGTTTCCGTCGATTACCGCCTCAGGTATCCCTAAAAACGCTGCCCTGAACGCGATTATGCAAATTGAGAAGACGCCGCGAGAGCTTTATTCCGGCGCAATTCTGCTGCTGGACGATACGCGCTTCGATGCGGCGCTAGTTCTGCGTTCCGTATTTCAGGACAGCCAGCGCTGCTGGATACAGGCGGGGGCGGGAATCATCGCGCAATCTACACCGGAACGCGAACTGACGGAAACCCGGGAGAAATTAGCGAGCATTGCGCCCTATTTAATGGTGTAGGAGTAACTGTTTTCTAACCTCACAACCAGACTGTCCAAAGACAATTGAGTCGCTCTTTGATTCCTCTGTGACTCTACTGCCTTTTTTTGGGATAAAATGGGTGTTTTTCGTCATGAAGTTGATAAAAGTCTATATAGAACCACCTCCTGTGGAGGTGGTGGTAATTTGCCAGAGTGTGGGATTCGTTAGTATACTATGGGATACACTTATTTTTACCAATTGTATAAGGCGGTGCATAAGATTCTCGGCATGCTTCCAGATAATCCGACCACCACTGCATCATCGCTTTGCGGGCTTCTAGGTGCTCTGCCTTATGAATATAAGCCATGCGCACGGTATTGCGCTCCTGATGACTCATCTGGCGTTCTACTGCGTCCTTTGCCCATAAACCCGATTCCATCAGCGCACTGCATGCCATTGCCCGGAAGCCGTGACCGCAGATATCCTTTTTCGTGTCGTAGCCCATCGCCCGCAGTGCCTTATTGACCGTGTTTTCACACATTGGCTTATACGGGTTATGGTCGCCGGGGAAGATCAGTTCATTATTACCGGTGATATCCTTAATCTGTTTCAGAATGGCGATGGACTGTTCTGAGAGGGGGACGATATGCGGCATTCGCATTTTTGCCCCGCGGCCGGAATAACGCACGCCAATAATGGGTTCTCGCGTCGCGGGTATCGTCCAGACTCGGTTTGTGAAATCAATCTCTGACCAGCGGGCGAAACGCAGTTCACTGGAGCGAATGAACACATGCAGCATCAGCAGAACGGCAAGCCGGGTCAGTTCACGGCCCTGATGATATGCCCCAATACGTTCAAGCAGTTCAGGCAGCCGCTCCAGCGGCAGGGCAGGATAGTGCGGTCTGACAGGAGGTGTGGTCACGCCGCCAAGGTTTGCTGCAGGGTTAGTATCGATTAACTCCTGATGGACCGCATGGCGCATTATGTTACTCAGGTGCTGCCGCGTGCGGGACGCAACCTCCAGCAGACCTTTTTCCTCGATCCCTTTCAGCAGGTCAATGAAATGACGGGGTTTAAGTTATGATACAGGCAGGTTCCCGATGACCGGAAAGATGTGATTGTTCAGGCTGGCAAGCAGACGGTCAGCGGTGTTCTGCGACCATTTCCTGTTACTTTTATGCCACGCCAGCGCCACGTTTTTAAAAACTTTCTCCGGTGTTCGTGAGCCACGTTCAGCAGCCCGCTGCTGTACCGGGTTGATATTCAGCGCCAGCATTTTACGGATACCTTCACGCTGCTGTCGCGCATCAGACAGGGAGATGGCAGGATAGGCACCCAGCGCAATGCGGGATTCTTTACCGCTAATACGGTATTTGAGATACCAGTGGCGGGAGCCACCCGGCTTGACCAGCAGATACAGACCGTGGGAATCGGAGACTTTAAAGGGTTTATCAGAAGGCTTGAGGGTGCGGATTTTTGCGTCGGTAAGGGACATATGGGGGTTACTCCATTATCGAACTAACCTGACCCCAGATTTGACCACCAATTTTTCCCGATGCGTAGGGTAAAATCAAAATGCACCGAGAAGAGTTTTCACACTAACCTGTTGAATCAACATCAGATAAGGATTCGCAAGGATGTATGAAAACAGAAAATTGGCTCCTCTGACTGGACTCGAACCAGTGACATACGGATTAACAGTCCGCCGTTCTACCGACTGAACTACAGAGGAATCGTGTGAACGGGGCGCATGATATCTAGCATACCCGATACTGTCAACGCTAAATTAGTACATTTGGGTCGACTGCTCAGCATCTGAGCAAAGAAAATGTTTATTGCGGTTAAATAAAGCTAGCCTGGTGTTTTTATTCTTCCTTGCATCTTGTATTACTACCTAAAGCGTCGAGCCGATAACTAACCCATTGGAGATGAACTTTCAATATTTTGACTCTCGTTTTCCCACCGTTTTAGTCTGGCCAGCGGATCCTGGCGATAGAAAGTACAGAAATGCCGATACACCAGCGGGAAACGGTTTTCCAATAGCTCAGGTGCGCTGAAAAAATATTCAGATAACACAGCAAAACATTCTGCGGGATCACTGGCGGCGTAGGCATCCATACTGGCAGCGTCGACTCCCACCATATCTATCTCATCTTGAATGTTGTCCATCGCCTGGTGTAAGTCATATTCCCATGCTGCAACATCACGCATAGCAATGGGTGGCACGCCGTTTGAGTGCCCGCCGTTGCGCATATCCAACTTATGAGCTGCTTCATGGATAACCAGATTAAAGCCTGATAAATCGAATGAATCTTGAATATCTTGCCAGTTCAGAACAATTGGCCCTTGCTCCCAACTTTGGCCGGACTGTACGGTTTGCCCAGAATGAACCAAGCCTACATCATCTTGCCAGTCGTCGTCAACCACAAAAGGGGAGGGATAAATCAGCACTTCATGAAAGCCATCTAGCCATTTCGCTCCCAACTCCATGACCGGCAGGGCGAATAGCAGTGTCAGACGGGCCTGCATCAGCGGTGTTAATACTAACCCTTGTAGTGGCACCAGGCGCTTTTGCTGCAACAGGTGACTTGCGACAGAAACCAGCCGCTGTTGTTCCTCCTCATTTAAAGGTGCTAATAGGGGGATATTCAGCGCTTCACGCCACTGTGCAAGCATCTCCGCTTGCGGTTGGTTTGCTTTCCACAGCCACTTAATCATCAGGTTGCTCACAAAGTGATAATTCGAACGTCTAAAGCAGGGAAGTGTTGTTGTAAACATGCCGCAAAAGTGGGCATGAACGCAACCGTTTCATGGAGAGATACCCGAGCACTTGAAAGGGCCGCCTCGAAAACCAGTGAGAAGCTCATCTTGCGGAGGAGTAAAATTTCTCACGCTCTTTCATTATTCAAGCACTTATAGAAAAAAAATTCAGCGATCCTTATCACAGTAAGTGGGTGAAATCAGGCGATATATCCTCGTCATACTTCAAGCTATAACTGTGTTAGCGGCTTTACTGCAACTCGAATGAGTGGCCTGATGCGCACTATAACCTTCAGCGCGCTGCGGGCACAGTGGGCTATTTGAATATTTCTGGTTAATCGATTGTAAAACACAATCCCGCTTTTTAACTTTCCTTTATCACTTTTGTTATTTCGCTTTATCTGGCGGCATTGCTAGCTTCTAGGTGCTTTACCAGGGGATTGCACCAAGAAAAAGTGGCAAATAACAAGCAGTGAATAAAAGGATAATAACAAGATGACAAAGAAGAAAACGCTGAATACCGCGATAGCAGTCGGTCTTTCTGGGCTGGTTTTGTTGGCGGGTAGTGTCCAGGCACATGCTGAAGCACTCTCCCTTCAAGGGAAAACGATCGGTGTGGCGGTGGTTGGCACACAACACTTTTGGGATCGCGAAGCCTTTAAAGGGGCATCCAGTGAGGTTGAAAAACTGGGTGGGAAAGTGGTGGCGGTGGATGGTGGGCGTGATAACCAAGTGCATGCCGATAACCATGATATTTTGCTAGCGCGTAAAGTCGATGCGGTTATCAGTATTTTGAGTGACAGCGCAGTTGAGCCTAAATTTAAAGCATTACAGGCGGCAGGTATCCCGATATTCACTGTCGACCATGTGTCACCTTATTCGATCAATAACACCACCTCCGATAATTACACCATCGGCAGCACCATTGGCCGCTATACCGCAGATGCGTTGGGGGGAAAGGGCAATATAGCGGTATTTAATGCTTTCTCTAATTCATTGCGTATTTGTGGTATTCGCTACGATCTGTGGAAATATGTATTGCAGGATTATCCCGGTATTAAAATTATTCAGCCGGAATTGGCGGAGCAATATGCTAACTCGCCGGAAGATGCCCGTAAAAAAACGTTGGAGTTATTGAGTCAACATCCGAAAGGTACCTTGGATGCTATCCATGTTGCCTGCTGGGATCAGCCTGCTATTGGTATTGTGCAGGCATTGGAAGAGAGCGGGCGCGCAGGTGATGTTAAAGTGACGGCGATTGATGCCGGGCCAGAAACGCTGGAAATCATGGCAGAAAAGGGCAGCCCACTGGTCGCCAACGTCGCGCAACAACCTAATCTGATTGGCAAAACTTCTGCGGATAACGTAGCGCGCTACTTTGCCGGTGAAAAGTTACTGCCACAAACCTTCGTACCGGTGCTGCCAGTCAACGGGCCAGAAGAGGCGAAGGCAGTCTACAAGCAGCTTGGTTACGGCGATTTGAAATAACACCATGACATATTCTGCTTATTCAGGCACCCACGCTGTGGGTGGCCTTGAAATGAATGATATCAGAAAGTCGTTTCCGGGAACTCTGGCACTGGATGGCGCAGTGCTGCGGGTTCTTCCGGGTGAGGTACACGGCCTTATTGGTGAAAATGGTGCTGGCAAATCAACCTTGATCAAAATTCTGGCTGGGGTTTATCAAGCGGATAGCGGAGAAATTATCGTTGATGATAAACGGCTTAACCCCGTTACGGCTAAAACTGTCCACGCCAGTGGTATCCGCTTTATCCATCAGGAATTACACTTAATCCCGCACTTTACCGTGACTGAATCGGTCTTTATGGGGCAAGAATTACGCCACCCGTGGCTGGGGCTGGATAAACGTGTGATGCGGCAAAAAACAGAGCAATTTTTCAGGCAAATTCTGAATACCGAGATTGGCGGCAATACCTTAATCAGCGAACTGAGTATTGCTGAATGCAAATTAGTACAAATTGCCCGAGCGCTGATTGATGGTCAGGCGCGATTGGTGGTGTTTGACGAACCGACCGCCCCATTGGAAGCCAGTGAAGCACAACGGGTGTTTACTGCTATTAGTGAATTAACAGCGCGCGGTATCGCCATTATTTATATCTCACATTATTTGTCGGAAATAACAGCATTATGCGACCGCGTAACAGTATTTCGTAACGGGAAGGATATCGAAACCTTATCTCCGGTGACTCAACAGGATATTGTGCCATTAATCCGTTTGATGATTGGCCGAGACCTTGATGCGCTGTTTGCTCCGCGACGCGCTAAAACGGCATTAAAACTCCGACTTGAGGTTAACCAACTGCGAGTTAATCGTGCATTTTCTGCTCTGAGTTTTCAGGTTGCTGAAGGTGAAGTCGTTGGTATAGCCGGTCTATTGGGATCAGGGCGAGACGCGCTCATTGACACTCTTTACGGCCTGCAACGGCCAAGTGGTGGGAACATCACTATCAATGGTAAGTCGCAATCAATTCTCTCTCCCGCCCAAGCTATTGCACAGGGCATTGTGCTGGTGCCACGAGATAGACGCCATCAGGGATTGGTGCTGGAAATGCCAGTGACCGATAACATTAATTTAGCGTCATTATCCGAGGTAGCCTTGGCTGGCTGGGAACAACGCGATAAAGCGGCGGTGCGCGCCGAGGGGTTAGCAAACCGTCTACGTATTCGGCCCAATAATCTTCGCCAGCCGGTTCGCTTTCTTAGCGGCGGCAATCAACAGAAAGTGATTTTAGCCCGCTGGCTGGCAACAGATGCCACTCTGTTTATTTTGGATGAACCGACATTGGGTGTGGATATGGGGGCCAGAGCTGAGATTTATCAATTGGTTGAATCATTGGTGGCCCGCGGTAAAAGTGTGTTGGTTTCCTCCAGTGATGCCAGTGAGCTTATCGGATTATGTGACCGAATTTTAGTGATGTTGCGCGGTGAGTTGGTGGCTACAGTCTCAACACAAGACTTAACTCAGGAAGCTTTACTGGCATTAACCACCGGCAGCACACCCCCGACATCGCCACTGCCAGAACAGGAGGCACTGATATGAGCCAACTCAGTCACGGGCAGCTGAAAAGCAAGCCTTTGGGGGGCATGCGTTTCTTGCCGAATCAGCGGCAATTCATTGATAACATACCGATATTACTGTTCGCGGCTTTATTACTCTTCCTCTGCGTACAGGCGCCTTATTTTCTCGGATGGCAAAATATCACCACCATTCTGCGCCAGACCGTGCCACTGGCTATCCTCTGTTTCGGTTTAGTTTGTGTGGTGACCGGCGGTGGAGATGATGTTGTGTCGGGGGGGATCGATATTTCGCTGCCAGCGATTGCCGTTTTGGCTGCGGCCATCATCAGTGATGGGCTGACCAATCAAGGTGCGGGTTATTTGACTATCGCTATCTGGGCGGTGGGGGCCTCATTACTGGCGGGCGCAGTCAATGCCGTGTTGGTGGTTTGGGTCAGATTGCCGCCATTACTGGCGACATTGGCCAGCTCCGTCGCCTTTATCGGCATAGCTAATCTAATAACTCAGCAACGACGCATAAGTGTGACCGATAGCGCGATGGTGGCTTTTCGCGATAATCGCTACTGGCAATTGCCGGTTGCTGTTTGGTTTATGTTGCTTATATTTGCCGTATTGCTCTTTGTTCTCTACCGAACTCGCTGGGGGTTACATTTGCAGGCGAGTGGCGGCAATCGCGAAGCCGCAGAAATATCGGGTTTACCGGTTAAACGGCTGGTGGCGCAATCATACATGCTGGCCGCGCTCACCGCCGTGTTGGCCGCATTAGCGCTGGTAGCTCGGGGGTCTGGAAGCTCGCCTGGGACTGAAGAGTCATTATTGCTAGAAATGGTTCTTGCTACTTTCATTGGCTCTGCATTTTCACGTCGGCGGGTCGTGACGATTGGCGGCGCATTGCTCGGCGCTTTGCTAGTGAATGCGTTATCGAATGGGTTGGCGTTATTGCGCGTCGACATTTTCTGGGTTGGGGCGATAAAAGGTGCGCTGATATTGCTGGTGCTAGCGACCTCGGCATTGAAGTCTGGCGGGCGTTACTGATGAAAAATGTGAACATTCAATACCGTCAACGGGCCTTGCCTGTTCTGAAGTACTTACTAATTCAGTATGGGTTTGTTTTAATATTAGCCGCTTTTTTTATTTTTTTCTCATTGAAAGCACAGGCCTTTTTCTCGACTGGTAATCTGCAAAATCTATTACAAGGGAATGCCATCCTACTGATTGTGGCGTTGGCGATGACCTTGGTGGTGACGGCTGGCGGGATAGATCTGTCGGTCGGGGTGGCACTGGATTTTGGTGCAGCTTTTGCGCTTATCGCCCTCAAGCAATACCAATTATCCTGGCAAGTGGCGATATTGGCCGCTCTGGCGGGAGGAGCATTAATTGGTTTGCTAAATGCCTTCTTAATTGTTTGGTGTAACGCTAAACCCTTTCTGGCGACATTGGGGACTTATTTCATCGGCAGCAGTGTGGAGCGGATTTATACCGATGGCGGTGGGCCGATCGCTTTTCGGCGTATGGCGCAGGAATATCACCATCTGGCGGTGGGGTCATGGGCCAATATGCCCTTACCGGTGATTTTTGCCGGGGTGCTGTTTCTGCTCTATTTTATCTTTTTTGAACGCACCATCTTTGGTAAGCGCATTCATGCACTGGGGCTGAACAGTCAGGCGGCAAATGCAGCCGGTATTCGGGTAAAACGCTATTTGTTCTGGACATTAATTATTACCTCAGTGACCTGTGCATTAGCAGGGGTGATCTTATCTGCAAATTTGCGCCAGTTTACGCCTCTTGCGGGTCAGGCCTATTTGCTGGACGCCATTGCCGCCGTATTTATTGGTACCGCGTTTCATGCTCAGGGGCGGCCGAATGTCCCAGGCACCCTCGTCGGAGTGCTGTTTCTTGGCATGGTTGCTAATGGTTTAAATCTATTAGGCCTTGATTTTATTGTTAAAGATGCATTGACCGGCATTATTTTGGTTGGTGCGTTGGCACTGTCATTTATCCAGCGCAATCTTAAACGCTGCCAACGTGCAGTAGCATACGAATAAGGAAATGCAGTGAGTAAATTTGATGCGGTGTTTGTTGGCCTGACCATTTTAGATATTGCCGGGCGTCCGGTCACCGGTATTCCTGAAAAGGGCGGGGTGCATTTTATCGATCAAATTCGTCTTAACCCTGCGGGGACTGCCAGTGGTGCGGCGATGAATGCCGCCAAGTTGGGTATTCATACCGCGACTTCTGCTTGTCTGGGAGAGGATGAGAAAGCCGATTTTATTCTGAGTGTTTATCATAAGTTGGGTATTGATAGCTCGCTTATCCAGCGCACCACGCAAGCAGAAACCTCAGCCACAATTTTGACTATTCGACCTGATGGTGAGCGCCCCGCGTTGCATTGTCGAGGGGCATCTGACCACTGGTATGTCGATGATACTGATTTTGATACGGTATGCGACACCCGATTTTTGCACCACGGCGGTAGCGGGTTACTGGCTGCGATGGACAAAGGCCAAAGCGCGCGGCTTTTGCATCATGCAAAAAGCAAAGGCGTGGTCACCAGTTTTGACCTCATCGCGCCTAACTCACAAACGCTATCATTATTAAAACCGATGCTCGCAGATATTGATTATTTTATGCCAGCATTAGAAGAGGCTGCTTTTATCTCTGGCCTGGATAATCTGCAGGATATTGGGCAGTTCTTCCTCGATTTAGGAGTGGGTACCTGTATCTTTAAAGCCGGATCGCAAGGGTCTTATGTGATAAGTTCGCACCAGAATTTCCGAGTGCCTGCCTATCAGGTGGCAGTGTCAGATACTACCGGTTGTGGTGACAGTTACTGCGGTGGATTTATTGCCGGGCTAGCTAATGGCTGGTCACTGGAACAGGCTTGTGAACTCGGTTCGGCAGTCGCGGGATTAGTGGCAACCGGTTTAGGATCGGATGCCGGAGTGGTGAATTGGGGGCATACGCTTGATTTTATGGCACATACCCCCAGATTGAACTGAAAAGCACTACTCAATATAGTCGGCTCAGTTATAGCGATATAATAAAGGCTCATTGCGTAGAAAACGTTCAATATCCTGCGCAATCATGGCGGTATGTTTAACCAGCGTCTCATGTGTAGCACCTGCAATATGCGGGGTGATAACCACATTATCAAACTCATGAATAAAAGGATGATTGGCGTGGATTGGCTCATGGGCATAGACGTCTAACGCCGCACCAGCCAGTTGTTTGTGCCGCAAGGCATCAACTAAATGTTGCTCAACTACCACTGCCGCGCGTGAAGTATTAATAAAATAAGCCTCTGGTTTCATTAACGAAAACAAACGCGTATCAATTAATCCTACGGTTTGCGGGGTGACTTTCACATGTAAAGTGACAAAGTCAGACTGACTGAAGAGCCGCTCCAATGTGGTTTTGTGGATGCCTGGTTCGTCCAATTCGACCTCTGAAACATAAGGGTCGGCTACCAACAGCTGCATGCCGAAAGCTCGCGCAATACGCCCAACGCGCTGCCCAATACTGCCATAACCGACAATCCCCAAGGTTTTATTGCGTAATTCCACTCCTTTAAACACTTCATAAGGGCTGTCTTTGGTCACATCCCACACTACATCGGTTTTTAGCCCAGCATTGCCCGGCGTGGTTGCCGTGAATTGCCTCTGTTTCAGAGCGCTATGCGCCTGCGGAATGTGGCGAGCCAGATTCAGCATCAGTGCAATCGTTAATTCTGCCGCAGCATCAGAATTGCGCCCCGGAGTATAAACAACCGGAATGCCCCGCTCTGTTGCCGCATTCACATCGATATTGACCGGATTGGCACGAGTGCAGGCAATGAGCTTCAGTTGCGGGCAAGCTTTAATCACTCGGGCAGTAATATCGTCATAACTGGTGACCAGAAAATCAGCATCGTGGCCGAGTGCAATCAACTGTTCCTCACTCAGTTTGGGTTTCCCTGCCGCCCAACCACTGATAACCAATTCGCCAAGCTGATGGAAATGGTCCAGACTGCCGGCATATTCTGCGGTAAAGAGCGTTTTCATAGATTGTCCTGAGAATGATATTTAGCGCCATTAAGTTGGCTTAAGGCCTGTTCTCTGGCTTGCCAAACGGGCTGTAGCGCATCGCGTAGCTGACGGAAAACAGGGTAAAGCGCGTTATAGATAGGCATTTGTTGTGGGTCGGGGGTGTAGGTCGTGATGTTATCGAGTGAATCTACCAGAGAAGCCGTTTGTCCGATGGCTTGGGCTGCCAACATGGCGGCCCCGCGGGCACCCAACTCTTTTACTTGCCGGGTGACGACCTCGCGGCCAGTGCAATCAGCAATAATTTGCAACCACAGGCTGGAGGCCGCACCGCCACCTGCCAAGTACAGACGTTCCCCCGCGGGATAATCAGCGAGAGAATCCTTAATGGCATATGCCAGACCTTCAAAAACTGCCCGTAACAGGTGGTGGTCAGTGGTGTGTTGACTGATACCGAAAAAACCGGCGCGCGCAGATGGGCTGTAAAATGGTGCTCGTTCGCCATTGATATAGGGCTGATAAAATACCCCACTACAACCAGCTGGCACGGCCTCAAGTTGGCTGCTGATTTGCAAGAAATCTTTGCTGTCGGTGAGTTGTGACAGCGCCCAATCAATATTGGGAGTGCCAGATTGCAGAGCAAATAGATTGATATAATTGCCACTTAACGCATGAGGGACAAAGCGGGTTTGCCGATTAATCCGTTTGAGATCATGGCAAACAATGCCAGTACAGCAAGTGGTGCCGAGGATGGTATACACATCGCCATGATTCACTGCCCCTATTCCTAGTGCGGTTGTCGAAACATCCAGCGCACCGGCACAAACAGGGATACCCACTTCTAATCCGGTAATTTGCGCGACCTGCCTGGTGATGTGGCCTGCAATAGCAGCTGATGGCAACAACGGCGGGAATAATCGAGCAGTATGCGTTATTCCTAATTGCGACAGAACCTCATTTGATAATTCACCGCGCTGCAAATCGAGTAATGAGGTGCCGGTATCACTGATTTCCAGCCAGGATTCCCCTGTCAGTTGATAGCGAATCCAGTCTTTGGCAAAAAAGAAGCGCTCTGCTTGCACCAATGTTTCAGGTTCATATTGCTGTAACCAACGGAGGATTATGCTGCTATTGCACGGCAATAAGGGCGTGCCGCTGATGGCGAACAGCTGTTCTTCCAGACCCGGTTGTTGCTTAAAATACTCAACCAATGCGGCGCTACGCGTGTCACTCCACAAGATAGCATTACGTACCGGTCGCCCCTGTTTATCCACTAACCAGACACCTTCTCCTTGCCCGGTTATGCCAATAGAACGAATTTTATTTTGCCGTAATAAAGGCGAGTCCATTACCGTTTTCAAGGTGGAAACCACCCCGAACCAAAGGCTTTGCATATCTTGTTCTGCATAGCCGGAATGGGGAGATAGAGTGAGATTATTGACGGATGCAACCAGACACTCATTAAAATGGGTGTCAAATAGTACTGATTTTACTTTTGAGGTTCCTACGTCAATTCCGAGATAATAATCCATCGGGTATTACCATTATAAAAGTCATAATGTTCTGAGTATAAAGGGCTGTGTACTTAGTAAGATACTGATCCAATATGCTTTTTATTGGATAGTAAAGTTGAAAATTAGCTTAGGGTTACGATGAGGAAATTGGCTGAAATAACACACCATCTCAATATTTAACTGTGATGAAAATGGGAAAAAGCATGGTAATCACAAATATAATGGCTAAAGCAGGTTTTCTATTTTAATGAGTGGCCGCGGGAATATTATTTTTAAATGTCCACGGATAGTGCTGGATTTACAATATAAAAATGAGTTTGAGCTAAAAATAGAATAGTTAATTTAATCTATTACTGGTGACTAAATTGGTCGACCTGGATGGCAAAAATCTGAGTAAACAAATTTTGATTTCCCCGCCGGTAACACGAATTGATGCAGGGCAAAGCCAGCAAGTTAACTTTGTATTGAAGAAAGGTACCGCATTGGATTCAGAAGTCCTGTTAAAAGCTTCGTTTGAAGGTGTTGAGCAGGTGCCGGGTAATGCGACTGTGATGCCAATTCGTCAGGAAATTGGTTTTCTTATCCAGCCAAATTCTGTGCCACAGATTAAAACCCCATGGCAAGAATTGGTTTTATCCACCTCAGGTAATAACTTAATGATTAAAAACCCGAGCAAGCATGTGGTTCGCCTTGGCCCTCAGGTGATTTTAGTCCCAAGCAATGAGGTTGTTCCTTTGGGCAGCCCGTATATTATGTCGGGCGAAACCAAACAATTTGCCATTAAGTCATCACCCACTTCAGTGAAAGTCACACCACTGAGCCGCTATGGTTTTGTACAACCCGAAGTTACTGTGCCGGTTACACGCTAATAGCGATGAGCCAGCCAACACGAAAAGCGGTCAATTATGGCCGCTTTTGAATTAATAAGGTGGGGAACTGAGAGGGTTAGTTGTCTTTTTTCTTGCCAAAAATTTTCAGTAAGGCACCAACGGCACAACCAATCACAACACCTAAAATCACCCATTCAGTAAATGACATATTCAGACCCTTTTATTCGTTTGGGCTGATTATATAAATTATTCCCTGCTTGTCCATGTCTGCCCGCCCAACATTAATAACATCCCAGCGTTATAGCTTTGCCAACATCTCTCGGGTAACCAATACAATACCGCTTTCAGAACGATAGAAACGGCGAGCATCTTCATCTGCGTTTTCGCCAATGACCATGCCCTCGGGGATAATACTGGCGCGGTCTACGACACAGCGGTGCAACCGACAAGAGCGGCCCACATTGACGTCGGGTAGTAATACACAAGAATCAATATTACAGAACGAATTGATTCGCACGCGGGAAAATAGTACCGAGTTGAATACCACGGAACCGGAGATAAAACAGCCGCCGGACACCAACGTATTCATGGTCATGCCATGACTGCCAGAGCGATCCTGAACAAATTTTGCTGGTGGCAATGGCTCCGCATAGGTGCGTATTGGCCAATGTGAATCATACATATCCAGCTCTGGTGTAATAGCCGCCTGATCGAGGTTAGCTTGCCAATAGGCATCTAACGTCCCGACATCACGCCAATAATCAGGGGCATCGGGCGAGGTAGAAACACAAGATAATGAGAACGGATGTGCCCAAACATGACCCTGTTCGGTGATTTTCGGCAGAATATCTTTGCCAAAGTCATGGCTGCTATTTTCGTCCGCATGATCACTTTCAAGCAGACCAAACAGGAACTCTGCGTTAAATACATAAATCCCCATGCTGGCCAGACTGCTATTGGGTTTACCGGGCAGAGTAGGAGGATCTTCAGGTTTTTCCCAAAACATTTTCACCTGTAGCTGCTCGGAGACTTCCATCACACCGAAGGCCGTCGCTTCCGTCTTGGGGACTTCAATGCAAGCTACAGTACAAGCCGCACCACTTTCTACGTGATCGAGCAGCATGCGCGAGTAATCCATTTTATAGATATGGTCACCTGCCAAAATCACCACATATTCAGCACGATAGCGGCGGATAATATCCAGATTCTGGAAAACAGCATCTGCGGTACCGGTATACCAATGTTCTCGTCCTTGACGTTGTTGTGCCGGCAACAAATCAACAAACTCGTTCATCTCTTCACTGAGAAATGACCAGCCATGCTGGATATGTTGCACCAAGGTATGAGACTGATACTGAGTTATCACACCGATACGGCGAATGCCCGAATTAAGGCAATTTGATAGTGCGAAGTCGATAATGCGGTATTTTCCGCCGAAGTGAACAGCGGGTTTTGCTCGGACAGACGTAAGGTCTTTAAGGCGTGAACCGCGGCCGCCTGCAAGAATCAGGGCTACGGCTTTATTGGGAAGTTGTCTGGCCGACATGACTCTGTCGATATCGCCTGCTTTCCGCATGTCAGACTCCTTATAATTTGTATGTATAGCCGCTGGATGACAGGCTATATCCATCAACCCTATTGCGCTAAATACTGTCCGGTCAGTGACCGGATTGATAGTGCGGGGTTATACCTCCTTTAAGTATTAGTGTCGTTAATAACATAATCGGCTAAATATCGTTCTAACAATGAGAAGCGAATCAAGTTTAGCGCGTTCCAGCTTAAAATTTTTCGTCCTTCTATCCCATTTGAAGCGGATGTTTGTTGCTTTCCGCATTGTGAGGCCCGCGATCGTCGACCATACTCGATAGGGCAAAAATATTCGTAGTTTTAATAAGGATATAAAATTATGTCAGTTGCAAAGAGAAATCTGCACTTATCCGCACTCACTTTGATAATGGGCTGTTTTACCGCAGGTGCTGCCCCGATTGCTACACCGCCGGCCAGCTACACATTAGAGCGTGTGGTTATTTTGAGTCGACATGGTGTTCGCTCCCCGACAAAACAAACCCAGCTAATGAATGATGTCACACCTGATAAATGGCCCCTGTGGCCAGTAAAAGCGGGCTATTTAACACCGCGAGGGGCTGAGTTAGTGACTTTGATGGGGGGATTTTATGGTGATTATTTCCGCAGCCAAGGGTTGTTGTCTGCGGGGTGTCCGGTAGATGGCTCCGTTTATGCACAGGCAGATGTTGACCAACGAACCCGCTTAACCGGACAGGCATTCTTGGATGGGATCGCACCGGATTGTGGTCTGAAAGTACATTATCAGGCTGATTTGAAGAAAGTTGACCCGCTATTTCATACCGTCGAAGCGGGGGTCTGTAAACTGGACTCAGCGAAAACTCATCAGGCTGTTGAGGAGCGATTGGGCGGGCCATTGAGTGATCTTAGCCAGCGCTATGCCAAACCCTTTGCTCAGATGGGCGAAGTGCTGAATTTTGCAGCATCGCCTTATTGCAAGTCATTGCAAAAAAATGGAAAAACCTGTGATTTTGCAACTTTTACGGCAAATGAAATTAAGGTAAACGAAGAAGGTACTAAAGTTTCTCTGAGTGGGCCATTGGCACTATCGTCGACATTGGGTGAAATTTTCCTGTTACAAAACTCACAAGCTATGCCGGATGTGGCCTGGCATCGGCTCAGCGGTGAAGAGAACTGGGTTTCGCTATTGTCGTTGCACAATGCGCAATTTGATTTGATGGCCAAAACCCCGTATATCGCTCGCCATAAAGGGACCCCGCTGTTGCAACAAATTGATACGGCATTAGTGCTGCAACGCGATGCCCAAGGGCAAACACTGCCGCTGTCACCGCAAACCAAATTGCTGTTCCTCGGCGGGCATGACACCAATATTGCTAATATCGCTGGTATGTTAGGGGCCAATTGGCAATTACCACAGCAACCTGATAATACCCCGCCTGGTGGCGGATTAGTCTTTGAGCTATGGCAGAACCCAGATAATCATCAGCGCTATGTCGCCGTGAAAATGTTCTATCAAACGATGGATCAGCTGCGAAATGCCGAGAAATTAGATATGAAAAACAACCCAGCTAAAATTGTTCCAATTACCATTGAAGGTTGTGAGAACGAGGGTGATAACAAACTTTGCCAACTTGAGACTTTCCAAAAGAAAGTTGCCCAAGTGATAGAGCCAGCTTGCCATATTTAAGCTGAGATTATCTAATGCTCATTAATACCCATCGGGTAAGGTAAAAGCCCATTTGGTAATAGGATATTGCACTATGGGCTATTTAGTATCGGTTATTATCCTAAGTTTAATAGTTTCTGGCATTATATAAATAAAAAACCGGAGCTTTCTGGTAAATATAGAAAGCCCCGGCGAAAAAGTGACTAACGCACTGAAAGCAATGTTGTAATTAGCGGAAGTACTACAGTTTAACTATTACAGTTTAAATACGATTAACCGAGTCTGACTAAATCAAAAGGCACGTAACGTTCACCGGTATGCTGTAACTCTACAACCGGCTCCCGCTCTGCCTGTACAGGTGCCAGACCTTCAGCATGAATAGCCTTTGCTACGTCAATTTCCCCAGTTTGCGCGACCATAACACGTTTGCCAGGAATAATTTGGTTTCTATTTCTGTCATAGACCTTAATCATATTAACCTCCAATAGTTATCTGATAAGGCTAAATAACTGCCAGGCGCAACCTTCACACCTATATATTATGGAGTTGGCTTACATTCTGCGAAAAATGATATTTATTTTTTTCTCAGGGATCAAGTCGTATAAACATTTTTTTTTTAGGAAATGTGCCTACTGAAAATCCACTTTGTCAGCGGATTTTCAGTAGGCACTCGACAACAGAAAGCGATGCGTTATATCAGTGGCTTCTGCGTTAATGATTCCAGTATTTTTAGCGGGGATTGCTGAGGGTCTTTCATCCCTTCAACGGGCAGAAGGAACGTTTGCTCTAACATAAATTGTCCTCCCCTCGCTGCATGGGGGGTTTGATCTGAAAAACAGATCCAACTGCTACCTGCTGGGAAATCAATAGCTTGTTGCTTGCCATTTTTTTGGTAATCGGCATCTGATTTCATTTTATCATGTAGCTGAAGCATCAGATGATCGTAATGGCTCCTGCGGCGCTTGGTGATCCCAACTTTATGTTGCCACCAACTGCTGAAAGGTGAATAGCTATCGAGTTGCGGCAAATAGCGGCGGGCTAATTGCGTAAAATCTTCACCTACACGCCACGAACGGGGTTCATTATGAGGGTTGATATTGGTAAAAATACGGATGATTCGCTCACCATAATTAGGCCGCGAGGGGAAAGCATCAACATGCAAGCGGCTATCATCCTTTCGCCACGATGTTTTATTGCGCCAGGCGGTAACGGGGTGCAAGCGCAGGCTATTGGTCGGGCTGCGCAGTACAGAGGTATACTCCGGTAATAATTGATTTACCAGACTAAGGCAACTCTGATAATAGCGCTCCAGCAATTGTCGGGTTAACGCCACTTTGCTTTCATCAGTCACACCAGTTAGTGTGCCGTCCAGCGGTTTAAAACTGATATTTTTGCGTTTAGTATCAACCAGCGCAGGGTTAAGCAGTAGTTTTTCCTGTTCACTCAGTTCAAACGCCAGATGGGGTAGAAAAAGTACTTTACCTTGCTCCAGAGCCTCGACGGCACTGGAGTTTTGCACATTATCTTCGCCCCAATGGGTATAGGGGAGCGTAAGAATCGATGAATCTGACGCATTACTTTGATTATTACTCATCAATTATTCGCTTCTATAATATTTCTCAGGTGAAGAATAGTTCGTTATTATAGATAAAATGAGGGGGAGGGTACAGATTTCAGATTTTGCTTTCCTTGGGTAACCTTACTAAGGGGGGCAACCGTCGCATGATTGGGGAGGATTTGACGATTGATGTCTGGATTTCGGCATATTCTGACCAGCGGTCAATGATAGTATCCAGTTGTTCCATCGAATAAATATATAAGCGGCTGATGAAACAATCGTCGCCGGTCACTTTGTCACACTCAACACATTCTGGAGTTTCTTGAATCATCTCTTCTGCTATACGCAGCATTCCTGGTAAGGGTTTGACACGAACAATGGCTTGCAAATTGTAGCCGAATGCCTGCTGGTCCAAATCGAGTGTGTAGCTGCGAATAATATGACGTTCTTCAAGACGCCGTAGACGCTCGGAAGTACTCGGGGATGAGAGATTGACTTGCTGTGAAAGGTCTTTCAGAGAAATCCGTGCATTTTTTGCTAAAATGGCAATCAATTGTTCATCAATCTTGTCCATGCCTGGCAGCCTTTTATTATCAAAAATAATAATATTATTATAGGCTCCATTTTTAAATGTTAACGATATTTTCTTAATAAATATAATGACTTTGATAAATAAAAGGTGAATTCTTTAGCTTAGGTTATAGAGAGAAAAATCTATAGTAACTGTAATGTACATCATCACGGTTTTCTCTTTGTAAAAGTAGATAGTTAGGAATACAAAACAGCATACCCTACTGAGGATTCAGCAGAGTATGCTGGATACCTATAATTATTGCCTGATAGCAGAGGTACTGGCCAACGAGGTAGTTTGGTTGGGTTCATTGGTTCGCATAGACTTTTTTTGCAGATAAGCTAAATCATAGACATCATAGAAGTCTATTTCGCCTTTATTGCTAATAATATGTTTAAAGCGAATTTTAAAGTCATCACTAATATTTTTGCTATTTAGTATTTCATCAATTGCTTGCGTCGATAATGCACGGCTGAAGAACCATTCACCGTTATAGCAAACACGTAAGTCGAGGATACCAATATCCTCAAATTTAAACACGGGTTTGATTTCCATCATGAGCACGGCAGACATCAAAACAAAGAAAACGGTAAAGGCAACCATATAGCCAGTACCAAAATAAGGGGTTAAGTACATCAAAACTAGAACAAAAAAGTATGATATCAACATTGCAAGGCAAAGATAGGGATGCTTGTAGACAAAATCGCTGTTAAATTTTAACCGACCATCTCTTTTTTCTTTCTGATTTATTCTTGCGATGTCATCGATTAATATTTTCTTAATTATGTCCATAATTATGACCTTGTGATGAATAACTCATATAAGTTAAACCATAGCGGTTTGTTATAGAGTATCATGAGAAGTTAAATTTAAGGTATATCAGTTTGATTAATTAGTTAACAAAACTGTTATGGCCTGATAGACAATAATGCGGAGTTATTATTAATTTATCAGGTGAAAACAAGCAGTTATGCCTGGACTTCACCTGATGAACTTTCATGGTACGGGCAATTGTAGTTCTGAACAACCTTAAGCGGTCAGGACAATTTTACCAATATGCGTGCTGCTTTCCATCAATTCATGGGCTTTTGCCGCATCTTCCAGCGGGAACGTTTGGAAGATCTGTGGTTTCATTTTCCCATCATTTAACAACGGCCAAACTTGTTGTTCCAGCTCTTTAGCGATAAGTGCTTTTTCTGCCACAGTACGTGAGCGCAATGTTGAACCGGTGTGAGTCAGACGTTTTAGCAACATTAACATCAGATTCAGATCCTTGGCATGCCCATTCTGGGTGCCAATTTGAACAATTCGACCATTCATCGCAGCAGCTTCATAGTTACGCGCGACATAATCACCCGCAATTAAATCCACGATAACATCAACCCCTTTGCCTGCGGTGGCTCGCTTGGTTTCGGTGACAAAATCTTCAGTGTGATAGTTAATGGCGATGTCGGCACCTAATGTCAGACATGCTTGCCGTTTTTCTTCTGACCCCACGGTGACAATAACCATTTTTGCGCCAAATGCTTTGCTCAACAATATTGCTGTAGTACCTATACCGGAAGACCCACCGTGAATTAATACGCTTTCACCCGCAGTGAAATGACCGCGTTGGAACAGGTTTGTCCACACAGTAAAGAAAGTCTCTGGTAATGCTGCCGCTTCGATTTCAGTCAGACTGGGCGGGATAAATAAGGCATTGGTTTCATGGATAACGCAATACTGAGCATAGCCGCCACCTGCGATTAACCCACATACTTTGTCGCCAATTTTAAATCGCGTGACATCAGCAGCGACTGCAACCACAACACCTGCAATTTCTAATCCTGGGATATCGGAGGCCCCTGGCGGTGGAGCATATTGACCTCGGCGTTGCATGACATCAGGGCGGTTAACTCCTGCGGCTGAAACCTTCACTAAAATTTCACCCGCAGCGGGCATCGGTGTAGGGCGCTGAATGGGAGTTAAGACTTCAGGGCCACCAGGCTGAGTAATCTCAATGGCAACCATGTTCGCTGGGAGATGGGTTAACGATGTCATAATATTCCTCTTGTAACATGAATATACTGAGTCAGGAGCTGTGCCGATGACGAAGTGATTATCTTAGCTCCGTAATCTAAATAATTCATGGAGTGAAAGTGCTTAAGTTATGACAAGGTCGCAAAAGGTAGAAAGCGGCGAGTGAAAGCAGAAAACAAAAAAAGCGCCCAATAGGGTGGTAATGCCGATCAGTTAAGGATCGGTTGACCGATCCAGTGGTTGTGTAAGAATCCGGAAATGTTCTTCATTTCCGGATTTTTTTATGCACATCGGACAGGCTCTTGATTTCGTTTCCCGCTACGACTCACTGCGTAACCCACTGACCACACTGGGAGATTACCTCGACCCCCAGCTCATCTCCCGTTGCCTTGCCGAATCCGGCACGGTGACTCTGCGCAAGCGCCGCCTGCCGCTGGAAATGATGGTCTGGTGCATTGTCGGGATGGCGCTCGAGCGTAAAGAACCTCTTCATCAAATCGTTAACCGGCTGGATATCATGCTGCCGGGCGGCCGCCCCTTCGTGGCCCCCAGCGCCGTTATCCAGGCACGGCAAAGGCTGGGAAGCGAGGCTGTTCGCCGGGTATTCTCACAAACGGCGCAACTGTGGCATGGCTCCGTCACCCATCCTCACTGGTGCGGTCTGACGTTGCTGGCCGTGGATGGCGTGATCTGGCGAACAGACAATGCAACTGAGCAGGCTGACGCTGCGGAGTAAAAAGCCGGAGCTTGTTGAGCAGGAGCTATGGGGAGTACTGCTGGGCTATAATCTGGTGCGTTATCAGATGATTAAGATGGCGAGAGCGCTGAAAGGATATTGGCCGAATCAGCTGAGCTTCTCAGAATCGTGCGGAATGGTGATGCGGATGCTGATGACGCTACAGGGAGCTTCACCAGGTCGCATCCCCGGAACTGATGCGGGATATGGAGAGCATGGCGCAGATGGTGAAGTTACCGATAAGAAGAGAAAGAGCCTTCCCGAGGGTGGTGAAGGAAAGGCCGTATAAATATGGAAAAGCCAGGAACAAAAATGCCAGTCAGTTGCTTAACTGACTGGCATTACCCAATAGGGTGGGCGCATAAATTTGCAAAGGAGTAGTACATGTATGACTCGTTGCATTGCAATAAGCGAGACTAAGAGATGTTTAGAACATATTGATACTAGGAATATTTCCTTAAATACGATATAGGGATAAATCTGAAACTGGGCGTATTAGAAATTCTGTGTTGATATTGTTGCAAAATCTGTCGTTATCATCAGATTGAGTCTTTGTATTGCCAACAGACTTGATATTGATAAATCTCATTAGTCAGTAAGTTATCAGCATGGACGCTAGGGCTCCATGAGTCATCACCACCCACCCCCATATGGAAACCATCGATATTTAGCCAGGTACCTGCTTCTGATCTAAGTAAATGCTGATGGCTGGCTGCCATAAGTTGCTGAGTACTGTAACGGCTAATACCAAAATGGAATTGACCTGTTAACTGCCAATTTCCATAACTCAACATACTGGTGTTGCAACGTAGCCCATTTTCACTGGGGAATATGTAGGGAGTATGCATTTGGTCAAGTGGTTGCGACCAATGACTATGCTGTGCCGATAGCTGACGATCAGGATAGTTTTCGTGAGGCCCTAACCCTAACCACTCAACATTTTCATAAATATCAGATAACTGGCAACACATGCCGACTCTTGCCAAAGAAGGTAGTGAAGTTGCTACCTGGACTCGGACATCAATAGTCATGTGCCCCTGTTGATCAAAACGGTATAACCAATGAGTATGTAATAATTGTTCTTGGGCAAACTCGTAGATATATTCCGCGCTGATTTGTATTGCCTGAGACAATGTATCTGCATGTAATGATAAACAACGTTGCTCCAGTTGATACATTCCAGCTTTTTTCCAGCGTTCAACCCAAGCATTTGGATCAATCCGCGTTGTTTCACTGACGCCAATATCGTTATCTAGCGGCGCACGAACAAATTGATCTCGCAACGGGGTCAGTAACCTGTTTTCCCCACCGACACACCATTGTTCAAGTAATCCGGTTTGACGATTAAATTGCCAGTGTTGTTGCTGATGGGTCACCGTAATATGCTGTATATCTTGGTGGAGCTTGAGGTTATTAGACGTAGCTGAATCACTTAAACCGCGACTTAAGACCGCTAAAGAATGTGGTAAACGCCATTGGAACCAAGCGCAACGATGATGACTTGGTGACCATGGTGTCTCTTCTACCTGTCTAACCTCAACATTCAACCATAAATCACCAGGCCCACAGATAGCGGGTAATCGCTCGGTTAGGCTGAATTGTTGTGTGCTTTCAGGTAATAGGTCTAGCGGGAAACTCCCTTCCAGAACTGATTTACCTGCTAACTCGATGCGCCAATATAGATGTTCGTTGTCGCTGTTTCTGAACAGGTATTCACTGGTTACCTTGATTATCAGCGGTGAGGTGCTAACCAATGAGAATTGGAAGAACTGCTGCGCGCATTGTGCCTCATACAAACTGGGGTGAGGGGTACGGTCTGGGAAAACTAACCCATTCATGCAGAATTGGCGATCATTGGGGCTATCGCCAAAGTCTCCGCCATAAGCCCAATAAGGCTGACCATTTTCATCATTACGGGTAAGGCTTTGGTCGACCCAATCCCAAACGAATCCACCTTGTAGTCGGGGATATTGGCGAAACGCTTGCCAATAGCGGGCAAATCCACCAAAACTGTTCCCCATAGCATGGGCGTATTCACATAGAATCAATGGGCGAGATTCATTCGGTAGGCCAATCCATTTCTTAATGGCCCACTTAGGCACCGCAGGGAAAGGTTGATCCTCATCTACGCGGGCGTACATGGGGCAAACAATATCGGTAGCTTGAGTATTCGCACCACCCCCCTCATATTGTACCGGGCGTGTGGGGTCATTGGTTTCTATCCAACGATAGAGTGCATCGTGTGTGGCACCATGACCAGATTCGTTACCCAATGACCAGATAATAATGCAAGGGTGGTTACGATCACGCTGAACCATCCGCGTAACTCGTTCGCTAAAAGCGGAAAACCACTGTGGATCATCTGCCAACCGCCTCATAGGTTGCATCCCATGAGTTTCAATGTTGGCTTCATCGACAACATATAAACCATAGCGATCGCAGAGGCGGTACCATAGCGGATGGTTGGGATAGTGTGAGCAGCGTACGGCATTAAAGTTATGCTGTTTCATCAGAATGATATCTTGCAGCATACTTTCTTCATCAATAGCTTGCCCTGTTTGTGGGTGATGCTCATGACGATTCACCCCTCTAATCAGTACCGCTTTGCCATTGATTTTGAGCAAACCTTGATGAATGGCGACTTGCCTGAAGCCAACATCATAGGCTTCTGCTTCTATCAGTTTTTGCTGACTATCCAGTAGCGAGACGACAGTTCTATATAGCGCAGGTTGTTCTGCGCTCCATAATAAAGGATGATCTACTCGCAAGCTTAGATGAGTGCGATCGGTATAATGGCCTCGCTCGTCAATTGGTTGAGTACCCAGGGGCTGTCGCAAACTGGCGACTAACGAATCCGCTAGCCAGAGCTGAACCTGGATTTGATAGGCTTTCGTTACTTGTGAGTTATTAATATCGAGTAGAGGAATGTTAACGGCGGCCATTACCTCTAAATGTGCGGAGCTAAATTCTGGTGATAAATGTGTAGAGATGTGAATATCCCGCAAATGAATATCTGGTTTGTGCAGTAGGCTGACATCGCGGAAAATTCCGCTCATCCGCCACATATCCTGATCTTCCAGGTAGCTACCATCACTCCAACGTAATACGAGCACAGCAATACGGTTATTTCCAGCTTTCAGATATGGCGTGAGATCGAACTCTGCGGGTAGGCGGCTGTCTTGGGAATACCCGACCCACCGGCCGTTACACCAGAGATAGAAAGCGGAATTCACGCCATCAAAAATAATGCGAGTTTGTCCCGATAAGATCCAGTCAGGCTCTAAGGTAAAATTATATGAATAGCAACCGGTTGGATTATTTTGCGGTACCCGTGGTGGATCAACGGGAATAGGGTATTGCACATTAGTATAAATCGGGATGTCATAACCGTGGAGTTGCCAATTGGAAGGCACTGGCATAGATATAGCTTCTGGTAAATCGTGTTCAACCCATTCATCTGGCACGGATTCTGGTTGGGTAAAATAGCTGAATGACCACTGTCCATTGAGTAACTGCCGCTGCGGAGATGGTGTATCGTTTTGAGCTGCATCGAGATGACGCCAACTGTAAAATGGCGGGTGTGCTTCCAGGCGGTTGTACTGTGTTATCTGCGGATTTTCCCAATCCCGGCGAAACAGAATCTGCGATAAGGCTGGTGTAGCCTGCGGTTTAACTTCTTGCTGTGCCGTCATAATTTCAGCCTTATCTTTTACGAAAGTTAGCTTGCTTGCGCTAACACTATTAGTTAGTCGTGAAAATGTAGTTAGTCATGGAAATGTTATGCGCTCACAACTGTAATGACATCAAGATGAGTTCAGCTGAAAGTAAAGTAAATAGCGGTTGGTTAAATAGTCGAGAGTGATCGCATTTATTCGTTTTTGTGCCACGTGGGGTTAACAGGGGCGGTGGTCTGACGGATTATCAGCTCAGTTGCTAATGATAACGAGTGAGAAGGCGGCTCAATGGTATGGTGTAACCTGACGATTAGGCGGGACACACACTCTTCCCCTAATAACCTGAAATTTTGCCTGATTGTGGTGAGTGGCGGCTGAAAATAAGCGCTGTCTGCTGTGTCGTCATAACCGATAACTGAAACCTCCCGCGGGATATCGACATTAATTTCATGCAGAGCACGCAGGACACCCAGTGCCATTTGGTCATTAGCAACCAAGATGGCGCTAAATGGGGTATTGCTGGCAATTAATGTCTGTGTTGCCTGATAGCCACTCAATGCACTCCATTCTCCATAGTAGACTGCTTGCGGTGTCAGTGAGGCATTATCCAATGCCTGTAACCAGCCCTGATGACGTAATTGGGCTGAAATAGCGTCTTTGGGCCCGCCAATAAGCACTATTTGCTGGTGGCCCAATGCAATGAGGTGGTTGGCACCTTGAATTGCGCCTATTTTAGGATCAAATAGAACACTGAATGCAGCAGACTGTGGGTCAACATCAAGAAAAAGTACCGGAGTATCAGCACATTGTTCGGTAATTTTCTGGCTGCGTTTGGGCTTCAAAGGAACATTGACTAAAATCCCATCAACACGTTGAGCCAGTAACTCGTTTATAGCTAGCTGGCAGGCATGTTCACTGTGGTCATCAGCCATGGCGATAACCACGTTATACCCCAGTTCACGAGCTTTTCTTTTTACTGCGGCGGCTATTTGCGAGGGTGCATGCAAAGAAAGATCGGTGGTGGCTAGCCCGAGTGTCAGGCTATGTTTACCGGCTAATTGCTGGGCGACCCGGTTAGGAACATAGTTCAGCTCAACCATAGCCAATTCAACCTTATGACGGGTTTTAAGCGACACATGAGGGGCCCGGTTTAAAACGCGTGATACGGTTTGATAGGAAACACCAGCCTGGCGTGCAACATCATCTAAAGTGGCAGACTTGGGCTTCATGTATTTATCTCAAGGATAGGTGGTTGCTTATAATAGCAAATTCACAGGATAAATTTTCAGCATCAGGCTGCAAATAGAATTAAAACAGGCGATTGAGTTTTTTTTGGGCTTTGTTGATTCTAAAATCAGGATAAGCATTTGGCAGTATTTACAATATTTTTACTGATTATTCTGCCTAATACCGAACAGCAAGAGTATAATAAATAGCTTTTTTGGTTTTATTTTAGTCATGTAAACAAGAATCTTCCGTTTGCCTGCTAAAAAGAGTTGCTATTAAAAGCCGGTCATGAGTTAATGCGTCTCGGCCTGTGGTACAGACCTATTTATGCACGACATCTTGAGTAAAGTGGTTCATATTTAAAGCGTTATCGTTGATAGCTCTTCACTGACGAATTTCCTTCATAGTGCCTCCATAAGTAACGACTGATAACCGGCTATAACACGCCCATGGTGGCAAAATTTTTTAATAAAGGAAATACACATGTCTAACATGATGAAAGGTCAAGTAAAGTGGTTCAACGAGTCTAAAGGCTTCGGTTTCATCACTCCAGCTGATGGCAGCAAAGACGTGTTCGTTCACTTCTCTGCAATCCAAGATCAAGGCTTCAAGACCCTGGCTGAAGGCCAGAATGTACAGTTCTCTATCGAGAATGGTGCTAAAGGTCCGTCTGCAGCAAACGTAACTGCAATCTAATTGGCCTTTGGCTGATTATAAAAAAACCCGCCAAGGCGGGTTTTTTACTTTCTGGCGTTCAACAAGCGGAAATAATACACCGTCACTTTTCCCCCCGTTTGCGGATTCTCCAGGCACCCCTTTATCTAAACCCACTATTTCCTTCTGCTTAAATATATTCATCAAAACCATACTCTTGATTGAGCGTAAACCTTATCATTCTCACCTGATTCTGTACTACACTAGCAGCATTGATTTAATTGAAGGTAATGTCATGAAAGTAAATGATCGGGTGACAGTAAAAACGGATGGCGGCCCACGACGTGAAGGGGTTGTGTTAGAGGTAGAACAGTTTAGCGAAGGCGTCATGTATTTGGTTTCTCTGGAAGATTATCCAGCAGGCGTCTGGTTCTTTAATGAAATTGATAGCCATGATGGCACCTTTGTTGAGCCTCTTCACAAGTAGAGTAACTCACACATTTATTTGCTGAGCACTCATCGAGCGGCAATAAAAAACCGGAGGAAGGTGTGAGCCTTGTCTCCGGTTTTGTTGTCAGCTTGAGCAATTTAGCTTGGCTGAAATATTGCTAGTAATAACTCAGAAAGTCTCCCAGTTCAGCGAGTCATCAGTCGGCTTCTTATTACCACCGGTTTTATTCTGGCCTATTGAAGTTGGGGCTGGAGTCTTAAGTGCCGGGGCAGGGTTACGTCCATTTAAATGGAATACCGCAACTGCTTGAGTCAGTATCTCAGCCTGTTGTTCCAAAGAGGCTGCCGCTGCTGACGCTTCTTGTACTAAAGAGGCATTTTGCTGTGTCACGTTATCCATTTCAGATACCGCCTGTGCCACCTGACTAATGCCACGGCTTTGTTCATCCGAGGCAGAGGCAATCTCACCCATAATATCAGTCACATGCGTGACGGCTGTAACAATCTCATTCATGGCTTTACCGGCATCAGAAACCAGAATCGAGCCATCACCAATAAGGTCAACTGAGACTTCGATTAGCGATTCTATCTCTTTGGCCGCATCAGCACTGCGCTGTGCCAAATTACGAACCTCACTGGCAACCACTGCAAATCCTCGGCCTTGCTCACCGGCTCGGGCGGCTTCTACCGCAGCATTCAATGCCAGGATATTGGTTTGGAAAGCAATGCTGTTGATGACGTTAGTAATTTCAGCAATTTTCATTGAGCTAAGCGATATTTTATCCATCGTGCTAACAACATCATTCACGATGTCACCACCTTGGGCTGCTTTACCGGATGCATTCGCTGCCAATTGGCTGGCATGGTGGGCATTTTCCGCATTTTGTTTAACAGTGGCGGTCAGTTGCTCCATGCTGGCTGCGGTCTGTTCAAGTGAGGCGGCTTGTTGCTCGGTTCGTGCGGAGAGGTCTGTATTACCCAGCGCGATTTCACTGGATCCTTGATAGATAGATTCAGCACTGCTGCGGACGGCTTCAACCGTGGAGGATAATGAATCCTGCATTTGCTGAATATTATTACCTAATACACCGATTTCATTGCGGCCAAATGGCGCTGGATGTTGTGTTAAATCCCCTTGAGCAATGCGTTGAATTCTTGCTACCAGCCGGTTAATCGGCTTGATAATGACTTTGCTGATCACTAAAAAAGCGATTAATGTCAGCAAAATAGCCAGAATAAAGGCCCCCCCCCATCAGCATGTATCCAAGGCGCGCTTCCTGCTGAGCCGACTGATTAATTTCGTTGGCGCGCTCGGTGCGATATTTAACGGCTTTTAGCAACGGCTCGTTATAGGCATCATCTAACTGATTAAGTTTTTCTGCCTCCAGCGAGATAACTTCTTCAAAATGTCCCTCTTTAGTCGCCTCTAGCATGAGTTTCATGCCATCGTCGCGATACTGTTCATAGGCCTTTTTGAGGGGGCCGTCCAGAGCGGTGTCCGTTTCAGATTTGATTGGGCGGTTATAGTAGAGGTTAAACATTTGTTGTGACTGAGAAATACGATTTTCTGCATTCTTCAAGCCTTGCTGATAGCCCGTTGCATCGCCAATACGTGCTGATGATGCTGCCTGAATTAAGATAAGGCGTGCTGTACGCAAATGGTTTGAGCTGTTAGATAGGCCCAGACGGATATCCAGTTCTTGAGTTGCTTCTTCCAGCGATTGGTTACTTTGTTTTAAAAAGTATCCAGACGTACCAATTGCCGCGGCAAATAACAGCAGTATCCCCGCCAAAATGGCGATAAACAAAGTGACCAGACGCATATTATTAACAAAAAATACTTTCGTATCTTTATTATGTTCTGGCGTTATTTTTATATCCAATGGCTTATGCGTACTTCCACGTTTCATTGTCAGTTCCGTTTCTATAGTCGCTCGAGGAAAGGTCCTTGCCCTATCTGCCCTTACATGAAGTTACCTTGTGACTGGCGGCCGAATGGCAACTTCAATGAGTTTGGGTTAAGGCATCGCTACTTAAAGTTAATCCACCCCTATATCTAAAATAATCTCAACAGTCCTTTAAGAATCTATCGGCAACAACCTTAAAATAGTTAGGACTATAAATGAGATCGCGATCGCAGTTTGAATTAAAGAGTCATTACATTTCTGTAATTACGTCAATGACTTGAACGGTTTTCTCTGGCGCAATACGTCCCGCGCCAGTTAGGGGGGCGGTTTATTGAAGCCACTGCGCAGTAGCGTTGCCAAGAGGAGAGGCGGCAATGCCACAACTCATTTGTATCAGGCTGTCAAAACCACGTGCTAATCCTGCTGTGGCAATGGATGCACAAGCCAGTGAAGTCACGGGGAATGCTGATGGCAGTTGCCTTCACCGGAGAATAATAATGAGGTATCAGGTGAATCGGCATAACCCAAGCTGCTCCACAATTGGTGAGTCATCGTTGCTGTTTGCGAGATTTTCATGAAAAACTCCAGTGAAAACTTTATGTTTGCAGTGTAGCAACAAGATGAATACTTTGCCGTAGTAGCCTTATTATTGGCAAAATGATACGCGATGATGTGGTGTTATTAATTTTCGACATAAAATACACTACTATTGCTATTATTTAATTAACCTCCAATTGGTTTAAGTTTTGTTTAGAAATATAACCTTTACATAATTATCATTGGAAACTATACTCTTGGAAAATTTCGGTGGAGAAACTAATGGACACGCAAAGTAGTAGTCAAATAAACAAGGCAAGTTAACTCATCTCCCGACCGATTTGTTGCTTGCCGAAACATGGCGGGCAGCACCCTCTCTGTATTTCCTGAGCTGTGCATACCCTATAGTTTTCTAACTCAATGATGATGTTTTGAGTTTATTAGTTTGGGTTTTTATTATGGTATTTAACAGCCACGCACTCTTTCCTCCAGGCGCTAGCACCCGTTATTGCTGATTTACCTTTAGGTATATATCAGCACAATGACCTGTGTGCTAAATAGCACATGATTATTCTACCAATGATTAATTCATGGAGAGAATCATGGCATTAACTCCTTTTGTTGTGAATTTATTACTGGCGATGTGTTTGGGCGCGTTAATTGGTGCCGAAAGACAATGGCGTCAGCGGATGGCTGGATTACGAACTAATGCATTAGTTGCGACGGGTGCGGCCGTATTTATTCTCAGTTCCTATGCCACCTCTCCTGATAGTCCAGGGCGTATTGCTGCTCAAGTGGTTTCAGGAATAGGTTTTCTTGGGGCTGGCGTTATCATGCGTGAGGGCATGAATATTCGAGGCCTGAACACGGCGGCAACTTTGTGGTGCTCTGCAGGGATTGGCGTGCTTTGTGGCCTGGGATTGTATTGGAATGCTGTTGCGGCAACAGCAGTTATTCTATGCGCCAATATATTGCTACGCGAGGCTGCACAACGTATTAATATGCAGCCTCAGCAACAAGCCGTCGATTTAGAAGTTCGTTACCGCATTCAAGTGACTTGTGGCGCGGAAGATGAAGTATTGGTTCGCACCCTTATTTTGCAGGCCCTCAATGGTGTGGCATTACGGTTGCAGTCATTATGCAGTGCCGATATTGCTAAGCCTGGGCAATTAGAAGTCTGTGCTGAAATAATGGCGACGCCAGCCGCGCAAAAAGAAATTGAAAGTATTGTTTGCCGCGTCAGTCTGGAGCGGAGTGTCAGTGCTATTCATTGGCGCATAGCTTCAGAGCTACCTGTATAAGTTAGGGAATTAATATATCTTTCAAATTAGCAGTCAATAAATAATGCTAACCCATGTGGTAGTAAGGAGTTGTTATGGACGATCACCCCGGAGTTAACTTAATTAGCTGCTGCTAATTAAATATAAAAATTGGCAGCGCCATAATAGTTCGGCACATTTATCTCTCAATAATTGAGCGGATAAAACCTGTGCGTTTAGAATTAAAAGAGAAGCGTTATGACCAAATTTCAAAAGACAGGTACAGCCCGTAGCAATAATAATAAGAAACCTTTTACTATTGCATTAGAGGCTAAAAATAGCTTGGATCAAACTTTGTCCAAGCTGAATGCTAATTTGAACGGACTAACAGAGGAAGATGCTAAAGAACGGCTGGAGTTATACGGTCTTAATGAAGTTGCACATGAGAAAGCACCTCCGGCACTGATTCAATTATTGGCTGCATTTAATAACCCTTTTATTTTTGTTTTAATGATTCTGGCGGCAATCAGCTTCGTGACTGATTATTGGTTACCTTTACAGCGGGGTGAGGAAACCGATCTGGTCGGGGTTAGTATTATTGTGACAATGGTTTTAATTAGTGGTTTATTGCGTTTTTGGCAGGAATACCGCACCAATAAAGCTGCCGAAGCACTTAAATCGATGGTGCGCACAACGGCGACGGTACTGCGTCGTAGCAGCCATAGTGCTCAACCGGCAAAACAGGAAATTGCCATTAAGCAATTGGTGCCGGGCGATATTATTTTATTATCTGCCGGGGATATGATCCCAGCTGATTTGCGACTGATTAAATCCAGAGATTTATTTATCAGCCAGGCAATCCTGACAGGAGAAGCCATACCCATTGAGAAATATGATGCAATGGGGGCGATAGCACCAAAATCCGTCGAGGCGGATGCCAGCAGTGAGAGTGAATTGCTTGAGTTGTCGAATATTTGTCTGATGGGGACGAACGTTGCCAGTGGAACAGCAATGGCGGTGGTGGTTGCCACTGGAGGGCATACTTATTTCGGGTCGCTTGCTAAGTCTATTGTGGGCAACCGTGCGCAAACCGCGTTTGACCGGGGAGTTAACAGTGTTAGCTGGTTATTGATCCGCTTTATGTTGGTGATGGTACCGATTGTATTGCTGATTAATGGATTCACAAAAGGCGATTGGAGCGAGGCGGCGCTGTTTGCGTTGGCGGTAGCCGTTGGTTTGACACCTGAAATGTTGCCGATGATTGTCAGCTCTAACCTGGCTAAGGGCGCGATAGCGATGTCGCGACGCAAAGTGGTGGTTAAGCGACTGAATGCTATACAAAATTTTGGTGCAATGGATGTGTTATGCACCGATAAAACGGGGACATTAACGCAAGACCGGATCATTCTTGAACACCATTTAGATACACGTGGCAGCAATGACGGCAGAATATTACAGCTGGCATGGCTTAACAGCTTCCATCAAAGTGGCATGCGCAATCTGATGGATCAAGCGGTTATCAAATTTAGCCGTGGCAAGCCAGAAATTGATGCTTTGCGCAGTTTTAATAAAGTGGACGAGTTACCCTTTGATTTCATTCGCCGCCGTTTGTCTATCGTGGTGAAAGATGAACAGCAGCATCAGACATTGATTTGCAAAGGTGCTGTGGAGGAGATGCTGAGCATCTGTACTCATGTGCGCGAAGGTGATGCTATTTATCCACTGGATGAAACTCGCCGCACCTCATTGTTGGCATTAGCTACGCAATATAATGAAGACGGTTTTCGTGTTCTGCTACTGGCAACTCGCGAGTTGGGTACGCAACTCAGTGAATTACCTTTAAATATTGATGATGAGCGCGAGTTGGTTGTTCAAGGGTTGTTGACCTTCCTTGACCCACCCAAAGAGAGTGCAGAGGCGGCGATTGCTGCATTGCGTGAAAATGGCGTTGCGGTAAAAGTATTAACCGGTGACAACCCGATTATTACGGCTAAAATCTGTCGCGATGTGGGGCTGGAGCCAGGCGAGCCGCTGAGTGGCCTTGATATCGAGAACATGGATGATGTAACGCTGGCGCGAGAAGTTGAGTTGCGCACGGTGTTCACCAAGCTGACGCCACTGCAAAAATCACGTGTTTTGAAAATGCTGCAAAGCAACGGCCACACCGTCGGTTTTCTTGGCGATGGTATTAATGATGCCCCGGCATTGCGCGATGCTGATGTGGGGATTTCCGTTGATACGGGCACTGATATTGCCAAAGAATCAGCCGATATCATCTTGCTGGAAAAGAATTTGATGGTGTTGGAAGAGGGCGTGATTAAAGGGCGTGAGACTTTTGGTAATATCATCAAATACTTGAATATGACCGCCAGTTCGAACTTCGGTAATGTCTTCTCCGTGTTGGTGGCCAGTGCATTTATTCCATTCTTACCCATGCTAGCCATTCATTTACTGCTACAAAACCTGATGTATGACATCTCTCAGCTCTCTCTGCCGTGGGATAAAATGGACAAAGAGTTTTTACGTAAACCGCGCAAGTGGGATGCTAAAAATATTGGTCGCTTTATGCTGTGGATTGGGCCAACTTCGTCAATCTTTGATATTACTACCTTTGCACTGATGTGGTTTGTCTTTGCGGCCAACAGCGTCGAGCATCAAGCTTTGTTCCAATCAGGTTGGTTTATTGAGGGCTTATTGTCGCAGACATTGGTCGTTCATATGTTGCGCACACAAAAAATTCCGTTTATTCAAAGTACAGCGGCACTGCCAGTGTTATTAACCACCGGTGTCATTATGGCGATAGGCATTTATATTCCATTCTCACCATTAGGAACATTGGTTGGGTTGCAACCATTACCATGGCAATATTTCCCATGGTTAGCCGGTACTTTAATTAGCTACTGCGTTGTTGCGCAATTAATGAAGCAGTTTTATATCCGCCGTTTCGGCAAGTGGTTCTAACAACGTATATTGACGTTTATATCATAATTCCGGGGCCAAATAGGCCCCGGAATTATGATGATTATTCATTACTGACACGAATAACCAGCTTGCCAAAGTTCTTACCTTCCAATAAGCCGATAAAGGCTTGTGGTGCATTTTCCAATCCATCAACCAAATCTTCGCGGAACTTGATTTTCCCTTGTTCGACCCAGGGCGTCATTTGCTGTAGAAAATCATCGAAATGCGGAGCATAGTCATCAAAAATGATAAATCCTTGCATCCGAATGCGTTTGCGTAAAATGATGCTCTGTAGCAGCGGTAACCGATCCGGGCCGCCCGGTAATTCTGTGTCGTTATAGCGGGCTATCAAGCCGCAAACCGGGATGCGAGCACGCGGATTCAATAAGGGTAATACCGCGTCGAAAACAGCACCGCCCACATTTTCGTAATAAATATCAATGCCTGCTGAACAGGCTTTTTCTAGTTGTTGCGCAAAATCTGTCGCCCTATGGTCAATGCAGGCATCGAACCCCAGCTCCTCAACGACATAGCGGCATTTTTCCGCCCCGCCAGCAATACCGATAACTTTGCATCCTTTCAATTTACCTATTTGCCCGACGACGGAACCAACAGCCCCACTGGCTGCCGCCACGACCAATGTTTCACCCGCTTTGGGCTGACCAATATCCAATAATCCCATATAAGCCGTAAAGCCCGGCATCCCTAACACACCGAGTGCGCGTGAGGGATGGGAGAGTTGCGGCCCCAGATTGCGAATATCAGAGCCATCCGATAAGGCATAATCCTGCCAGCCGCTACGAGCCAGTACCCAATCCCCAACTTGGAAGTCTGGATGTTGTGAGGCTTCAACCCGTGAGACGGCACCACCTACCATTACCTCACCCACCTCTACTGGAGCGGCATAAGATGGCGCATCGCTCATTCGACCTCGCATATAGGGATCGAGAGATAGATAGCGGGTGCGTAGTAACACTTGCCCTGCTGCCGGTTGCGGAATGGGTTGAGACTCTAATCTAAAGTTTTCCTGAGTGGGCGTGCCGTGGGGGCGTGAGGCCAATAGAATGCGGCGATTCTGTTTTTTATCTTGAGTCATCAGATTCCCTTATTTGAAGTGGGTAAAGATGGGTATTGAAAAGAGTGAGTGCTGAAAATGATAGTAGAACTCTTCAGATAGGGTTCAGCTAATAGTGCGCAACAGTGAGAAAGCGCAGCCACAGATGAGGCGAACGCCTTTAGAAGAGAATATGTAGTTTCAATCAGAGTGGTACTATCAGCACATCCACTGTACTGGTATTAATCAATCGAGCAGCTGAGCAGGAAAATTTATTGAGTAACCTTGTACTGTGGTTGCCACATATCACCAGGTCAATATGCTGTTGCCGACAAAAATAAGCCATGCTCTCGGCAAATTCACCATGAACAATATTTCGCTTCTCAATGGGATAATCAGCATTAATAGCTAACTCCTCCATAAATAGCTGCGCTTCTTCCTCTAATACCGAACGCAAGTCCCCCAACATGGGCGCAGCGTAACTGCTGTACATTTCCGGTTCTGTTGTCAGGGTAATTAATGAGACGCGACCATCATAAGGCCGGACAATAGAAACCGCTTTATTCACCAATTGTTGGCTATCGGGTGAAAGGGCTACTGCAACTAATACATTCCTGTATCCCATTTTAAGCTCCCATAAGCACGGCTATAGCATAAAGGTTAGGGGATCACACTTTTAAGAAATGCGATATGAATCACACTTGGCATTGAACAAGGAAAAAAACCATTTGTAGCATAGGGTTAAATGAAAACCCTGGTTAGGGAGAGATAGGCGAAACTTATATTTCAAACATTATTAATTAATATTAATTACATTTCCATTACAACTAGCTTGCAAAAATACGGATATAGACCAAAGTTGAAAAAGCGCTCAATGAAAAGGGAAGTGCGCAGCAAAGGTGAAACATGTGGTTACCTCTGCTGCCTTTTATAATACGCATCATCGATCTTTTTAACGAAAAAAGACGAATAGGTTAATAAATGAACGACGAAAAGCACTTTTTGGTATCGCATAAATATTCGTTAAAACGAAATAGTTCTGGAAGGTTACTTATAGTATTTCCGAGTTTTAAGTCACATATCAGCCCTTAATGCTAATAATTTGCGGTTAATGCAGATTTATATTCTGCTATTTTGCTTTAGGGATGCTTTTGTTCGAATTGATCTAAAAACGCTAAGAATTGGGCCTGGATCCTTAGTTTTTTAGCTCTTTTCTGACTTCTGGCTATTTTTTGAACGCCTTGGCGGTCAAAAAACACTCCAAAAAAGGTCTTAATAATGAATTTATATTTTATTTTTGTGACTCACGTCACATTACATTTAAAATGAATCACTAGTCACATTGTATGTGCTAACGATTCGGGAGTAGAGTTGGGCCTCTCTAGGATTATTCCTAATATTTTGTAAGAAAAGTTTCATGTCGAAGATGCAATATCAGAATCAGAGCAGCTTAAAATCAAACTGCCAGATTGACGACATGTCATTTCATACCGAAACGGTATTTTTGCAATGTTGCACCAGTAGGTTTCAATTACTTTTAGTTCTATAGGTTCTAATTAACTGTATAACGGGAAGGATCCCAGGTCTTGGGTGAAAAATACTATCATCCAACTTATGTTTTAAAACATAATCAGTCGGGATGTATAAAATGAGTACGTCTGAATTACTCAAACATATTTATGATATTAATTTGTCATATTTGCTTTTAGCACAACGGTTAATTAACGATGAGAAAGCCTCAGCGATGTTTCGTCTCGGTATTACAGATACCATGGCCGATGCATTATCGCAGTTAACATTACCGCAGATGGTTAAATTAGCTGAGACTAACCAATTGGTCTGTCATTTCCGTTTCAGTGACCACAATACGATTCATCATCTGACGAAAGAATCTCGTGTGGATGACTTGCAGCAAATCCACACCGGAATTTTATTGTCGAGTCATTTACTCCACGAGCTATCGTTAAAAGACGGTAGTGCGTCTAAGAAAAGAGCATGACCGATGGTTGAGAAAAGTATTGTTCAAGAAGCCAAAGACATTCATTTGGCAATGGAGTTGATAACTTTAGGTGCGCGCTTGCAGATGTTAGAAAGCGAGACGCAACTCAGCCGGGGGCGTTTAATTAAGCTCTATAAAGAGCTGAGAGGCAGCCCTCCACCTAAAGGAATGTTACCGTTTTCGACCGATTGGTTTATGACTTGGGAACAGAATATTCATTCATCGATGTTTTATAACGCTTATAGTTTCTTACTAAAAAGTGGGCAATGCACCGGTGTTGAGGCCGTTATTAAGGCTTATCGTCTTTATCTCGAACAGTGCCCAGATCAGTCCGGAATACCGCCATTACTGGCGTTAACCCGAGCCTGGACCTTGGTTCGCTTCGTTGACAGTGGCATGTTACAACTTTCGGGTTGCAACTGCTGTGGTGGGACTTTTATCACCCATGCACATCAGCCACGCAACAGCTTTGTTTGCAGTCTCTGCCAGCCACCTTCCCGCGCAGTAAAAAAACGTAAACTTTCTCCGCAATCTGCCGATATTACATCACAACTGCTGGATGAGCAGGTTAGACGCGCAGTTTGAGTGTCTTTGAGTTGTCAGAATTTTCGGTGATAGCCGCGGTATGGATACCGTTTCTGTCACCCGCTAATGGCAACTCATGACCCTCAAAGGGTGCTAACGCCTCACCTTCCACCCACACACTTTGCTAAGGATATCGCGTGTTAGTTATTTTGGGTTATATCGTGGTCTTAGGTGCGGTTTTTGGCGGCTACATCATTGTAGGTGGTCACTTAGGCGCATTATATCAACCCGCTGAATTTTTAATTATCGGCGGGGCGGGTATTGGTGCGTTTATTGTCGGTAACAATGGTAAAGCAATAAAAGCCACAATGAAGGCACTGCCAAAACTGATGCGCCGCTCTAAATATAATAAAGTCCTATATATGGACTTAATGGCGCTGTTGTACCGCTTATTAGCAAAATCCCGTCAACAGGGAATGCTGTCATTGGAGCGGGATATAGAAAGTCCATTGGAAAGTGAAATTTTCTCTAATTATCCGCGGATCTTGGCCGATAAGGTATTAGTGGAATTTATTACCGACTATTTGCGGTTAATTGTTAGTGGGAATATGAACGCTTTTGAAATCGAAGCCTTGATGGATGAAGAGATCGAAACTCACGAGCAAGAATGCGAAGTGCCTGCCGGTAGTCTGGCGATGGTCGGCGATTCTCTACCTGCATTCGGTATTGTTGCCGCCGTTATGGGGGTGGTGCATGCCTTGGCATCCGCAGACCGGCCAGCCGCAGAACTCGGAGCGTTAATTGCCCATGCAATGGTAGGAACATTCCTCGGTATTTTGCTGGCATATGGATTTATCTCACCGTTAGCGACGTTGCTACGTCAACAGAGTGCAGAAACCACCAAAATGATGCAGTGCATCAAGGTGACGTTGCTTTCTAGTCTGAACGGATATGCGCCGCAAATTGCCGTGGAATTTGGTCGTAAAACGCTCTACACCACAGAACGTCCTTCGTTCATTGAGCTGGAAGAGCATGTGCGCAGAGTGAAAGCTCCGGCACCGCAAGCGACAGAAGAGGACGCATGAAGCATCAGAACCACCCCGTTATTCTGGTCAAAAAGCGCAAAGCCAAACATGGTCAAGCCCATCATGGCGGGTCATGGAAAATTGCTTATGCTGACTTTATGACAGCAATGATGGCCTTCTTTCTGGTGATGTGGTTACTGTCAGTTTCCAGCCCGCAAGAGCTGACGCAAATTGCAGAATATTTTCGCACGCCGTTGAAAGTTGCACTGTCCAGCGGTGAGAAAAGCAGCGACAGTACCAGCCCAATTCCTGGGGGAGGGGATGACCCGACCCAACAAGTGGGTGAAGTGCGCAAGCACATTGATTCTGAAGAAAGCCGCAAAGAAGAATATCGGCTTAATAAGTTACGGGAAAAACTGGATCAATTAATTGAATCAGACCCGCGACTGAAAGCTTTGCGGCCACATTTGTTGATTAACATGATGGATGAAGGGCTGAGAATTCAGATTATCGATAGCCAAAATCGACCCATGTTCAAGATGGGGAGTGCTCAGGTCGAGCCGTATATGCGCGATATTTTACGTGCTATAGCGCCAATTCTGAATGACATTCCCAATAAGATCAGTCTGTCTGGCCATACCGATGACTTGCCGTATGCTTCCGGTGAACGGGGTTACAGCAACTGGGAATTATCGGCAGATCGTGCCAATGCTTCGCGGCGTGAGTTACTGGCTGGTGGTTTGGATGAAGGCAAAGTATTACGTGTGGTAGGCATGGCATCGACGATGCGCTTAAAAGAGCAGGCATCAGATGACCCGGTTAACCGTCGTATCAGTATCTTGGTTCTGAATAAACAGACTCAACATGATATTGAGCACGAGAATTTAGATAACAAAGCGCTCGATATAGAAAAAGCCGAGAGCTTAAAACAGATTGATTCTACGGGAACAACGCCAGCGGTGGCATCACCCGCTACTGTTGCGACACCGCCAGCGACGACGAGCGCAGCGATACCCACAGCACAATCTGGCACTAGCGGATCAGTATCTGTACCCGTGGCTGTTTCGACAACATCAGCTTCGACAACATCAGCCTCGACAACAACAGTTTTGACAACAACAGTTTCGTCAGCGACGGCAACTGAGTCTGTGAAAGCGGTGGCACCGCCTGCAACAGCACCACAAACACAACAATCGAGCACGGAGAACATTACTCGAGTGACCAGTGGGCCAACGACATCGTTGCCAGCGGCACCTGCCAGTAATGCACCGGTCTCTCCGACAAGCCGCGACGCACAGTAGAGGTGACACCGTGAGCATGGATATTACCGCGTTTTATCAGACTTTCTTTGATGAAGCAGATGAATTGCTGGCAGATATGGAACAGCACCTGTTATTGCTGGATCCACTGGCACCTGATAATGAACAACTCAATGCCATTTTTCGTGCTGCTCACTCAATTAAGGGCGGCGCTGCGACATTTGGTTTTTCGGTATTACAAGAGACAACCCATCTGTTGGAAAACCTGTTGGATGGTGCCCGCCGCGACGAGATGCGCTTGAGCACTGATATCATCAACCTGTTTTTGGAAACGAAAGATATTATGCAAGAACAGTTGGACGCCTATAAAACCTCTCAAGAACCTAATGCAGAAAGTTTTGAGTATATCTGCCATGCATTGCGCCAACTGGCACTCGAAGCTTTAGCACAACAGACCCCCCATAATGTGGCGACTACAGATAACGCGGCCACTCCGACTGCTGAAGCCAAGGCCAACAGCAAGTCCCCGGCTTTAGTTCAGGGGGGAATGCGCATCCGTCTATCGGGTTTGAAAGAGCAAGAAATCCCGCTGATGCTGGAAGAATTGGGCAATTTGGGCGAAGTCAAAGATCCGCACCAAGGTGCAGATAGCCTGGAAGCGACCCTGATTACCTCTGTTAGCGAAGATGACATCAGTGCCGTGCTCTGTTTTGTGCTAGAGCCGGAGCAGATTAGTTTTGTCCAAGCCGAGTCGGCGCAAGCATCTGAAGTTGAAGTGGCAGTCGTCGCGCCGGTTACTGAAGTGCCTCAAGTTACCGCTGTTGCTGAAATCAAGAACTCGCCTAAGGTTGAGGTCGCAGTTGCCCAGCCAGCCAGCGCGGAGCATGTCAAACCGAAAGCGAAAGCCAGTGAATCCACCAGTATTCGAGTAGCAGTTGAGAAAGTAGACCAACTGATTAACTTAGTGGGTGAATTGGTTATCACTCAATCAATGCTGGCTCAGCGTTCCAGTACTTTAGACCCGGTGATTAACGGCGACTTGCTCAATAGCATGGGTCAGTTGGAACGCAATGCGCGCGACTTGCAAGAGTCAGTGATGTCAATTCGTATGATGCCGATGGAATATGTATTCAGCCGCTTCCCTCGGTTGGTACGCGATTTGGCCAGTAAGCTGAATAAACAGGTTGAACTAACACTGCTTGGCAGTTCGACTGAGCTGGATAAAAGTCTGATCGAACGCATTATCGACCCATTAACCCATCTGGTGCGTAACAGTCTGGACCACGGTATTGAAGATCCCACAACGCGCATCGCGGCCGGTAAACAACCGGTAGGTAATCTGACACTGTCGGCCGAACATCAAGGTGGCAATATTTGTATTGAAGTCCTTGATGATGGGGCAGGGCTGAACCGGCAGAAAATTCTGGCGAAAGCACAATCACAGGGTATGGCTGTTAATGAGCATATGAGTGATGAAGATGTCGGCATGCTGATTTTTGCCCCTGGATTCTCCACGGCCGAGCAGGTGACGGATGTTTCTGGCCGCGGTGTCGGGATGGATGTAGTTAAGCGAAATATTCAGGAAATGGGCGGCCATGTGCAAGTCAGTTTCCAGGCCGGTAAAGGGACCTCAATTCGAATCTTGCTGCCATTGACGCTGGCTATTCTTGATGGCATGTCCGTCAAAGTCAGTAATGAAGTGTTCATTTTACCATTGAACGCCGTAATGGAATCACTGCAACCATTGGCTGAGGATTTACATCCATTGGCTGGAGGTGAACGCGTATTGCAAGTGCGTGGTGAGTATCTGCCTTTGGTAGAACTGTTCCGGGTATTTGATGTTGAAAATGCGAAAACTGAAGCCACCCAAGGCATTGTTGTGATTCTACAAAGCGCCGGTCGCCGTTATGCCCTGCTGGTAGACCAATTGATTGGCCAGCATCAGGTGGTTGTAAAAAACCTGGAAAGCAATTATCGCAAGGTTCCAGGTATTTCTGCCGCCACCATTTTGGGTGACGGCAGTGTGGCATTAATTGTGGATGTGTCGGCGTTGCAGGCCTTAAACCGGGAAAAGCGTGTTACGGCTGATGATGGAGTCGTCGCGTAATATGCCCGTCATACTTCAAGCTGCATGCGTGTTGGCTACGTTCAATCACCCGAATCACTTACAACACAGTAAGCGCATCGGGATTTATTCACTTGCCGCCTTCCTGCAACTTGAATTATTTAGGGCATAGAGCTTTGAAAAATAAACATAAATTCAACCTATTGATTGAAGGGTAAAAACATGGCAGGACTAGCAACCGTCACGAAGCTGGCTGGCGAAACGGTAGGACAAGAATTCCTGATTTTTACGCTGGGTGCTGAAGAGTACGGCATTGATATTCTGAAAGTTCAAGAGATCCGTGGTTATGATCAAGTGACCCGTATCGCTAACACCCCGGCTTTCATTAAAGGTGTCACTAACTTACGCGGCGTTATTGTTCCTATTATTGATTTACGGGTTAAATTTGCTCAACAGGGCGTCAGTTATAACGAGAATACGGTCGTCATCGTGCTGAACTTTGGTCAGCGTGTCGTCGGTATTGTTGTTGACGGTGTGTCTGATGTGCTGTCATTAACGGCTGAGCAAATCCGCCCAGCCCCTGAGTTTGCTGTGACTCTGGCGACCGAATACCTGACAGGTTTAGGTTCGCTGGGTGAGCGGATGCTGATTTTGGTTGATATTGAGAAGTTGCTGAGCAGTGAAGAGATGTCATTGCTCGATTCAGTGGTGAAAGGTTAATTAAGCCTAATGGGGTCAGTTTTTGATTCGATACCGAGTCAGTGGCCACATTATCATCACCTTTTCAATCAAGCGGGAGGGCAAGTTAGCCCTTCTGCGCCAAGTTTTTGCTGAACACAAAGATCAAATTGTTAATCCCTGGTATCTCCGCGGTAAAATAATCTTTCTCCCCGGTAAAGTTCCCCCCTTTGGTGCCGATAACACAGTTAATTAAACGTCTTATGTTTTGGCGTACCCGTATTTGACATACCTATATTTTGACGTACTTATGAAGGGATAACATGTTCAAGCGTATGAAAGTGGTCACCAGCTTGCTGTTGGTGTTAGTGCTATTTGGTGCCTTACAGCTGGTTTCCGGCGGGCTTTTCTTCAACTCCCTGAAAAATGACAAAGAAAACTTCGCTGTTTTACAAGTTATCCGTCAACAACAGTCGGTGCTGAATGAAAGCTGGGTCAATCTACTGCAAACACGTAATACATTAAACCGTGCGGGCATTCGCTACATGATGGATGTGAACCACACTGGCAGCGGCCCAACAGTGAATGATCTTTTGGCTTCAGCCAAAGGCACCTTGGGTGTGGCGGCAGAGCGTTTTAAAAGCTATGAGCAAATTCCTCTGGATAGCCAACAAGATCCAGAATCAGCTAAAAAGTTAAAACAAACTTATGAGCAATACTTTGGCGCATTGACCGAGCTTATCCAATTGATGGAAGCAGCTAAGATCAATGAATTCTTTGACCAGCCAACTTCCAGTTTCCAAAATGCTTTTGAGCATGACTACAACACCTACCTGACACAAAACGACCGTCTGTACTCCGGTGCCGTGGAAGACAGTAACCGCTCCTTCACTTATGCGATGAGCGTGATTGTTTTTGTACTGATTGCAGTATTCGTGGTGATTGTGGGGGTGTGGCTGGGTATGCAGCACATCTTGATTAATCCACTGAAGCACTTGATTGAACATATCAAACATATTGCTAACGGTGATTTGACTCAGAATATTGAAGTGCATAGTCGCAATGAAATGGGCACCTTGGCTGCCAGCCTGAAGCACATGCAATCTGAATTGGTGACTACTGTCAGCGATGTCCGTTTAGGCGCTGATGCTATTTATAGTGGCGCATCAGAAATTGCTGCGGGTAACAATGATTTGTCAGCGCGAACCGAGCAACAAGCCGCATCTTTGGAAGAAACCGCTGCCAGCATGGAGCAGTTAACCGCCACGGTGAAACAGAATGCTGAAAATGCCCGTCAGGCTAGCCAACTGGCATTAAGTGCATCAGAAACCGCGCAAAAAGGCGGAAAAGTCGTCGCGAACGTGGTGCAAACCATGCATGACATTGCCGGTAGCTCACAGAAAATTGCTGATATCACTAGCGTCATTGATGGCATCGCTTTCCAAACCAATATTCTGGCATTGAATGCGGCGGTTGAAGCTGCTCGTGCCGGTGAGCAAGGGCGTGGTTTTGCTGTTGTCGCCGGTGAAGTGCGCAACCTGGCCCAGCGCAGCGCGCAAGCCGCAAAAGAAATCAAAGGTTTGATCGAAGACTCAGTCAACCGTGTCGATATGGGTTCTGTACTGGTTGAAAGTGCCGGTGAAACCATGGGCGATATCGTGAATGCGGTGACCCGCGTAACGGACATCATGGGTGAAATCGCTTCCGCTTCCGATGAACAAAGCCGTGGTATCGATCAGGTCGGTCAGGCGGTGACTGAAATGGATCGTGTGACCCAACAAAACGCCTCTTTGGTGGAAGAGTCTGCCTCTGCCGCCGCAGCACTGGAAGAACAAGCCAGTATGCTAACCCAATCCATGTCCGTATTTATTCTGCGTATGGATAACAGTAGTAGCAAAAAAGATGTGAGAAAAACCAAGCAGCCGACACAGGATAAGAGCGGCACTGCTAAAAAAGCACTGGGAAGTGACCTGCAAGAGAATTGGGAAACTTTCTAGTCCCCTACACAAAACATATACCCTAAATAATTCGAATTGCAGGAAGGCGGCAAGTGAGTGAGTCCCCAGCAGCTTACATGAGTGTAAGTGACTGGGGTGAACGAAGGCGGCCAACACCCCTGCAATTTGAAGTCTGACGGGGATAGATAAAGCCGGCCAACGAGCTGGCTGAGAAGAGGTTACGATGTTTGGCCGAATCCGGATTTCTACCAGCTTTTTCCTGTTATTGATGTTGATTTGCTCGATACAGTTGATTTCAAGTGGTCTGTCATTTACTGCATTTCGTTCAGACTATCAAAATTTAAACCGAGTAGATCTCAGTAGCCAGCAACGGGATGCATTAAGCCTCAGTTGGGTATCCTTACTTCAGGCGCGTAATACCTTAAACCGGGCGGCGACTCGCTCGGCTCTCAAAGTTCCTCAGGAGAAAGTCAACGAGCTAATGGGCAATGCGCGAAGCTCACTACAGAAAGCCGATCTCTATTTTAATCAGTTTCTGGCGGTACCTCGTCTGGATGAGAGCGATACCGGTGGTGAGTTGTTAGATGCAACCAAGAACAGTTATCAGAACTTACGTAGTTCATTACGTGAGTTAATCGATTTCCTGGAAGCCGGCAATTTGCAAAGTTTTATGGATCAACCCACTCAGAAAACTCAAGATCTGTTTGAAGCTGATTTCTTGCAGTATTTACAGTATGCCAATGAAGTGATTGCAGAAGCTGGCAACCAGAACCAACAGGCTTACCACCTCGCCATGTGGATCTTTGCTGGTGCAATTCTGATGGTGATCGCAATGGCAATTTCTTCACTGATCTGGCTGCGCACCATGTTTGTATCACCATTAAAAACCATGCGCTCTCATTTTGACCGCATTGCCAAAGGTGATTTATCCGCCCAGATTTCTGTGACGGGTCGTAATGAGATCAGTCAGATGTTTGCCAGTTTACGCACCATGCAACAGTCGCTAATCACCACGGTTAGCCATGTTCGCGATGGGACAGAATCAATGTTAACGGGTATTCAGGAAATATCTGCCGGTAACAATGATTTGTCGGCAAGAACCGAGCAGCAGGCGGCTTCATTAGAGCAAACGGCGGCCAGCATGGAGCAACTGACGGCGACGGTGAAACAGAATGCCGATAATGCCCGTCAAGCAACACAACTGGCGCAAGATGCGTCGGGAACGGCGGCTAAAGGCGGTGAACTAGCCGGAAGTGTCGTGACAACGATGCATGATATCGCTACCAGTTCGCAGAAGATTGGTGCCATTACCAGTGTTATCGATGGCATTGCTTTCCAAACCAATATTCTGGCTCTGAATGCTGCTGTTGAAGCAGCTCGCGCCGGAGAGCAAGGGCGCGGTTTTGCCGTTGTGGCGGGCGAAGTTCGCAATTTAGCCCAGCGCAGTGCGCAGGCAGCAAAAGAAATCAAAGGGTTAATCGATGAATCGGTTAGCCGTGTTCGCCAGGGTTCCACACTGGTCGAAAATGCGGGTACCACCATGGAAGAGATTGTTCGCTCAGTGACTCGGGTTACCGACATTATGGGTGAAATCGCTTCCGCTTCGGATGAGCAAAGCCGGGGTATTGAGCAGGTTTCACTCGCGGTAACACAGATGGATCAGGTTACTCAGCAAAATGCCGCATTAGTGGAAGAGGCAGCGGCTGCGGCTAATGCACTGGAAGAGCAAGCAGGTATGCTCTCCGATGCAGTGTCTGTTTTTCGTTTGGAGCAGGATAGCGACAACGGGGAGGGGCAGTCAGCAGATCGCAGTAGTAAGCAACCGGCTGTTAAGGAAATCCCAGATTGTCAAACGGCGTAAAAAAGAGTGTGTTGTGGGGTGAGGCCGGATGAAACCATCACCCCAAGAGTTTGGGTCTCCTTTGTCCCAGATGATTCAACGGCTGCCGCTGTCGGATGTTCACTTTCGACGCATTTGCCAACTTATTTACCAACGGGCCGGAATTGTACTGGCCGATCACAAACGGGAAATGGTCTATAACCGCCTGGTGAGGCGGTTGAGGTTGCTGGGGATTAACGATTTTGGTCAATACCTGGCTTTACTGGAGACCGATCCTAACAGTGCAGAGTGGCAGGCATTTGTTAACGCCTTGACCACCAACCTGACGGCATTTTTCCGTGAGGCGCACCATTTCCCGATTCTGGCAGAGCATGCTCGTCAGCGGCCGGGGAGTTATTCGGTCTGGAGTACGGCGGCATCGACTGGTGAAGAGCCTTATTCCATCGCCATGACATTGTGTGATGTGTTGGGAAATCGGTCGGGATCTTGCCAGATATTGGCCAGTGATATTGATACACAAGTCCTGGAGAAAGCGACCAGTGGCGTGTATCGACAAGATGAATTGCGTTCATTGTCTGCGCAACAAATGCAACGCTATTTTCTGCGTGGCACCGGCCCTCATCAGGGCATGGTAAGAGTGCGTCCGGAACTTGCCAATATGATTCATTTCCAGCAATTGAATCTACTCGCACCGGAATGGGCGTTGCCGGGGCAATTTGACGCTATATTTTGTCGTAATGTGATGATTTATTTTGATAAAGAAACGCAGGAGCGCATTCTGCGTCGCTTTGTTCCTTTGCTAAAACCCGGCGGCTTGATGTTTGCAGGCCATTCGGAGAATTTCAGTCAAATTAGTCGGGAATTCTATTTGCGCGGGCAGACCGTTTATGGACTGACCAAGGAGAGGTGATGAGTAAAATCAGAGTATTGTGCGTTGATGATTCCGCGTTAATGCGCCAGTTAATGACAGAGATTATTAACAGTCACCCAGACATGGAAATGGTTGCAGCAGCACCTGATCCGTTGGTTGCCCGTGATTTGATTAAAAAATTTAATCCGCAGGTATTAACACTCGATGTTGAAATGCCACGGATGGATGGTTTGGATTTTCTTGAGAAATTAATGCGGTTACGGCCGATGCCGGTAGTGATGGTTTCATCATTAACCGGAAAAAACTCAGAGATAACCATGCGCGCGCTGGAATTGGGGGCTATCGATTTTGTCACCAAACCGCAGTTGGGTATCCGAGAAGGGATGCTGGCTTACAGCGAGTTGATTGCGGAGAAAATCCGCACGGCCGCGAAAGCTCGTTTGCCACAGCGCGGCCCGGAACATGCACCGGTGATGCTGACGCATACGCCGTTGCTCAGCAGTGAGAAACTCATTGCGATTGGCGCATCGACGGGGGGAACTGAAGCCATCCGTACCGTGTTACAACCTTTGCCTCCGACCAGTCCGGCATTGTTGATAACACAGCATATGCCACCGGGTTTTACCCGTTCATTTGCGGAGCGGCTCAATAAATTGTGCCAAATTACCGTGAAGGAAGCAGAAGACGGTGAGCGGGTATTGCCCGGACACGCCTATATTGCACCCGGTGATCGGCACATGGAATTGGCGCGCAGTGGGGCAAACTATCAGGTGCGTATTCATGATGGGCCTGCGGTTAATCGCCATCGTCCCTCGGTTGATGTGCTTTTCCGTTCAGTGGCGCAGTATGCCGGGCGCAATGCGGTCGGTGTCATTCTGACGGGAATGGGTAATGACGGTGCTGCCGGCTTACTGGAGATGCATCGGGCAGGGGCTTATACCATTGCACAAAACGAAGCCAGTTGTGTGGTCTTCGGGATGCCGCGTGAAGCTATTGGGATGGGCGGCGTTAATGAAATCTTGGATTTGAACCAGATAAGTCAGCGCATGTTGGCACAGATAAGCAGTGGTCAAGCCCTGCGAATCTAACCCCTGCGCCCTTGACGTTGCTGCGTTGTTGGCTGGCGGGCGCACACCCGAATTACTGACTTATGTCAGCGCATCGGAATGTGTTTGCTTGCCGCCTTGCTGCAACGCCAATGTCATTGGGGGGAGATCAGGTGTAAGTCAGTTTTGGTATTTAATCGCTCAGCGGTGAGCAACAAACCTTAGGAGTTGGTATGGCGGATAAGAATCTCAGATTTTTGGTGGTAGACGATTTTTCGACCATGCGTCGTATTGTCAGAAACCTGCTGAAAGAGCTGGGTTTTAACAATGTGGAAGAAGCCGAAGATGGCGTAGACGCATTGAATAAATTACGTACAGGTGGTTTTGATTTTGTGGTTTCTGACTGGAACATGCCGAATATGGATGGCCTGGACCTGTTGAAAACTATCCGTGCTGATGGGGCGCTTGGTACTCTGCCAGTTCTGATGGTCACGGCTGAAGCTAAAAAAGAGAATATCATCGCAGCAGCGCAAGCAGGTGCCAGTGGTTATGTAGTGAAACCTTTCACTGCCGCTACCTTGGAAGAGAAGCTCAATAAGATTTTTGAAAAGTTGGGTATGTAAGGAGGCGAGATGAGTAACCATCAAATGCCCGCAACAGATGCGGCATCAGCCAGTGATATAATAAGTCGTATTGGTCAACTGACGCGGATGTTACGCGACAGTTTGCGTGAGTTGGGTCTTGATCAGGCAATTGCTCAGGCGGCAGAAGCCATTCCTGACGCCCGTGACCGTCTGGACTATGTGGTTCATATGACAGCGCAGGCTGCGGAAAGAGCCTTGAACTGTGTTGAAGCAGCACAGCCGCGCCAGAATGAGCTTGAGTCATCAGCTAAAGCACTAAAAGTTCGCTGGGATGAATGGTTTGAGAACCCAATCGAGCTGTCAGATGCCCGTTCTCTGGTCACTGATACCCGTGAATATCTGGATGTAGTGCCACAACATACCTCATTTACCAATGCGCAATTATTGGAAATCATGATGGCGCAGGATTTCCAAGACCTGACGGGTCAGGTTATCAAGCGCATGATGGATGTAGTGCAAGAAATTGAGAAACAGTTATTAATGGTATTGATGGAGAACATTCCTGATATGCCGTCAAAACCGCAAAAACCGACCGACAGTTTACTCAATGGGCCGCAACTGGATAAAAATGGCGCTGGCGTCATTGCCAGCCAAGACCAGGTTGATGATCTTTTAGATAGCCTGGGCTTCTAGGCGGCAGAAAATGTTTCGGGTGCAGATGAGGGCGTTTCCTCATCTGCATGGCCGTTGACTGAGATGTATTTTTCCGCGCCTCCTTTATTTATGGCACCCTACCATTTCCTGATACAATTTTTGGGCTAACGACACGGCTTTGCCCGCATTGACTCGCCCGTATCCATACCATTCACTGTGACCATTTTCATCATAGCCTCCATTTTTTTCATCTATTTTGTCGCAACTGTCGCGAATGATATCTTTGACCTCTTGATAGTTCAGAGTGGGGTTGACTGAAATAATTAAAGCGGCAACACCGGCAGCACCGGGGCAGGCACTGGAAGTACCACCAAAATTATTAATGTAATTACCAAAAATATCCCCTACAGCTGTGCTAGCCCCTGGATTATCCCCATATTCACGACGCAGATCGGTGGTCCAGATACCCGTTGTTAAAGGAGCTGGATGGCCGAGTATGAGGTCTTCGGAGTCGTCACTGGGAAAAGAGCACCAAAGTGATTTACCATAATTGCTGTAAACGGAACGGATACTTCGGTCATTACAAGCAGCAACAGCAATAACCGGTTCGTAGCTGGCGTAACCATCCTTTTCGACAGATTCATTGCCGTTACCGGCTGCCAAAAGGACGACACACCCCTTGCCTTTGCGCCCTTTATCAATAGCATAATCAATAGCCATACGAGTCAATGCTGGCAGTGCGGCCACAACGTCATGTTGAGGATCATCTGAGTTAGCCGACAAACTGCCTTTCGGCCCCCAACTGCAAGAGATAACATCGGCTCCATTATCTGTCGCCCACACGAAAGCGAGAGCTTCGTCTAGTGAACCTAACCCTCCCGCCTGTCGTATTGGCATAAGATTAGCCTCTGGTGCCACACCAGAGGCACCATAGCGGCCATCGGCACAAGCCACCCCTGCACATGGTGTACCGTGAGTGTCATATTTCCCCGGTGTAGGATCATCATCGGTGTTTACGCCAGACAGGTTACAAGGATGAACGATTTTTCCTTTACGACTAAACTCCGGATGGCCCATATCGAAACCGTCATCAATGACGGCGATAATCGTGCCTTTTCCTAAGGTGATTTTATGCGCATTTTCGACGTTGGCACTGGCATCCACCTCAACTTCATGGCGCACGGTGGTTTTCTTTAAATGCCACTGATTAGGATGAATGGTTTTGTGTTCTTTGTGATAAATTAATTCAGGATAACAATGCTTAATATCTTTTCGATTTAAAATACTTTCCGCAATAGTAAAAATATTTTCGCCGATATCTTCTTGTGCTGAGGTAAAATAAGCATTATTCAGAAATGCTATTTTCATCTTAATAGTGAGGTTATGTTCACAAATTATTTTCTCACATTCAGATTCTGATAAATTATCATTGAATTGAACAAATATATTCTCAGTGTAAATAAGAGGTTCTTTATTTTTTTCTGTTTTAAATCCATAACCGGCGAACCTGACTGTTTCATTACTCGCGATGATTTTCTTGAGGTCACTCACTCTATCTGGGGGGGCATCTATACTGACGACATAGGTGTTGGCACTGACAACCCTAAATATAACTTTATATTTTATAGTGTTATCATTGATAGCATTGAGCATCATTTTGGAAAAATCTGTATCGGGATGCATTCTTATGACAAGGGTATGAGCTGATTTTATGATTGAAATGTTTTTTCTTTTGTTGTTAAAAATATCATAAGTAACGTCAAATCGTTTCATTTTAATTTCCCTTTAATATGAAGGTTATCATTTTACTATTATCTGGATAGCTCTTATTCAGAGGTGCAGAACAACAGCAGTCGAAACTGTTTATATAACACTCAATCTACCTATTTCCTCAACAGGCGCGTTTTAAATGTTCAATTAACTTAATAACAGGAGTAATGTCATTTTGCATATCATAACAACCTTAGTTCTGCGGGCATTTGACGTGCAAGGTCTGTTCTACTCATCAATCCATTCCAACTCAATCCATGCCGATGGAATGTACTCATCCGAGAAATAACCCCCTAATTGCAGCGTTGTTCCATCCATAGGCTAACTAAATGTTTGTCATGCTACGCATATTAATTTTCTCTTAGATGGGAACGCCTACGCTGAACAGGAACATTTACGCTAACAGAAGCCATTGCTGTGGCTGAAGATAGCGATGCGGACAAAAGCGAGGAACCCACAGCCCATAAGCTGGAGAAGGCTCGCGAGAAAGGCCAGATACCGCGTTCACGCGAACTGACCTCGATGCTGATGCTCGGGGCCGGTTTGGCTATTCTGTGGGTTTCGGGGGAATCGATGGCGCGTCAACTGGCTGCCATGATTGCTCAGGGGTTGCATTTTGATCACGGCCTTATCAGTGATGATAAGCAAATGCTGCGCCAAATTGGCATGTTACTCAGACAAACGCTGATAGCGCTGATACCCATTTTTGCCGGATTGGTCATAGTGGCAATGGCGGTACCGATGCTTCTGGGCGGCGTACTGTTTAGCGGCGAGTCAATCAAATTTGACCTCAAGCGAATGAGTCCGATTGCCGGTTTAAAGCGGATGTTTTCCTCACAGGCGCTGGCTGAACTGCTAAAAGCCATCTTGAAAGCGACACTGGTGGGGTGGGTTACCGGCATATTTCTCTGGCATAACTGGCCCGATATGATGCGGTTAATGGCTGCTCCTCCAGTGGCCGCCTTAGGTGATGCGCTCCACTTGATTATTTTCTGTGGGTTAGTGGTGGTTTTAGGCCTGACCCCAATGGTCGGCTTCGATGTGTTTTTCCAAATAACCAGCCATATCAAAAAGTTACGCATGACAAAACAGGAAATACGCGATGAGTTCAAGGATCAAGAAGGTGATCCTCATGTGAAAGGGCGTATCCGCCAGCAGCAACGGGCCATGGCCCGCCGGCGGATGATGGCGGATGTACACAAAGCGGATGTGATAGTGACTAACCCGACTCACTATGCTGTTGCGTTGCAATACAACGAAACCAAAATGAGTGCGCCAAAAGTATTGGCGAAAGGGGCGGGAGCCGTGGCACTGCGCATTCGAGAATTGGGCGCTGAACATCGCATTCCTTTATTAGAAGCTCCGCCGTTGGCCAGGGCATTATTCCGGCACAGCGAAGTGGGTCAACATATTCCTGCCACCCTTTATGCGGCAGTAGCTGAAGTTCTTGCCTGGGTGTATCAGCTGAAACGCTGGAAGCGGGAAGGTGGGCTAATCCCGAAAAAACCTGAACATCTGCCGGTACCGGAAGGGCTGGATTTTGCAACAGAAGAGAGTGAGACTGACTAATGGCTAATTTGGCCGCCCTGCTTCGTTTACCGGGCAACTTCAAAGATACGCAGTGGCAAATTCTTGCCGGGCCAATCTTAATCCTCATGATCTTGTCGATGATGGTGCTGCCACTGCCGCCTTTCATCCTTGATTTGTTGTTTACCTTCAACATCGCGCTGTCCATCATGGTGTTGCTGGTTGCGATGTTTACTCAGCGTACTTTGGATTTTGCTGCATTCCCGACCATTCTGTTGTTCTCGACTTTACTGCGTTTATCCCTAAACGTGGCCTCTACTCGTATTATTCTGATGGATGGGCATACCGGTGCTGCGGCAGCAGGACGGGTGGTTGAAGCATTTGGCCATTTCCTGGTGGGCGGTAACTTCGCCATCGGTATCGTGGTCTTTGTTATTTTAGTTATCATCAACTTTATGGTCATCACCAAAGGGGCAGGGCGTATTGCTGAAGTTGGCGCACGTTTTGTTCTTGATGGTATGCCCGGTAAACAGATGGCCATCGACGCCGACTTAAACGCCGGTTTGATTGGGGAAGACGAAGCGAAAAAGCGCCGCTCTGATGTGACACAAGAAGCGGACTTCTACGGTTCAATGGACGGGGCCAGTAAGTTTGTTCGTGGTGATGCGGTTGCTGGGTTACTGATCATGGTCATTAACGTGGTCGGCGGCCTGTTAGTCGGGGTACTCCAGCACAACATGGCCGTGGGTCATGCAGCAGAAACCTATACGTTGTTGACCATTGGTGATGGCTTGGTTGCGCAAATCCCGGCATTGGTTATATCCACTGCCGCGGGTGTTATTGTTACCCGAGTGAGCACTGATCAGGATGTAGGCCAGCAAATGGTCACCCAGTTGTTCAACAACCCGCGGGTGATGGTGTTGAGTGCTGCCGTATTGGGTTTACTGGGTATGGTGCCCGGTATGCCTAACTTTGTGTTTCTGTTATTTACCGCGGCGTTATTGGCTCTGGCCTGGCGTTTACGGGGTAAACAGTCGCAGCAACCGGCAGCCGCAGAAGCACCGGCCATGCAGGATCAACAACCAGCGACGGAAGCCACCTGGTCAGATGTTCAACTGGAAGATCCTCTGGGTATGGAAGTCGGCTATCGCCTAATCCCGATGGTCGATTTCCAGCAAAATGGTGAGTTACTCGGGCGTATCCGCAGTATCCGCAAAAAGTTTGCTCAGGAAATGGGCTGTTTGCCGCCGGTGGTTCATATCAGGGATAATCTGGAACTCCCGCCTGCCAGTTATCGGATCCTGATGAAAGGGGTCGAAATTGGCAGCGGCGAAGCCCATCCGGGCCGCTGGCTGGCGATCAACCCAGGTAATGCGGTGGGGACATTGCCTGGCGAAGCGACACAAGATCCAGCCTTTGGTTTGGCTGCGGTATGGATTGAAAGTGCATTACGTGAACAAGCACAGATTCAAGGGTTTACCGTGGTCGAGGCCAGTACGGTCGTCGCCACGCATTTGAATCATCTGATCAGTCAATATGCGAGTGACTTGTTCGGTCGTCAGGAAACCCAGCAGCTGTTAGATAGGGTTTCACAAGAGATGCCGAAGCTGACCGAGGACTTTATTCCCGGAGTGGTGACCTTAACCACGTTGCATAAGGTGCTGCAAAACCTGTTAATGGAGCGGGTCTCTATTCGTGATATGCGCACCATTATTGAGACGCTTGCCGAGCATGCGCCCAATCAAACCGACCCTTATGAGTTAACCGCAGTGGTACGCGTCGCGCTGGGCCGCTCAATTGCCCAGCAATGGTTCCCTGGTACCGGCGAGATTCAGGTCATTGGTTTGGATGCGGCCTTGGAACGCTTGTTATTACAAGCACTGCAAGGTGGTAGCGGTTTAGAACCGGGGCTGGCTGATCGCCTACTGGAACAATCCAAGCAAGCACTGCAACGTCAAGAGATGCTGGGCGCGCCGCCAGTGTTGTTGGTTAACCACGCATTGCGTGCATTATTAGCCCGCTTCCTGCGCCGTAGCTTGCCGCAGATGGTGGTGCTGTCGAATTTGGAAATCGGCGACAATCGTCAAATCCGTATGACCTCAACCATTGGAGCGGCCTGATGCTGACTTGTCTTTCCCGAAGAGTTCTGGTGGGCTTGTTTTCAATTGGAATATTGCCATTGAATGCAATGGCTTCAGGTTCCTGGGTGGCAGATGATATTGGCATTACCCAGAGTGTGCGCGGTGTGGCAATCTCCGCCAAGCCGCTGCAATCACCGGTCGCACTGGCGCAAGATAATGCGCGAATTGTGTCGATAAGTTGGCGCTACCAATTAATGTCAGCAGCACCAGATGGTTTACAAGTTAAGTTATGTACGCCAACCCGCTGTATGCCTCTTGAGGGGGGCAGCGGGCTGAGTCGCGGATTGGCCGGGGAAGCGGCTGCGACTCAACTGACATTTATCTACTTTATCGCAGGAAAAGGGCGGGTCAATCCGCCACTGCAGGTTATTAATCACCAGGTCATCGTTAATTATCGTTAAATCCAAAATGGATAAGTGAAGGAGCAACATATAGGAAGTAGCATCATGCTGCTTAGTTCTTTTGCCTGCGCTGTTGAATGTAATGACATCGCCATCATACTGCAAAAAATCAAACTCAAAAGTACACTCTGTTTTTTCATATACCCTCCTTTAAACTAAGCCAGCGGTTGCTTAGTCGCATTAGATTAATGCATCGTGAAAAATGCAGAGAGTCTATTTTATGAGACGAATGTAAACTATTTTGATAATAATAATATATCACAATATATATATACATGCTAAATATAACCTGACAATTAAATTAACAAGCTAATATTACCATGATGATTTTTTTTTGCATTTCATTTGTCATTGCTGTTATTTTTAATTTTTTAATTTTATTTTTGTAAGTTCTGCTATTCTATTGTTAGTGTTTGCGAGAGAGAAGAAGTTATTTCTTGTCGCTGTTTTCATTTCTGTTGCTTAAGTAAATATTACCGCGTTAATTTATACCTAAGGGGTACACTAATGTATTCATTTTTTAATACGCTAACTGTGACTAAAATCATTAGCAGGCTAATATTATCGATCGGTTTAATATTTGGAATATTTACTTATGGGTTCTCACAGCAACATTATTTTAATTCAGAAGCGTTAGAGAACCCCGCTGAACATAATGAGGCTTTCAATAAGATAATCAGTACCGGAACCAGTCTGGCGGTATCGGGTAATGCATCCAATATCACCAGGTCAATGGTAAATGACGCGGCAAATCAGGAAGTAAAACACTGGTTAAATAGATTTGGGACAACTCAGGTCAATGTTAACTTTGATAAAAAGTTCTCCCTCAAAGAAAGTTCTCTTGATTGGCTGTTGCCTTGGTATGACTCTGCTTCATATGTCTTTTTTAGTCAGTTGGGTATAAGAAATAAAGACAGTCGCAATACCCTTAATATCGGCGCTGGGGTGCGTACCTTCCAACAAAGTTGGATGTATGGCTTTAACACTTTCTATGACAATGATATGACCGGGCACAATCATCGTATTGGCGTGGGTGCAGAAGCCTGGACTGATTATTTACAATTATCGGCCAATGGTTATTTTCGCCTCAATGGTTGGCATCAATCTCGTGATTTCGCGGACTATAATGAGCGCCCGGCAAGCGGGGGCGACATTCACGTCAAAGCGTATTTACCTGCGCTGCCACAATTGGGCGGGAAATTAAAATATGAGCAGTACCGTGGTGAGCGGGTGGCTTTATTTGGTAAAGATAACCTGCAAAGTAACCCTTATGCGGTGACCACAGGGCTTATTTATACGCCGATCCCCTTCATTACACTGGGGGTCGATCAACGAATGGGAAAAAGTCGGCAGCATGAAATACAATGGAACTTACAAATGGATTATCGCCTCGGCGAAAGTTTTCGTTCGCAGTTTAGCCCCGCAGTGGTGGCCGGAACTCGTTTACTGGCTGAGAGCCGTTATAATCTGGTTGAGCGCAATCCAAATATTGTTCTGGAATACCAAAAACAGAATACTATCAAATTGGCATTTTCACCCGCCGTACTCTCCGGCCTGCCGGGGCAGGTTTATTCCGTTAGTGCACAAATACAGTCTCAATCTGCACTACAACGTATTCTCTGGAATGATGCGCAATGGGTTGCTGCCGGCGGCAAATTAATACCCGTCAGTGCAACAGATTACAATGTGGTCTTACCGCCTTATAAACCGATGGCACCAGCGAGTCGTACTGTGGGGAAAACCGGCGAGAGCGAAGCGGCGGTCAATACCTATACCCTCAGCGCCACGGCTATCGATAACCACGGCAATAGTTCTAATCCAGCTACGTTGACCGTTATTGTGCAGCAACCTCAGTTCGTTATTACCTCGGAAGTGACTGATGATGGTGCGCTTGCTGATGGCAGGACTCCCATCACGGTGAAATTTACAGTGACTAATATTGATAGTACGCCGGTTGCCGAGCAAGAGGGGGTGATAACCACCAGTAATGGTGCGCTTCCCAGTAAAGTCACAAAAAAAACCGATGCACAGGGTGTGATAAGCATTGCATTAACTAGCTTCACTGTTGGGGTGTCAGTCGTCACTTTAGATATTCAGGGGCAACAGGCTACTGTTGATGTACGATTTGCCGTGCTGCCGCCAGATGTCACAAACTCAAGTTTTAACGTTTCTCCATCTGATATTGTTGCCGATGGCTCCATGCAGTCGATACTCACCTTTGTTCCGCGTAATAAAAATAATGAGTTTGTCAGTGGGATAACAGATCTTGAATTTATACAAAGTGGTGTTCCGGTAACTATTAGTCCGGTAACCGAAAATGCTGACAACTATACCGCCAGTGTGGTGGGAAATTCGGTAGGAGATGTCGATATTACGCCGCAGGTGGGGGGGGAATCACTAGACTTGTTGCAGAAAAGAATCACCCTGTACCCAGTACCGAAGATAACCGGCATTAACGTGAATGGTGAGCAATTTGCCACAGATAAAGGCTTCCCGAAAACTACCTTTAATAAAGCCACGTTCCAATTGGTGATGAATGACGATGTGGCGAATAATACTCAATATGACTGGACATCATCCTATGCGGCCAGTGCGCCGGTTGATAATCAGGGTAAAGTCAATATTGCCTATAAAACCTATGGTAGCACCGTCACTGTGACGGCAAAAAGTAAAAAATTCCCGAGTTATACGGCAACATATCAATTCAAACCTAATTTGTGGGTGTTCTCCGGCACCATGTCACTGCAATCAAGTGTCGAG